>CANDKT010000095.1 GCA_947385365.1 uncultured Bacillota bacterium | reverse complement strand
CCGATAAAATACTGCGCGAAGGCGTCATTTTTCTCCCCCACGGGGAAGCAGGACAGCCGGTTTGGGTCCACGCCATCGTCCTCGCCGTAAACCTCCCGGATCAGGGGGAAGGTACTCCAAGCCTTGGGCCAGCCGCAATAAAAGGCCAGCTGGGTCACGATCTCCACAGCCTCTTGCTTGGTCACGCCGTGGGCCTTGCCGATTGTGAGATGAGATTTGAGCTGGGGGTAGAGCCCCGCCGAAAACAGCGCCGCGATGGTGACCATACTGCGGTCACGTGGGGAGAGCTGTTCTTCCCGCGACCAGACTTCTCCAAAGAGAACATCATCATTCAGCTCCGCGAATTTTGGAGCGAGATCGCCCAAGCAATCTCTGCCTGCCGTTTGCTTTTCTGCCATAACAACGTGATCCTTTCTTTTTACTTTAACTTCCCGCCGTCCTGAAACGCTTTTCCTACGACTTCGCCCATCTTCACATAGGTGTTGCCGCAGGGATCAAAAGAGATCGCTTTCAAGATGGGCGCGAGGGAAGTCCTCTGTTGTACGACGGCTTTTTTCTTTTGCCGTCGTGCGGCAGATTTCTCAATATTTCTTGTTTCCCAAATCAAGGCCATAATCTTTCCTATCACTGTTTCATGGCTGTCCTCCTACGCTTGCATCTTGCCAGTTGGAATTGGAGAGCAGTTCCGCATTCTCACCAAAGAAAGCTGTACCAGCCGCCTCGTCGCCTTTCAGCCAATACATAAACCATGCGGTCATATAGCCATCGGAGGAACACAGCATATCTCCGTGGTCTTTGTCAACTTCCCTGGCCATGACCTTGGGGACGGCAGCGGGAATAGCAGCATAACTTTCACTCAAGGCCCATAAAGGACAAATGCCCTGACCTTCGGTCGCGGTAATATCCTCCGCTGTACCAGCATCGGCAAAACCTGTACCGGCAACCATAAAACAGGGGATATTGATTGCCGAAATATCATAACTCCATTCAAGGCCAAACACGTTTTCCTGCCCCCAATAGGGGGATGTGGTACTGGCTGTATATATCGCTTTATACAATCTGCCATTATCCTGTGCAGTTACGGCGTTGATCGCTCCGACACCGCCTTGGGAATGTCCTCCAATTCCAATATTGTCCATGTCGATCCTGCCGTAAAACTCACTGTTTTGGTCTGCGTTTAAGGCAAGCAGATAATCAAGTGTAGCCGAAGAGGAAGCACCAGTGCGGGAATTTTCGTCCTCGTTTCCTGCTACAATAAAGCCCCATGACGCAAGATGTTGGAAAACTGCCTTGTACTGAGAGGCTTTTACCCCTGTTCCGTTTGCCATAATGACAAGCGGGTAAGCGGCCCCGCTGTCTTTCATTTCAGATGGATACCATATTTCAAATTTTTGATAGGTTTCATTCCCGGCATCAAACTCCACGCAGGAAACATCATACGGGCCGAGGGCAGTATAATGTGCCTCAATATTGCCGCCTGGAGTTGCATACTTCCAGTAGTGTGTATTTTTATAATTTGCAACAAGTAAAAACACTGCAATTATGCCTATGATAAGAGCAACAAGTATCCCGAAAGCAATTAGAATTATTTTGACGCTTTTTGTTGCAAACTTAAAGATTGTTTTCATTTTGTCCCCCCAATATAACTTGACAGGTGTAATTCTGTGTGTTATGCTTCGCTATAATCGTAACAGCGTCGTAAGTGTAACAGCGGGGAATTGAATTGTCAATGGGGGTGGCAAAAATGGAACAAAAGCCGAAAAATGTTTCACCGTTCAGCAATCAGAGCCGCAACGCCTATGTGGTAGAGCATCTTACCAGTTCCATGTTGGCGCTGCTGGAGGAAAAGCCAATCGCTGAAATATCTATCAGCGAGTTGTGCGACATGGCCGGAGTGGGTCGGACATCGTTTTACCGCAATTATCAGACGAAAGAAGATATTGTCAAGGCGTATATCGCACATTTATTCCAGGATTGGGTGAACAAGTGCAAGAAGTCCCCAAACCTTTCCGTAGGAGAAACTGTTCAAATCGTATTTTCCCATTTTGAAGCTAACCGGGAATTTTACAGCCTGTTGAACGAGAGAGGGCTGGTCTATCTGCTCAAAGACATCATTTTGGATTTGTGCGGTTTTAATCCAGAGCAGGAAATGGTCGCCGCTTATTCTTCTGCCTATGTTGGGTTCTTCTTATACGGCTGGATTGAGGTCTGGTTCCGGCGGGGTATGAGGGACTCAACGGAAGAATTGATCGCCTATCTTCCACAATAAAAACCTCATTAAAAGCGGAGTTTCTGAAGTCAATCAAAGAATGACGAAAAAAGCAGTGCTGGATAATCAAAGAAGTAAAATTGGGCGTGCCGCAGAGCTTTATTCTGCGACACGCCCATTTGGTCACAGCGTGGCCAGCAGAGCCTGGACCTCTGCGAGCGTAGCTAAGCCGTCCGAGAACGCGGTGGCGGAACCGGCCGCCGCGCCCATCCGATGCGCGGCGGCGTAGTCGTGTTCCTCCAGCCACCCGGCCAAGAACCCGGCTACCATAGAATCCCCCGCGCCGACGGAGTTGCGCACTTTGCCTTCCGGGACACCTAAGCGGTGTACCGCGCCCGTTTCGTCCACCAGCAGAGACCCCGCTCCGGCCATAGAGACCAACACGTTCCGAGCCCCTCGGGCTTGGAGCTGCCGGGCGCAGTCCTCGATCTCGCGGTCGCCGGTCAACACCTTCCCGAAGATCTCCCCCAACTCCCGGTCGTTGGGCTTGATGAGGAAGGGGTGATAGGGCAGCACCGCGCACAGCAGGTCTCGTGTGGCGTCCACTACGGTAAGGATACCCCGACCGTCCAGACGCTGCAAGATACGCTGGTAGATGTCGTCCGGGAGCGACTTGGGGATAGACCCGGCCAAGACCAGCGCGTCCCCTTCTTGCAGCTGGTCCAGCTTGGCGAAGAGCCGGTCCAGCGCGGCAGGGGAGATGTCCGGTCCCTGTCCGTTGATCTCGGTCTCCTGACCCGCCTTGATCTTCACGTTGATCCGGGTCAGGCCCTGCTCCAGCCAGATGAAATCCGTGCGGATGCCGATCTGTTGCAGTCCCTGTTCCAGGCCCTTCCCGGTGAACCCGGCCAGAAAGCCTAACGCGACGTTGTCCACGCCCAGATTGCGCAGTACGGTGGACACGTTGATGCCCTTACCGCCGAACTGGACTTCATCGCTGACGGTGCGGTTGGTCTCGCCGGGCTGGAAATCCTCCATCCGGACCACGTAGTCCAGCGCCGGGTTGAAGGTGACGGTATAAACCATAAAACTAAACCTCCTTGACCACTGTGTGGTCCATGTATCTGGTATCCCGCAGGCGGTCGGTGAGGATGGCCGCACCCTCCAGAGGGAACATGACCGCCGCCGTGACGAGATCGAACTTACTGGAATCGGCCAACACCCAGCTCTGCTGTGACCGGGCGGCGGCCAGTGCTTTGACCATCGCCTCTTCCGGGTCGGGAGTGGTGAACCCCTGCGCCAGAGAGATGCCGTTGGTCCCTAAAAACGCTTTGGTGAAGTTGTACTTTTTCAGCGCCTCCATCGCCTCCCCGCCTATGATCGCCAAGGTGCCCGGTTTGAGTACGCCGCCCAGCACGTAGGT
Source organism: uncultured Bacillota bacterium (assembly GCA_947385365.1). Classification (GTDB taxonomy): domain Bacteria; phylum Bacillota; class Clostridia; order Oscillospirales; family Oscillospiraceae; genus Lawsonibacter. The sequence goes on along the minus strand of CANDKT010000095.1, from coordinate 6,632 downwards.
GCGCAGACCCAGCCGGGGCAGTCGTTGGAGGCACTCGATGCTGTTCGTGACGAAGGTGGCGTGAGACGCCCGGATGTAATCGGCCATGTGCATGACCGTGGAACCGGCGTCCAGAAACACGACGTCGTCGTCCCGGATCAGACCGGCGGCGTATTGCGCGATGCGCTTCTTCTCCGGGGTGTGGAGCTGACGCTTCACGTCCATAGTGGGCTCGACGCTGGAGAAGGTCTCCTTCACCGGCAGAGCCCCGCCGTGGACTTTGTTCAGTTTGCCCCGCTGGGCCAGCTCCGTCAGGTCCCGCCGGACCGTGGCCTCCGACACCCCGATCACACGGCTCAGGTAGGCCACGCTCACCGACTCCTGATGGGACAGCTCCTCTAAGATCCGCTCCATCCGCTGCTCCGCCAATAACGCCATAACGGTCGCTTCCTTTCTCGTTTGATCGATACCCTCATTTTACCATCAAGATCAAGCGGAAGCAAGCATCTTCTTTCACATCTCTTCCGGGTAGACCACGCCCCATTCCCGCCGCAGGCGGGTCATCAGAGCCATCACGTCCACGGTGCAGGACAGACGCATATCCTTACCGGTTCGGATCGCTTCCTCCATGTCCTCCAGCTCGTAGCGCAGCGCGTCCGCGGTCCGGCCGGCCCGAAGAACTTCCCGTTCCCCGGTCCCGGCGTCCACGATGACCGCTTCCTCCGCGCGGGGGTACTCCATGATTTCGACGTAACCCTTCTCGCAGGAGATCACCGCCCGTTTGGGCTGCTTGGAGTGGAGCGACAGCGTGACGTTGACCAGCTGCCCCTCGCGGTTGGCCATCGAGATGACCGCGCTCTCGTCCACTCCGGTGGGGGCCTTGCGGACGAAGGAGCAGACCTGATCCGGGTTGGAGTCCAGGAACAGCCGCGCCAGCGAGAACGCGTACACGCCGATATCCAACATCGCGCCTCCGGCCAGTCTGGGATTGAAGAAGCGGTTCCTCATGTCGTAGTCCTTGAAGCTCCCGAAGTTGAGCTGGATCAGGTTGACCTTCCCCAGCGCGCCGGAGTCTATACGCGCTTGCAGCTCCCGGTAGAGCGGCATATGGTAGATGGTCATGGCTTCCGCCAGCACTACGCCGTTTGCCTTCGCCAGAGCCGCCGCCCGTTCCAGTTCCTCGCTGTTGAGCGTGATGGACTTCTCGCACAGCACGTGCTTGCCGTGGGACAGGGCCTGTTCCAGGAACGCGATGTGAGTATTGTGCGGGGTTGTGAGGTAGATGACGTCGATTTCCGGGTCCGTGAACATCTCGCGGTAGTCGGTGTAGACTTTCGGCACGCCGTACTTCTCGGCGAACGCGACGGCTTTCTCGTAAGTGCGGTTGCCTACGGCGTCCAGCGTGCGGCCCATAGAGTGGAGCGCCTGTGCCATTTGATTGGCGATCACGCCGGTGCCCAGCACGGCCCAGCGCAGCGGAGTCGATTGGTTCATAATAACGACCAGCCTTTCTGTTTTGGGATTTTCGGGATGTCCCCCGCCGGAGGCGGGGGACTTTATTCTATCACGCTTTCTTCTTTTTCAACAGACCCAGCAGGAACATTCCGACGACGGAACCAGCGACGATTGCAATGGTATAGCCCAAGGGGTTCTGCATGACGGGGAAGACGAACAGTCCGCCGTGTGGCGCGGGGGAGGCGCAGCCGAAGGCCATAGACAGCGCGCCAGCGACTGCGGAGCCTGCCACACAGGAGGGGATCACGTGGAGCGGGTCGGAGGCGGCGTAGGGGATCGCGCCCTCGGTGATGAAGGAGAAGCCCATAATGAAGTTGACCGGACCGGATTTACGTTCTTCCGCGGTGAAGCGGTTTTTGAAGACGATGGTGGCTAAGGCGATGGCGATGGGGGGAACCATACCGCCTGCCATAACGGCGGCCATGACCGGGGAGAAACCGCCTGTTGCCATAGCGATGGAGGCGGTGCCGAAGACGTAAGCGGCTTTATTGATGGGGCCGCCCATATCGGTGGCCTGCATCCCGGCGACTAACGCGCCCAGCAGGATGGCGGAGGAACCGGCCATAGAGTTCAAGCCGTTGGTCAGGGCGTTGTTGAGCATCCCGACGAAGGGGTTGACCAGGCACATGAACGCGCCGATGAACACAAGACCGACGACGGGGTAAATGAGGATCGGTTTGAGTCCTTCCAAGGCTTGGGGCATTTTGTCGCAGGCTTTGCGCAGCCACTTTATGAACCAGCCGCCCACGAACCCGGCCAGCAGGCCGCCCAGGAACCCGGCGGGGATGATCGGCACGGAGGGGTCAGCGAAGTAGGCGAAGGTCGCGCCGGAGGCGGCCAGGGAGCCGCCCACGAAACCGACCATCAGACCGGGACGGTCCGCGATGGACTGCGCGATGAAGGCGGAGAGGATAGGGACCATGAAGCTGAAGGCCAAGTTACCGGTTTTATTGAAGAACGCGGCCAGGGGCGTGGAGGACCCGAACGCCGCGGTGCCAGCCGCGCCGCCGTCCAGCAGGAAGGACAGGGCCATGATGATGCCGCCGCCGATGACGAAGGGGAGCATATGGGACACACCGTTCATCAGGTGCTTGTACAGGAGACGGCCCAAACTCTCGCTTCCGGAGTCCTCTTCCACGGCTCCGCCCTCGTGGTGGTAGACAGGGGCTTGGCCGTTGAGGATCTTTTCGATCAGCTCCTGGGGTTTGTTGATGCCGTCGGAGACGGGGACCCGCAACAGAGGCTTGCCGTCAAACCGAGCCAGATCCACGTTCTTGTCCGCGGCGATGATGATACCGTCGCACGCGGCGATCTCGTCCCGCGTCAGGAGGTTCTTCGCGCCGCCGGAACCTTGGGTTTCGGCTTTGACGCCGATGTTCATGGTCCGGCCCGTCTTCTCCAAGGCTTCCGCGGCCATGTAAGTATGAGCGATACCGGTGGGGCAGGCGGTGACGGCCAGCACCCGGAGCGTCCCGGAACCGGACGGTTCCGGCGCGGGGGCTTCGTCGGGGTACTTGGCGCGCTCCTGGGTGTCGATCAGGGACAGGAACGTTTTGACGTCCTTGGCGTCCAGCAGCTTCTGGCAAAATTCCTCGTCCATCAGCATGACCATCAGCCGGGAGAGCATTTCCAAGTGAACGTCTCCGCCTTCCTTCGGGGCGGCGATCATGAAGAAGAGCTTGGAGGGCAGGCCGTCCGGGGCTTGGTAGTCCACGCCGCCGGGGACCGTGATGGCAGCCAGCCCGGCCCGAGCGACTGCGGCGCTTTTGGCGTGGGGGACCGCGATGCCGTTGCCGATGGCGGTGGAACTCAATTCCTCTCTGGCCAGGATGTCGGAGCGGTACAATTTCTTGTCGGAGATGTTCCCGGCTTTGACCTGGAGGTCCACCAGCAGGTCGATGGCGGAGGCTTTGTCTTTCGGCGCGGCGTGGAGGCGAATCCCTTCGGGACGGAGCAGATCGGTAATGCGCATCGTGAATACTTCCTTTCCTGATTATTTAAGATTGAAACGTGTTATTTACTTTGTGTTTTGATTATATCAGAGCTTTTCAGATAAGTCAATCAAATTTAATCGTTTCCGCTCACAAAAAATAACCCCCAAATTTGGAGGTTTTGAACAAGAGCGGGTCTTGGCCACGCGCAGCTTCCCGAAAATCAGACCGCTTTCCCTTGCCAAAGGGAGAGCGGTCTTTGCAGTGTCAGTTCCAATAGCCCCACGGGTCCAAATAAAAAAGACCGTTCCATGACGCGGACTGCTCCGGCTCCAATTGCCTTCACGCCTTGTCAATTACGGTCTTTTCTGTATTGTAGCGCTTTCCAGTGGGAATATCAAGGGGATTTTTCAAGGTTTGGCTCAGGTGGACGCGCACGGCGCATCGAACAGCCCGTCATTTTTTTCTTCCAAGGCTTTGATGGCGTGGTAGGCGAACTCGCAGTAGGGGACAGGGAGACCGGCTTCCTCCGCCATACGGAGCATCTGCCCGGCGAACATGTCGATTTCGGTATGCCGGCCGGCTTCCAGGTCTTGGAGCGTGGAATATTTGGCGGAGGCGGATTGGCCAGGGAAGATCAGGACGGTTTCCGGCAGCCGCACGCCTCGGACGGCGGCGACCGCCGCGGTCTCAGTCCAGAGTTTCTGGGCGAGGAAGTAGCCATGCGTGCTGTTCGTGTACAGGCAGGCGGGCGCGCCCAGGATGGCCTGCGGGAGATTGTTCGCGATGTTGCTTGCGAACTTCATCCAGAGATCGGTCTGGATATCGTCCACGCGGTTCCAGCGCAGCCGGGTGCGGGCGAAGAGGTCCGACAACGCTTGCAGGTTCTCCTCCGTCTGGGACGCGGTCAGGCCGAAGTTGAGGCCGATCACACGGTCCGGGTCGAAGGAAACCCCTTCCGGGGTGCGCCGGGACGCGATGCGGATGACGGAATAGACGATATGCTCCGCGCCGACCGCCTGCGCGACCCGTTCTTCGCTGTCCACGCCGTTGAGCAGGCTCAAGATCAACGTGTCCGGCCCGACGAGTGGAGAAAGCAGAGCGATTGCTTCCTCCAACGCGCCGTACTTGGTGGCCAGAAAGATCAAGTCCTGCGGACCGGCTTGGACGGGCTCCCGTACCCGGAGCGGGTAACGTTCCCCGTTGATGACGATGCCGTTCTGTTTCAACCGCTCCTGACGCGCCCCCTGCGCCACGACGGTGAAGTCGATCTCCGCGGTTTGTGCGAAGCTCCAGATCAGGTACGCGCCGACCGCGCCCGCTCCGATCAACGCCACGCGGCGGATTTTTGCTTCCTCTGACATTCGGAAACGCCTCCTAAACTCAAGATACGTCCAGTATACCACGGAACGTTCCGGAAGGACAACGGGGAGAAGAAAACTCTTCTGGACAAGGGGAATCGGTTCGTGCTAGTATAGGGAGCGACGAAAGGAGATTGGAACCATGTACGAACTGATTCAGGTTTCGGAGCGAAGCTACTACATCCAAAGCCCTGCGAAAATCGGTCTGGTGAAGCTGGATGAACGGGACGTTTGCCTGATCGACAGCGGCAACGATAAGGACGCGGGGCGTAAGGTGCGGCAGCTTCTGGACGCCAACGGCTGGCGGCTCACAGCCATCTACAACACCCACTCCAACGCGGACCACATCGGGGGCAATCGGTATTTGCAGAACCAGACCGGGTGCAAAATCTACGCGCCGGGAATCGAATGTGCGTTCACCCGCCGTCCGGAGCTGGAACCGTCCTTTTTGTACGGCGGCTACCCCTGCAAGGAGCTGCGGCACAAATTTCTCATGGCGCAGGAGAGCGACGCGCAGGAGCTGACCCAGGAATCCTTACCGGAAGGGTTCCGGCTCATCCCCCTGCCCGGACACTTCTTCGATATGGTAGGCTTCCGGACGCCGGACGGCGTGGTCTATCTGGCGGACTGCCTGTCCAGCCGGGAGACGCTGGACAAGTATGGGATCGGCTTCGTCTACGACGTCGCGGCCTATCTGGATACGCTGGAGATGGTCAAATCCCTGCAAGCGAAGCGGTTCGTTCCGGCTCACGCCGCGGTTTCGGAGGAGATCGCGGACCTCGCGCAGTACAACATCGACAAGGTTCTGGAGATCGCGGACAAGATCGTCCGCATCTGTCAGGAACCGCTCTGTTTTGAGTCCGTTTTGCAAAAGCTGTTTGCGGACTACGGGCTGACCATGAACTTTGAGCAGTATGTTTTAGTAGGCAGCACCGTCCGTTCCTATCTGGCGTGGCTGAAGGACACCGGCAAGGTGAACGCTCTGTTTGAAAACAACCGATTGCTTTGGCAAAAAGCCTAGCGGGGACGGCAACGGCGCGGGGGTTGGACGGCCTACCCCGCGCCGTTGTCGCGCGGAGCAAAAAAGAAGATATTTTGCAAGCCAGCGGACGTCCTGTCTGGTAGAATAGGCGTCGTCAAGGAGGAGACCCGCATGAAAAACGAAACGCGAACGGCGGTCTACGACGAGGGACTCCGCGTGGAAGCGTACCGCTTCGAGGGCATCGTGCAGCCGTTCCCGAACCATTTTCACGAATATTACGTGATCGGGTTCGTGGAGGCCGGGGAACGCGTCCTGTCCTGCAAGAATCAGGAGTACGTCATTAAAAAGGGTGATATTCTCTTGTTTCATCCAGGGGACAATCACGCCTGCGTCCAAAGCGACGGCGGCGCGTTGGACTACCGGGGGTTCAACGTCGCCAAGGAAGTCATGCTGGACTTGGCGGAGGAGGTCGCAGGCAGACGGGAACTGCCCGGATTTTCCCGAAACGTGATTTTCGACGAAGAAGTCGCCTGCTGTCTGCGTTCGCTGCATGAGCTGGTGATGAAAGGCTCCGACGAGTTCGGGAAAGAGGAACTGCTGTTGTTTCTGCTCTCCCTGCTGATTCAGCGGTACGGCCGGTCTTTTGAGAGCTGCGTCCCGGAGTGCCGGGAGGAAATCGAAAAAGCGTGTGTTTTCATGGAACGCCGCTACGCCGAGCGCATTTGCTTAGACCAAATCTGCCGCTGCGCTGGGTTGAGCAAATCCGCTTTACTCCGAGCGTTCACCCGCTCCAAAGGTGTCACGCCGTACAGCTACCTGGAGATCGGAAGAGCGTCGTGTAGGGAAAGAGTGTCTTGGTATGTG
>CANDKT010000094.1 GCA_947385365.1 uncultured Bacillota bacterium | reverse complement strand
GTCCAGGGTTCGAAGCCCTGCACGGTGAACCGGTCGCCGTCGATCTCCGCCCACCAGTAGCAGGCGTCGTGCAAAATGGCCGCCGGGGTGAGGTAGAGAACGAAGTTCTCCATCGCAGAGTTCGCCGTGTAGCCGTAGAAGAAACTGGAAAGAATGGTGGAGATGAGGGTGTAGAGCCCGTAAGCCAGTACGTTCAGGATGCCGTAGAACACAGGCAGAGCCAGAATATGCCCGGTGAACATGGCGCAGAACGCCGCAAACGAGAAGAAAAACAGAGAAACCGCGCTCTGACCAAGAAACCATACGCCTAACGCATACAGCGCGGGTCCCCATTGCGCCGTGGGCAGAACAATCAGCTCCGAAGCCGCCGCCAAAACCGCAACGGCTAGATGAGGCAGAAACATGAAGCTCAGCCCAGCCAGGTACTGGGTCAAAAACAGCCCCTCCCGTCGAAGCGGCAGACTGTGCATCATACAAGCAGAACGGCTGCTGTACAGGTAGCCGAACACCGCCATCGCGCACAGCACGCCAAACCCTAACGCGAAAAATACCCCGAACCGGAGCAGTCCGGGAATCTCCATCGCTTGCCGGAAAATCCAGAGATTCATATCCGCAGAAGGCCCGTACCCCCAAGAACTGCCGTTGAAGTACGCGTTGAGCAGGTTCAGGGGGATGAGAAACGCCCAGATCAACGCGTAAAGCGCCCAGAGCGGCCAGAAACGCGTCATGGTCTTCCAGTAAACGGTGGAGTTAAAGCACGATGTCACGGACCGCATAGTCCTCACCTCCCAGTTCGTAGATGAAAATCTCCTCCAACGTCAACGGCAACGCTTCCAGCAGGATAGGACTGTAGGCCGCCATGCGCGTCTTGATCTCCGCGGGGTTGCCTCGGACGATGTAGGTGAACACGCGCCCTACTTGCGACGTGTGCAGAACGTTCATGTCCGCCGGAAGCTGCGGCGGCTCCGGTTCCGCAAACGCCGCCTGGAGCTTCACCACGTTGTCTTGCAGATCCGTCAGAGACCGCTCCAGCAGAACCTTGCCGCGGCTCAGAATGCCTACGTGATCGCAAACGTCCTCCAGCTCGCGCAGGTTGTGGGACGATACCAGAACCGTCGTCCCTCGCTGCGCCACGTCCCCCATCAGAAGCGTCCACACCTGCCGCCGCATGACCGGATCGAGTCCGTCCACCGGTTCGTCCAAAACCAGAACCTGTGGGTTGCAGCACAACGCCAGCCAAAACGCCGACTGCTTCTGCATCCCCTTGGACAGACGCCGGATCGGTTGACGCTCCTCCACCGCCGGAAACGCTTCCCGGAGCGCCTCGTACCGCCGGGCGTCAAACTGCGGATACAGCCCCCGGTAAAAACGCATCATGTCCCGCGTGGACGCCGAGTTGAAGTAGTACAGATCGTCCGGAATCGCCGCAATCCGCGCCTTCACCGACGGGTTCTCGTAAACCGCCTGCCCGTCTACCAGAATCGAACCGGAATCCGGCCGGTACGCCCCGATAATATGACGCAAAATCGTCGATTTCCCCGCGCCGTTCGGCCCAACCAGCCCGTAAATCGAACCCTCCTCCACCGACATCGTCAGTCCGTCCAACGCCCGGAACCCCTCAAAGGTCTTCACGACGTTTCGTATCTGAATCATACCTGATCTCCTCCTTCCAACGCACGGACACGGGTCAGGAGCGTTTCCAGCGGCACCCCTAAAAACAACAGCTCCGAGGCGGTCTGATCGAAACGCTGGAATAATTCCTCCCGCCTCCCCGTGTCTACGCCGTTGTTGGCGGCGGCAAAGGAACCTTTCCCAGGTTCCGAACTGATGTAGCCCTCCGCTTCCAACGCCTCGTAAGCCCGCTGGATCGTGTTCGGGTTGATCGCCAACGCGCTCGCCATCGACCGCACCGAAGGTAACTTTTCCCCTTCCTGTATGGCCCCCGTCACGATCAGACGGCGTAAGCCGTCCTTGACCTGCTCGTAGAGCGGGCGCGCATCCCGGTAGTCCAGATTCAGCACCGTCTGTCCTCCCTTTCTTTCCGCAACTGTATGAAGCGAATCAGTACACCCAGTATAGTGCCTCCCCACCCAAAATGCAATTAAGATTTCTTTAAGATTTTCTTGGATTCTCCCCCCTTCGGGGGGAGAATCCAGCGAAACAAGCGTAATTCTTCCCCCTTTGGGGGAGAATCCAGCGAAACAGACGCAATTCTCCCCCCTTCGGGGGAGAATCCAGCAAAACAGGCGTGATTCTCCCCCCTTCGGGGGAGAATCACGCCTTTATGAGACGGGTGCGGGACTGCCTTCGCCCCGCCCCAACCCGGAAACGGAAACCACTCCGCCCAGCGCGGAGAACAACAGTACCACCACGGCTAACGCCAGCCCCGGAAACAACGCAAGCCACCAACGTCCCGTCGTCAGACTGCGCATGCTTTCCGAGAGAATGACGCCTATGGCTGGCTGCTCCGGCGACAGGCCAAAGCCCAGAAACGTCACGCTCGCCTCGTGCAGAATCGCGTGCGGGAACTGGAGCAGCAACCCAGTCCAAACCTGCGGCAGTATGTGCGGCAGTATGTGCCGCCGGACCGCTTCCAACCGGGACACGCCCAGCTTCTCCGCCACCCGAAAGTACGGCGCTTGCCGCAACTGTAACACTTCCCCCCGCACCAGACGCGCCAGAGAAGGCCAGTGGCTCAGCGATACCCCCAGAATTACACCCCAAAAACCTCGCCCGCAGGCCAGCGAAATCAACACAATCAACAGTATGTGCGGAATCCCCATCACTAAATCCGTCAGCCAGGAGAGTACCGCGTCAACACCTCGCCCCAGAATCGCCGCGGCGGTCCCCAGCACAAACGCTACGCTCGCGCTCACCGCCGCCGTCAGCGCGCCGGTCCGGATGCTCAGAGACAGACCGCAGAGGGTCCGGCAAAACATATCCCGCCCCAGCCAGTCCGTCCCAAACAGAAACGCTGCACTTGGCGCCTCGTTGCACCGGGAGAGGTCCGTTTCCAACGCCTTTTCTTCCAATAAAACGCCCGCAACCGTGATCGCCGCCAGCAGAGCGCAGGTCAGAATAAGCAGCACTAAGCGGCTGTTTCGACTTTTCATCTCCGCGCCGCCCCCCTCCGGATGCGGGGGTCTACCGCACCGTACAGCAAATCCGCCGTCAGGTTCCCCAGAAAAACCAGCGCGGAAGTCAGCAGCGTAATCCCCAGAAGTAAGGGCATATCACTGCCTAACCCCGCGCTGACCGCCGCTTGCCCTAAACCAGGGTAGGAAAACGCTTGCTCCACCAAAACAGAACCGCCGATCAGCTCCCCAACAGAACCAAACTGAAGCGTGACAGCCGGTAACGCTACATTCCGTATGCCGTGACGCCAGACAATCAAACCTAAAGATTCCCCCCTGGCCCGGGCGAAGAGAACGTAGTCCGAACCCATCACCTCCACCATCTTCTCCCGCGTGTGCAGCGCGATGTTCGCCGCGCCGGTGACGGAGAGGGCAGCGGCGGGAAGAACCGCATGGTACAGACGGCTGGTCAAGGAGACACTGGCCGCGTCTACTCCAACGGGGGCTTGGAAGCCAATCGGAAACCAACCCAGCCAGACGGAAAAAACCATCATCAGCAGCAGAGCCAGCCAGAACGCAGGGGTGCTGCTGATGAGCAAACAGTAGCCTCGAATGATTTTGTCAGGCCAACGGCCTTGAAACGCGCCGGACAGCACGCCCAGCGTAAAGCCTAACGCGCCGGACAGAACCCAGGAGAACACCAGCAGTCCCAACGAACTGCACAGCCGTTGACCAACAACCTGCGTCACCGGCTGGCGGTAGAGCAGAGACACCCCAAAATCCCCGCGCAGAGCCGCGGACAGCCAGCCTAAGTACCGCTGCACCGGCGGCGTGTCCGCCCCCCAATAGGCCCTCAATTTTTCCACCTGCTCGGGCCGCATCGAACCAAGCGCAGTCTGCCCTATATTCGTCTGGAGCGGGTCCAGCGGGGACGCCGACATGAGCAGAAACGCCGCCAGACTGACGCCTAACAGCAGCAGCGCAATGCGTACCAGTTTTTTCCCCGCGAATTTCAGGCGGTGTGACATAAAAGAGCGTCTCCTCTCGGAAAAAATTTCGTCACTGCCAAGTCCACCGGTCGACGTTGTTGACAATGGACCAGCCGTGACCGTGCGGGTGGAGCTTTTGTTCCGCAACTCGAAGCCCGTCCCGGACCCAATACAAATGGTCCACGTTCACCAGCCACACCCAAGGGACGTCTTCCGCAATCTTCTCCTGCGCCTGCTGCCACAGAGCATAGGATTCCTCCAAGTCGGAGCAGCGCAAGGCGGCGTCCATGAGCCGGTCGACATCCGGATCGCGGTAGGGAGAGTAGAGCGCACTGTCCGAACCGGGCGCGGTGTGGTAGATGTTGTATAACTCCATCGGCGTGTGCGCCCCCCAGCCCCAGACTAAGGGATTGGTCAGGGCGTCGTCATAGGCCGTGTCCCAACCCACACCTTTGATATCCGCCTGAATCCCTAAACCGCTCAGTTGATTGGCCAGCTCCGCCGCCAGACCTTGCCGCACGGAATCCCCAGCGGCGTAGTGGATGGTCAGCTCCGCCCGCACGCCGTCCTTCACCCGCACCCCGTCCGCGCCCGCACGCCAACCGGCTCCATCTAAAAGTGCCTTGGCCCCTTCCGGGTCGCAGGCCACTTCATTGACGCCGCTGTACCAAGGCATTCCGTCACAGACGCTGTAGGCGGGGGTTCCGTACCCGTTCAGTACCCGGTCCAACATGGCTTGCCGGTCTATGCCTATATTGACGGCCCTCCGAACCGCTGCGTCACAGGTCAGCGGATTGCCCCGGACAGGCAAATTCACACCTCGATTGTCTACACTGGCGTAGGAGACCAGCCCGTACCCCTCCACCGCCTGCCCGGCGTACACCGCGGACGTGTAAACTACGTCCGCCGCCCCCGTCCGGACAGCCAGAAAAGCGGCGTCCTCTTCCATAAACAAGATCGTGACCCGCTCCATCAGGGGCTTCTCGCCGTAGTAGTCCGGGTTCGCTTCCAAAATCACCTGCTGGCCCCGGTCCCACTGCACCAGACGGTAACGCCCCGAACCAATCGGTTCGCTCCCGTAAGTCCCCGCGTCGTAGGCGTGTTCCGGCACAATGCCTACAATCGCCATCGTGTACGGCCAGATCGAAAAGGGCGTGTTCATATGGAACACCACCGTGTCGCTCGCCGTCGCCTCCGCACGGTCCAGCATCGTGAAATCGTTCACCGAACTGCTGTCCCGCACCATGTTGTACGTAAACGCTACGTCTCGCGCCGTCAGCGGCGTCCCGTCCGTGAACTTTACCCCGTCCCGGATCGTCACAGTCCACGTCAGACCGTCCGCGCTGACCTCCATGCGCTCCGCCAGATCGTAGCCGATGGTCAGATCCGGGTTGGTGACGGTGAGGGTACTCTGTATCAAAGGCTCGTGGACGTGTTCCCCCGCGCCCCACCCAAAAGCCGGGTCAAACCCCGCCGCCGGTTCCGAAGTCGGGGCCATCACCACTACCACTTGATTTCCTCGCTCCGACCGCTCCGGACCAACGCTCCGACCGCAGGCCGTCAGCAACAGAACGATCAGCACAACAAAAAATAGCCCCCGTTGTTTCACGTGGAACATTTAAACGCCCCCGCTGTTCCGCATTGCTTCGTCCCAGACCGCCCCGTAAGACAGCCCGTTCTCTCGCGCCAACGCCGCCACGTCCTCATACTCCGGCTTCACGCGGCGGACCCCGCAGCCCTCCGCCAGCTTCAGCCGCACCGGCCCCCACTGCGTCTGTACCTGCCCCGCGCCAGGCGTCAGAAAATACTTCCCGCACCGGCGGACCCGTAACCCATTGGTCGCGGTCTGGCTCAGCACATGCCGCGCCATCTCCGCCTCCCGCGCGGGCTCGCACAACACCGTCAGCTCGTGACCGGCCCGGCCCTTCTTCATCGTCCCCGGCGTCGTGTACACGTCCAACGCCCCCAGCTCCAACAACCGCGCGCAGGCATAACTTAACGCCTCCGGCGTCATGTCGTCCAAGTTGCACACCAGCTCCGTGATCTCCCCGTTGGCCTGCTCCTCGGAACGCCCCCAGAACGCCCGCACACAATTCGCCTGCTCGAAGGTCTTGCTGCCGATCCCCGTCCCCACTTTCCCGACGGACATCACCGGCATCGGTCCGAACGCGTCGGCAAACGCTACAAGCAACGCCGCGCCCGTCGGCGTGCAAAGTTCCCCCTGCACGCTCCCGCCGTAGATGGGGACGCCAGCCAGCAGATTCGCCGCGGCGGGCGCGGGAACCGGCATGACACCATGCGCGCACCGGACCGTCCCGCTGCCTACATGGACAGGGGAAACCACGACTTTGTCCGGCTGGAGCAGGTACAGCGCGTAACACGCCCCGGCTACATCCGCGACCGCGTCCAACGCGCCCACCTCGTGGAAGTGGACCTCTTCCACCGGCCGGCCGTGAGCCTGCGCCTCCGCCTGCGCGATGGCCGCATATACCCCTTGCGCCCGCGCCTTCACCGGCTCCGGCAACGCCAGACCTTGGAGCAGTTCGCCAATGCTCCCAGGCGTGCTGTGACTGTGATGGATATGCTCCCCGTGATGCGGCTCGTGTTCCGCCTCCCCGTGTACCGTGACCTCCATGTGAGTCCCCGCGATGCCGCAGGTGGACGCGGCGCGCGCCTCCACCCGGACGCCCGGTAAATTCAACCCGTTCATCACACGCAAAAACGCCTCTTTGTCCTCCAGCAGCTCGTACAGAGCGGCGGTCAGCATATCGCCCGCCGCACCCATAGCGCATTCCAAATACAAAACGTTCATGTTTCCGATACCCCTTCCATTTGATTGATCCGGCTGGCTAAGTACCCGGCTCCGAACCCGTTGTCGATGTTGACCACGCTGCACCCGGAAGCGCAGGAGTTGAGCATGGACAGCAGCGCGGACAGCCCCCCGAAACTGGCTCCGTAGCCTACGCTGGTCGGCACCGCAATCACAGGGCAGTCCACCAGACCGCCTACGACCGAAGCTAACGCGCCCTCCATCCCGGCCACAGCTACCACACATCGGGCCTGCATCAAAACGTCCAGATTGGCCAGCAGCCGGTGCAGACCCGCTACGCCTACGTCGTACAAACGAGTCACGCGGTTGCCCATATACTCAGCAGTAAGCGCGGCCTCTTCCGCGACCGGCATATCGCTGGTGCCGCCCGTGGCGACTACGATGTGTCCCAACTGGCGGCGCGTCCCTGGGAAGGCGACGGCAAGCCGGGCCTCCGGGTGGTACTCCAACGGAATGCGTTCCTCCACCTGACGGACCGTCTCCGGTCCGACGCGGGTAATCAGCACGTTCCGGCAGCCCTTGGCCCCCATAGCGGAAGCAATCCCGATGATCTGTTCCGGCGTCTTGCCCGCGCCGTAAAGGACCTCCGCCGCGCCCTGACGGACCGCGCGGTGCAGGTCCACCTTCGCGTAGCCCAGGTCTTCAAAAGGCTGTTCTTTCAGTTTCAGCAGCGCCTCCTCCGGCGGGGTCTCTCCCTGCGCCACACTGCGGAGCAGCGTCAGAATGTCATATTTACGGTCCAAAGAGGACACCTCCTCACACAGGGTCCGGACGAGGTCTCAGGTCCAGCAGAACGTCGCGGAAATCGCTCTGCAACGCGGAAAGGATTTCCTCCCGCTGGACCAGAGCCGCGGCTAACTGAGCCTTCGGCAGCTGGATCCGGGCCGCGTCATGAAACAAACGTACCCGGAACCCGTAAAACCCCATAGCCATCAGAACGTTTTCCGCCCGCTCGACCCGCGTCAGTTCAGGCCGCGTGATCGCCGTGCCCACCGGGAACCGAGTCGCTAAACAGGTGTAGGCGGGCTTGTCCCAGGTGAACAGCCCGGCCTGCTTCGACAAACGGCGGATCTCCGCCTTATCTAAGCCGCACTCCCGCAGCGGAGAACGGACTTGAAGCTGCTCCAACGCCCGCATACCAGGCCGGTCTCCGGGGTCGTCCGACGCGTTCGTTCCGTCCGCCAGAACCGGATAGCCGTCCTCCAACGCCGCCCGCCACAACAGCGAGAACAACGCTCGCTTGCAGTAGTAACACCGCTCCGGACCGTTGGCCGCAGCCTCCGGAATCGCTAAAATGTCCGTTTCCAGAACCGCCATCGGAACGCCCAGCTCCTCCGCCAACCGGCGGGCGTCCTCCAGCTCGAAGGCGGGCTGGAACGCCGTGCGCAGATAGTACGCCTTCACGTCACAGCCGTACTCCTTCGCCGCCCACAGCAGAAAAGCGGAGTCCGTCCCGCCGGAGAAGGAAACGGCTACCTTCGGCGAGGCTTTGAAAAATTCTTCCAGCGTCATGCAAAAAATCCCTCCCGTACAGAAAAGAGACGTCCGTTCCCTGCCTGAGAACAGACGCCTTCCTGACATCTTGTATCGTATTCGGCGCACTGCGCCTGCGTGGTTTCCAGTTCGTCTCCGGCTTCTGCCGGACCCCTGAGGCTTCGTGCCGCAGGGGTCAGGAGAAGTGTATCACCTGGAGCGCACTCCAAGTCAAGGGGTCCCGGCAAACTTTTTGTAAGAAAGGCCGCGCTTATCAAAGCGGGGATGTTGTGCCCCCACTTCAAAGTTTCATGTGTTCGGAAACACTGTGGACAAGTCAATCGTGCAATTGTCCAAAACGCCGACCGGAACAGAGGAACCTACACCATAGGTAACGGCGGCATGGTACGCGCCTTCTTCCAGCTCATAGACGGAAACGATACGGGAAACAGGGTCAACGATCCAGTATTCCCGCACACCAGCGCGTTGGTAGAGGTTAAACTTTGTCAGCCTGTCCGCTCGGGCTGTAGACGGGGAAGTCACTTCAACGACCATATCGGGCGCGCCCTTGCAACCGCGGCTGTCTATTTTGCTGGAATCGCAGACTACGGATATATCTGGCTGGACGACAACCGAAACCTCATCCGGCGTGTCGTCCTTTTCCTCGAACAGCCGCACATCGAAAGGCGCGGGGTAGACCTTGCAGCGTTTCCCTACCAGGTAGTTGTAGATTTGTGCTGACAGCGCCATGCAGATTTCCTGATGGACGCTGGACGGCGAAGCAAGCGCGACAGGAACGCCGTCATACAGCTCATAGCGCGTGTTCCCGTCCCAGTTCAGCAAATCCGTGTAAGAATACGGTTTCTCCTGCGGTAATGGAGCCATCGTACCATCTCCTTTTAGAATGGGGTCAACTTATTATAACATACCAGGGGATATCCGTAAAGAGTCGCCCCGCTCCGCAGCTTACAAAAAACCGGTACCCTCCGTTCGGAGGGTACCGGCTTACTTTGCGCTATCCAAAATCACGTTCTAATTGGCGTAAATCTGGCGTAAATTGCTTCTGCGCCTGCCAAAAGTCCAGTAATTGCAAGGGTTACGGGCGTTTATCAGTACATCCCGCCCATATCGGGCGCGGGCGCGGCGGGAGGTGCGGGGGGCTGGGGCTTATCCGCAACGAGGGACTCGGTGGTCAGCAGAATCGCGGCAATAGACGCGGCGTTCTCCAACGCGGAGCGGGTCACTTTGGTGGGGTCCACGATCCCGGCGGGGATCATGTCCACGTAGGTCTCCCGGTAGGCGTCGAACCCGAAGCCAGTCTTGCCGGACGCGCGGACCTTCTCCAACACCACGGAACCGTCGATCCCGGCGTTGATGGCGATCTGCTTCATGGGCTCCGTGAGCGCCTTGACGATGATGTTCACGCCGGTGCGTTCATCGCCTTCGGTCTCGGCCAGCAGCGCTTCCACTGCGGGGATGGCGTTGACGTAAGCGGTGCCGCCGCCTGCGACGATACCCTCTTCCACCGCAGCGCGGGTCGCGTTCAGGGCGTCCTCAATGCGCAGCTTCTTTTCCTTCATCTCGACCTCGGTCGCCGCGCCGACTTTGATGACGGCTACGCCTCCGGCCAGCTTCGCCAGACGCTCCTGGAGCTTCTCGCGGTCGTAGTCCGACGTGGTGACTTCGATCTGGCTCTTGATCTGACCGATGCGGGCCTTGATCTCCTCGGAGCTGCCCGCGCCGTTGACGATGGTGGTGTTCTCCTTCGTGACCTTGACCTGACGGGCCTGGCCCAGCATGGACAGGTCAGCTTCTTTCAGCTCCAAGCCCACGTCGGAAGAGATGACCTGACCGCCGGTCAGGATGGCGATATCCTGGAGCATCTCCTTGCGGCGGTCGCCGAAGCCGGGGGCCT
>CANDKT010000093.1 GCA_947385365.1 uncultured Bacillota bacterium | reverse complement strand
GACGGACTGCTCCATGCAGGAATCCAGGAACGTTTGTTTGGCGCGCTCGTCCGGGAAGCTGGTCTGGTAAGCCGACATCTCCACGCTCACCTCGTAGGCGGCGAAGATGTCGTAACGGTGGCTTCCGCTGGCGTCGGTGAGGTAGACGTAAGGGCGTTGGCTCCAATCGTCCCAGGTCTGGTAATTGTGCAGCTCGCCGAACATGGAGCGGTCATTCATCCGATGTCCGTAGAGGATCGTGTTGAAATCGCTCAAGTCGGTTTCATTGGCTTGTTCCATGAAGATAGCGCCCACAGAGTTCCGGGTCTTTTTCCATGTGTGGTTCAAATAGTAGTCGTTGTCGGCTCCTTGGACCAGGGGGTAGGAGATGTTGGTGTTGGGGATCAGGAGCCAGCCGAACACGTCAGGGTTGACCTGCTGAAGGGCGCTGAAGTCCATATCCCGCAGCGCGTCGGCGTAGGGGTCGGCGCGGGCAGGAGGCGCAGGGTCCGTTCCGGCGGGCGCGGGGAGGTCCGGCGCGTCCGGCAAGCGGGGAAGCTCCACGTCGGAGAAGTTGGGCAATTCCACCAGCTCCGCCGCTTCGGCGTAGACCTCGCCGCCCTCCTTGTACTGCATGAGCTGCCAGGCAATACGCCCGACGCTGCCCAAAAATACCGCGGCCAGCAGTACGTTCAGAACGACGCGCAGCTTCCGTTTGTCCATACCGGTCCCTCAGCGGCCCAGGCGGCGCTGCATTTGTTCCCGATTTTCGGTGCGTTCCAGCGCGGTCTCCGGGGAGATCTCGCCGCTCTGGACCAGTTTCAGGATGTACTGGTCCATAGTAATCATGCCATCGTTCCCGCCTCCGGCAATGGAGTTGTCAATCTGATGGGTCTTGCCCTCCCGGATCTGGTTACGGATGGCGCTGTTCATGTGCATGATCTCGTAAGCGGGGATCTGGCCGCCTTTCTGATCGGGGAGGAGTTGCTGCGATACCACGGTATGCAGGACGCGGGACAGCTGGACGCGGATCTGGTTCTGCTGGGTGCTGGGGAAGGAGTCGATGATCCGGTCGATGGTGTTGGCCGCGCCTTTGGTGTGCAGGGTGGCGATGACCAGATGGCCGGTTTCCGCGGCGGTCATAGCGGTGCGGATGGTCTCCATGTCCCGCATTTCGCCCAAAAGGATGACGTCCGGGGCCTGGCGCAGGCAGGCCCGTAAGGCGGACAGGTAATCTTCCGTGTCGATGGCGATCTCCCGCTGGCTGACGATACTCTTCATGTCCCGGTGCAGGTACTCGATGGGGTCCTCCAAAGTGATGATATGGCACTCCCGGGTGCGGTTGATGCGGTCGATGATGCAGGCTTGTGTGGTAGACTTGCCGCTGCCTGCGGTGCCTGTGACCAGGACCATATCGTGTTCCAGATTGGCCAGTTCCAGGACCTGCTCGGGGATATGCAGCTTCTGCCAATCGGGGATATTGAAGGACACCACCCGGACCACTGCCGCCATAGAACCGCGTTGGCGGTAGGCGTTGACCCGGAAACGGGCCAGGCCGCCCACCGCAAAAGAGAAGTCATCGTCGCCCCGTTGGGCGTATTTATCCATAGAGCGGTCAGCGAGTTCATATATGTCCGTAATCAGCTCCAACGCCATAGGGGGGAGGATCTTCTCGTCAGAGACGGGGCGGATGCGGCCGTCACATTTGATGCTCACCGGCCCCCCGGCCACGATAAACAGATCGGAGGCGTTCTGGTCCACCGCCTGTTTCAGGTATTCCAGTAAGTTAGACATAGGTATGCTCCTTTAACATATTCTCAGGACAGGCCATCCCAAACCTCAATGTTTTCATCCGCCTGCCAGTCCAGCGTGGAAACGGCCTGCCAGCGCAGGATCGTGTAACGGTCGTCGTCCATACGCACGGAGACGCTCAGCTCCTGGGTCTCCGAGATGGGGCAGGTGTAGGAGTAGATCAGGTAGGACCGATCAAGGGCGGCTGGTGTCTGCTCATCCCCGACGATTTCCACATCGAACGCCGTGTCACCGGGGTCGTCGCCCCGGCGCAGACGCGCCAGGATCGTTTGCGCTTGTACGTCCGCCTGGTAGTAGCCGGAGACGGCTTGCGCGGACAGGTCCGCCAACCGCAGGTCGGCTTGGACCGTGGACAGGGTCAGCAGCGCGAAGACGGTCAGGCACAGCACGGCGAAGATGACCAGCAAAGAGCTGCCTCCTACCACTGGGACGGAGGCTTTCGTTTGGCGTTTGTCCTCCATATCAGTCCACCTCCTGCCAGGCAATGGGGAGTTCAAACAAGGTTTCCCCTTCCGCCTCGGACACCCGGACGCTGGCCCGGCCCAGACCGGGTTCCTCCAAGTCCGGCTCTCTCTGGACGGTCATGCAGTAGGCGCCGTCCAGCCCGGAGACCGGGTTCCAGTTCTTGTCGTAGTACAGCAACAAAGTGCTGTCTTGGCCCCACTCCATGCCGAAGCGGTCTTTTGCGGCCTCCAGAC
Organism: uncultured Bacillota bacterium; assembly: GCA_947385365.1. GTDB lineage: Bacteria > Bacillota > Clostridia > Oscillospirales > Oscillospiraceae > Lawsonibacter. The sequence goes on along the minus strand of CANDKT010000093.1, from coordinate 7,858 downwards.
TGCCCGCATAGCGGACGGCTTCCGCGGCGGACTGGCACAGCAGAGCCGCTTGGTCCCGATTCCGGGCCTGGAGCGATTGGGCGTTGGACCACACGAAGACCCGCAGGCACAGCGCGGCGGCCAGCGCGAAGACCAACACCATGATAGTCTGCTCCATCAGCGCAAGAGGCGCTTTGCTTCTCATAGCAGCCCCCCCTCTCCGTCCCGCAGGGACAGCAGCAGCGACACGTCGCTGCCGTTGCCGTCGGTCATCTCAATGGACAGCAGTCCGTCGGTCAGGTCCAGCTCCAGGCGTTCCGCTTCCAGGACCAGCTCGCCGTCCGCGGGGGAGAACTCCCCCCCGCTGTAACAGAACAGTTCCCGCAGCCAGCCGTCGTAGCAGTAGATCCACGTCAGGTAGACGTCGCCGTCCAGCTCCTGAGAGAACGCCAGTGCGTCGCCGTCGCCGAACTGCTCCACATGAACGGACTGGGCGTTTTCCGCCTGACGGACTTTTGTAGCGATGTATTGGATGCAGGTGCGCCGGTCGTAAGCCTCCCGGTCCCGCTGGGTGAGGTTCCGGTAGACCTTCGCCCCCGTCAGCAGCACCGAGAGGATACACACCGCGAAGACCCCGAACAAAAGCAGGGTCAATAAGCTGTCGATTTGATGTTTGGTTCTGGATCTTGTCATGACGTCAACTCCACCACCGTGATATTGGGCATCAGGTTGTCTGCGAAGATCTCGTAGAACACCGCGTAGCGTGTCTCATCCACTTGGAGTCCGTAGCGTTCCTGCATATAGGCCACCGTCGGGGGATAGATTCCCTCCGCGGCGTAGCAGGCCACGGTGGTCCGGCGCAGGGCGTCTTCCAGCTGACGTTTGCCCTCCTGTTCCCGGCCGCTCTGCAAGTTGGTCAGGCTGGTGGTGAAGCACGCCAAAATCAACACCGCCGCAAGCGGGAACGCCAGCGTCTTACACAAGGCGGCGATGGGATGTTTTTTTTCTCGCATGGCGTCACCCGATGGCGGTCATGATGTGCATCAGAGGCAGCATCACGGACAGGAGGATCAGCCCTACCAGAATGGAGGACGCCACGACCAAGGTCGGTTCGATCTGTCCCATACGGGCTTCCAAGGCGGCGTCGCCCTCCTCGGAGAGGCGGTCCGCGATCTGGGTCATCACCGTTTCGCTGGCTCCGTTGGCCGTGCCGACGGCCAGCAGACGGCAGTCCGCCTGAGGCAGCAGGCCGCTGGCGTTCATGGCCTGCGCCAAGGGCACGTTGTCGTCCAGACGAGCCTTGCACTCTTGACAGCGTTTCTGGGCGGAGGGCAGGTCGGACAGCAGCGAAGACGCCAGATCCAGTGCTTCTTCCACAGGCAAGCCGCTGCTGATCCCCATCGCCAGCGCCTGCGCGAAACGAGCGGTGTTCATTTTCCGGGAGATTCCCTTGTCGCCCCAACGCTTGCGCCAGAAGGACAGCACTCCGCTACGGAAGCGGAAGGACCCGGCGAACGCGCCCAGCAGGACGACAATCAGGACCAGCAGCGCGCACAGGACCGGCATCAAGCCGTCCAGGGCCTGTCCGAGGGAGAGCAGACCGCCGGCTACGCCGGTGAGCTGTCCGCCGAGGTTGGCGTACACGTCGTTGAAGACAGGGAGGACTTGGGTCAGCAGGACCACGATGACGGCCAGCATGATGAGCAGCAACACGGCCGGGTAGAGCAGCGCGGAGCGCAGCTGGCGGTCCATACGGGCGCGGTTGTCGTAGTAGCCGGACAGGGCGCGGAGCGCCTCATCGGGGCGGCCGGACTCCTCGCCCACAGTGACCAGATCGCAGAGGTACGCCGGGAAACAGTCCGCTTCCCGCAGCGCCTTGCCCAAGCTGCCGCACTCATCGGCGCGCAGCGCCGTCTGCTCCAGCACGCCGCGTAAGGCGGCGTCCGGTTCCTCCTGCGCCAGCAGGGAGACGCTGTCTCCCACGGACACGCCCGCGTGGATCAGCACGGACAGTTCCAGGCACAGCGTGGACAGTTCCGTATTCGATAGACCAAGTTGTTTCATAGATGCTTCCATTGCCCCTTCCTCAGTATTGTTGTTGGCCGTCAGCAAATGGGCCTGTAGTTGTGACTACAGGCCCATTTTAATGCAAAACGCTTCATTCGTAAAGAGGGAAAAGCGGGAAATTTTACCGCTCCCAGCTCCGGCCATCAGTAGAGGTACTTTTCGGTATAGTTCTTCCCGTCGCCGATGTAGGCCATGATGGAGGCGCTCTGTTTGCTGGAGGAGGCGAACGTGGGGTCCATACGGTGCCAGGCGGTGCCGTCGAAGTAGACGACGCCGTTGACCCAGCCGGTCTCATCGGACCAGACGTTGATCCACGCATGGTACGCGGTCCCGGCGTAGCCCACCACCAACTGGCAGGGGACGCCCTGGCTGCGGAGCATACCGGCCATCAGCGCGGCGTAGTCGAAGCAGATGCCGGTCTTTTTCGCCAGCACGGTGTCCAGAACGGGCAGGTAGCCGCTCTGAACGGTGGCGGCCAGGTTGTTGTCGTAGGTCATGTTCTCGATGACGTACTTGTAAATCGCTTCCACCTTGGTCAGCGGGTCGCTCAGACCAGCGACTAACTCAGCGGCTTTCGCGGCGGTGTTGGGGGCGTTGGCGTAGTCCACGTACTGGTTGGAGTACAGGAATGGCCCGAACTCATTGGTCAGCGTGACGGTGAACGAAACGGAGCAGACGTTCGCGTATTTGGTGTCCTGGACGTTCTCGAACACGCTGACTTTATACTGCCCGTTGCCATCGGACAGGGGGAAGGTGGCCCACTGATTGGCGGGCAGGTTGTAGGTGTACTGGGTCTTGTTCAGCGCGTAGGACGGGCCGGTGACTTGGACCTTCAAGCGTTTGTCGGTGGCGGCGGTAAACTGGACCATAACGTAGCCGTCTTTGGTGTTGGAGTAGTCGATGGTGGCTTTCGCGTTGGCCTGCACTTGCGTGCCGGAAGCGGTCGGGGTCAAGGCGGTGTTCAGCGCGGCGGGGGAGCTGGCCAACGCAACGGCTTCCTCCTCCAAGCTGACGATGTCCAGCGCCGTCGAATCCACATAGGCGTCCTCGGGCAGGATCGGGTCCTGACTTCCCTCGTTGGCCTGGGCCAGATCGAGGATCTCGGCGTCGTCGAAGTCGCCGGAGGGGTCCGCGAGGCTCTGGGAACCGGTCACGCTCTGAGAGCCGGAGGCTCCCGGCGCGGACGGGACGCTGGGCGCGCACCCGGCCAGCAGCACAGCGGCCAGAGCGGCGGGCAACAGGCGGTGAATGACGTTCTTCATAAAAATGACTCCTTTCGCAATGTCACACGGGCCGGAATGGCCCGGCCGGTTTTTTTTGTTTGCAGGTTCATTATAGCAAAGTCCGGCACAAAAGGGAAGCACTTTTTGAAATTGACGCAAATTCCGATGAAATGCGTAACCAGCCATTGCAAAACATGAACTTTTGTGCTATAGTGGCAGAGAGGATGAGCGGAACGCCTGCGTTCGGCTTGGGCCTTCCATTTTATAGAATTTCTGGCGATCCCGCCGGTCCTGTTTCCGGCGCTCGCCTTATGTAAGGAGGTATATCCGGATGGATGAGCGCATATTACATATCCGCATGTTGGGTGGATTCTCTCTTTCCAAAGACGACAGGCAAATCGACGACGGAGAGAACCGCTCCCGAAAGGTTTGGCTCCTGCTGGCCTACATGATCTACAACCGCCGCAACGTCATCCCGCAGGACGAGCTGATCGGACTGCTCTGGGGCGAGGAGGAGCGCAGCTCCAATCCCCTCAACGCGCTCAAAACCGTCTTCCACCGGGTGCGCTCCATGCTCAATCAGCTGGAACCTTCCGTCGGCCACACCATGATCGTGCGGAAAGGCGGCAACTACGCCTGGAACACGAACCTGCCCATCGAACTGGATGTGGAACGGTTCAGCGAGTTGTGCCAGGCCGGAGACGCCGCCAGAGACGAAGACGGCCGTTTGGACCACAGACTCCAAGCGTTGGCGCTGTACCAGGGCGATTTTCTGGAAAAACTCTCCGCGGAACCGTGGGTCGTCCCTATCGCCGCCTACTACCACAACGTCTACGTGCGGACCGTGCTGGAAGTCCTGCCCCTGCTCAGAGAGCGCAACCGTCTGGAGGAATCCACCGCCTTGGCCCGCGCCGCGCTGAAGGTGGAACCTTACAACGAGATCCTCTACCAGCACCTGATGCGCGACTTGGTCGCGCTGGGCGAGCATAAAACCGCCGCCGCCGTCTACGACGAGATGAGCGAACTGCTGTTCTCCAACTTCGGTATCATGCCCTCGGACGAGACCCGAGTCCTCTACCGCTCCGCCGTGCAGACCATCAACGAACGCGCGGTCTCCCTGAACGTCCTGCGGGAACAGCTTCAGGAACAGCACGACGAACCCGGCGCGCTGATCTGCGACTACGACTTCTTCAAGCTCCTCTACCAGGCGGAAGCCCGCGCCGTGTCCCGCAACGGCAACGCGGTCCATATCGCTCTGCTGTCCGTCCGCAGCGGCTTGGATAAGGAACTCTCCAAGCGCAGCTTGGACCGCGCCATCGAAAACCTCCGGGATCAGATCCGGACCAACCTGCGCCGGGGCGACGTCGCCGCCCGGTGCAGCGTCTCCCAATACATCCTTCTGCTGCCCCAGGCCAACTACGAAAACAGCTGCTTGGCCTGCCGCCGGATCATCAAATCCTTCTCCAGGCAGTACCCCCACTCCCCTGCCCAGCTGCACTACTCCGTCCAGCCGCTGGAACCAGCCATATAGGATTCAATCCGATCATATCCCCAATCCAACAGCCTTCCGTTTTCCGGAAGGCTGCTTGTTTTTTGTCAGGGCGTATGTTTCGGCTTCTCCAAGCGGCGCAGGATGCAGGATTCCAACCGGTCCCCGTACTTCATCCCCAGGCAGAACAGCGCCAGTCCCGCTAAGGCGATGAGGACCATCCCCCATACGGGTAGGTCCAGGCCGGAACCGCCCAGCGCACTGGCAAAAAGCAGTCCCCAAGGCCGGGCCAGTATCACGATCCACGCGAAGCGTTTCAGGGAGATGCTGGTCAGTCCCGCCAGGATGCACAGGATGTCGTCGGGGAAGAACGGGAACAGGAACGCTAACGTCAGGAAAACCGGAGCTTTCGTTCGGAGAACGTCCTGATATTTTTCGGACAGCTTCCGGCTGACAAACCGCTCCGTGAACGTCCGTCCCAGCGTCCGCGCCAGGGAGAAGGTCAGCAGAGAACCGCTCACCACCGCTGTGAACGTCATCAGAAACGCGGCGGGTGTGCCGAACAGGACGCCTCCGGCAGCGGCGACCAGATTGCTCGGAACAGGCGCGACCACCACCGCGAGAAACTGAACCAGCAAAAAACACAGGTGCGAGTAAGGCGCAGCGTCGCTGATGTAGGCCCGCAGCGTCTCCAGGGAACGGGCCGCTTCAAAAAAGCCTGTCCCATACAAAAATCCTACGCCGCCCAGCAACAGCACGGCGGCTAGAAGCAAAACGCTCCATCGCTTCCTCACCAACGACCCCTCCCACGCCCTGCCGGGCGTCCTGATGTGGGGTAGTGTACCACAGTCCGGAGACGGAAGCGACAAAAAACACGTTAATTTTTTATGAAAAAACTTTGAACATCCGGGGACTTTTGCTCACACCTTCCGGATGGAGTCCACGCTGGCGGCGATCTGCCGGGCCACGTCCGGATTGTTCATGGTGTAAAGGTGGATGCCATCCACACCGCCTGCGATCAGGTCGGAGATCTGGTCGATGGCGTAAGCAATACCCGCTTCCCGCAAGGCTTCCGGGTGGTCGCCGTACTTGGCCAAGATACGGGTCAGTTTCCGGGGCATGGACGCGCCGCACATCGACACCATGCGCTGAATGGAACTTTTCGACAGCACCGGCATGATGCCCGCCTCGATGGGCACGTTGATCCCGGCGATGCGGGCGCGCTCCAAAAAGCGGAAAAAGTCCTCATTATCAAAAAACAGCTGGCTGACCAGATGCTGTGCCCCGGCGTCCACCTTCTCCTTCAAGTGCCGGACGTCGCTGACCAGGTCAGGACTTTCAATGTGTCCTTCCGGGTAGCAGGCCGCGGACACGCCGAAGCGGCTGTTCGTCCGAATGTAACGGACCAGTTCGCTGGCGTACCGGAAGTCCGTCTTCGGCGGGTGATCCGGACTCACGTCCCCACGCAGAGCCAGCACGTTTTCTACCCCGTCCGCTTCCAACTCCGCCAGCAGCCGCTCCACATCCTCCCGGTCCGCCGCTACGCAGGTCAGATGCGCCATAGACGGGATATGGTACTCGTTCTCAATCATCGCCGCAATGTCGTGGGTCGTCTGGTTCACCTGGGAGCCTCCCGCTCCGAAGGTGACGCTGATAAAATCAGGCCGGATGTCCTTCAACCCATCCAACGTCTTGTAAATACTGTCCGCCGGCGCGGTCTTCTTCGGCGGGAATACCTCGCAGGAGAACACCGTCCGGCCTTGGCCGAACAAATCACACAGTTTCATAATCCAAATTCCTTCTTTCGGGATTTCGCCTTTTGAAGCGTTTGTCTCTTCCCCCTTCCGGGGAGAACCCGACTCTTCTGACCCGGGCGGGCCTCTTACCTCCTCAAACGTCCAGCTCCAGCAGAACCGGACAGTGATCGCTGCCCTCCACGTCGGAGAGAACCTCCGCCCGTAAAATCTTCTCCCGCAGACGATCGGAGACGAGAAAGTAGTCGATGCGCCAACCTGCGTTCTTTTTCCGGGCCTGGAAGCGGTAGGACCACCACGAATAAGCCCCCGTCGTATCTGGGTGGAGAAATCGGAACGTATCCGTAAATCCGGAGTCCAACAGCAACGTCATTTTCTCCCGTTCCTGTTGGGAGAACCCAGCGCTGCCTTGATTGGTCTGCGGATTCTTCAGATCGATCTCCTGATGCGCTACATTCAGGTCCCCGCAGAAAATAACCGGCTTCCTCTTGTCCAGAGACGTCAGGTACGTCCGCAGCTCGTCCTCCCAAGCCATCCGGAAATCCAAACGCTTCAACCCCTCCTGCGCGTTGGGCGTGTAGCAGCAAACCAGGTAGAAGGACTCGTATTCCAGCGTGATGAGACGCCCCTCATGATCGTAAGGCTCCCGATCCATGCCCAACGCTACGGCAACAGGCGCGTGCGGTGTGAACACCGCGACGCCGGAATACCCCTTCTTCTCCGCGGAGTTCCAGAACTCCAGAATCCCCTCGCCTAGCGGTACGTCCGCCTGACCCTGCTCCATCTTAGTTTCCTGGAGACAGAGAAAATCAGGCCGCTGGCTCCGGCAAAATTCCAAAAACCCCTTCTTCATACAGGCCCGCAGACCGTTGACGTTCCAGGAAATCAATTTCATCCTCGCAACTCCTTAACCCCGTTTCTGCCTTAGCCCTCATTATAAATCTTTGCCTCCCCTCGCGCAAGACAAAAGAGGACTCGTTTTTCACTTCCGTATTGGACGTTTTGACTAAATAAAAAATTTGTATTTTTTTCAATTTGCCGTTGACAAATCCCACGTTTTCTGGTAAGATAGCTCTTGCCTTAAGCAACCGACCAATTTTGAACCGCTCCAGGTTACTCACGTGGGGGTATAGCTCAGCTGGGAGCGCAACACAGTCGTGTAACGACTCCCGTAAACATCTCAAAACTGAAAATTGTCACTCTCTACCAGAACTGGAAAAATCTGGGGGTATAGCTCAGCTGGGAGCGCAATACAAGCGTGTACCCACCCCCGTCAATAGTCAAAATTGAAAATTGTCACTCTCTTCCAGAAATGGAAATATCTGGGGGTATAGCTCAGCTGGGAG
>CANDKT010000092.1 GCA_947385365.1 uncultured Bacillota bacterium | reverse complement strand
TACACATACCAAGACACTCTTTCCCTACACGACGCTCTTCCGATCTGACTCACCGGTGGTGCCGCATACGCATACCGCATCGACTCCCGCCTCAATCTGCGCGTCGATCAGCTTGCCGAAAGCGTCATAGTTGATAGTTCCGTGTTCATCAAAGGGCGTAACCAGCGCGGGACAGGAACCGGTAAATACGGGAGTTCTCATAGAATAACATCCTTTCAAATCAAAACATGAAGGGCATAGTTACGGCATTTTTACAACTATGTAGGCATACACATCGCCAATCAAATTGGCTTCATCCTCATTATCTACAGGTGTAACACTAAAACCCGAATAGTTCCGAGATTTACCATCATAGGCTGTGCTGACAACTTCAGGAACAGCATGAATCATCTTTATGGATCCGCCCTTTTTTAATATGTCATTTATTTGATTCAAGTTTCCATTCCTAACGAAAAATACTCTTTCCATAATTCTGAGTCCCTCCGTTATCTGTGGTCAATGTACCCCTCAGCGCACAGCAGCTCAGCCAGCAGAACACCGCCACCAGCGGCTCCGCGAAGGGTATTGTGGGACAACCCCACAAACTTATAGTCGTACTGTGTGTCAGCGCGCAGACGTCCGGCGGAAATCGCCATACCGCCTTCCAGCTCCCGTTCGGATTTGGCCTGGGGCCGGTCCGGCTCCTCAAAGTAGTGGATGAACTGCTTGGGCGCGGAAGGAAGTTCCAATTCCTGCGCACGGCCCTTGAAATTCTTCCAGATCTCCTTGATCTGCTCCTCCGTGGGCTTACTGCCCGCCTTGAAACGGACAAATACCGCCGCCGTGTGTCCATCGGAAACCGGAACCCGCAAGCATTGCGTCGTAATCGCAGGACCTGCCGCCTTGACGATCTTCCCGCCCTCGATGTGACCCCAGACCTTCAACGGCTCCTGCTCGCTCTTCTCCTCCTCCCCGCCGATGTAGGGAATCAGATTGTCTACCATCTCAGGCCAGCGTTCAAAGGTCTTGCCTGCGCCGGAAATCGCTTGGTAGGTGCAGGCCAATACGGATTCGATCTCATAGCCTGCCTTCATCAGCGGTGTGAGCAACGGCGTGTAGCTCTGAATGGAACAGTTGGATTTCACCGCAATAAAGCCCCGCTTCGTACCCAACCGCTTACGCTGCGCTGGAATAATCTGTATATGCTCCGGGTTCAGCTCGGGAACCACCATAGGCACGTCATCTGTCCAACGGTTCGCCGAATTGTTGGACACGACCGGACACTCCGCCTTAGCGTACCGCTCCTCCAACGCGCGGATCTCCTCCTTCTTCATGTCCACCGCGCAGAAAACAAAGTCCACCATCCCGGCGATCTTCTCTACGTCCGCCTCCGCGTCCATGACCACCAAAGCCTTGGCCTCTTCCGGAATGGGCGTTTTCATAGCCCAACGGCCAGATACCGCCTGCTCATAGGTCTTGCCCGCAGAACGCGGGCTGGCTGCGATGACCGTCAGCTGAAACCAGGGGTGATCCTCCATCAGCGTGACGAAACGCTGACCTACCATGCCCGTCCCGCCGATAATACCTACCTTATATTTTTCCATCTCAAAAATACCTCCGCAACAACAATATTCTATGCTCAAATCTCAAAAATAAGGCTTGTTCCTTCCCCTGTAGGGAAAACCAAAATTCTGGAAGAAGAAAAAATAAATCAGCGGCTTTTCAAGCGGCTGATTTTGTATTATAATGTCGACTGTACCTTGCATCCGGAACAGTCAGCAAAATATTCACAAAAGCAGACAGCGCTCCATCAAAACCCCTGATGACAGCCGCCTGACTGTTCGCCAAGCGGCCAGGACCTCTTCCTCCGGCGGAAAAAACCCTTCGGCGGCGTCCCCTTTCGGCGTGGCTCGAGGCGGGAGCCGGGTCCCTGACCACGCTTACTGATGCAACCGCACCTCTATCTTGCAGAATTTTTATCTATCCTATCATGTTTGGATGTGCGTGTCAATAGTTCAAATTCAATGAAACAGAGAAATGGGGTTTACCATGAAAAAAAGATTTATGCAGTTCGCCGCTATCCTCCTTACCGTCGCACTCTCTATCCCACCCTCCGGTGCGATCCGGAGCAACGACGAGGGACAGACTATGATCCGGGTAGGTCTGGCCTCCTCTTCCTCCCACAACGCTCTGGGGGAAACCGCCAGCGCACACCTCCAAAACAACACCGGTTACGGCGAGGGGTTCCGCTTCGGGTACTACGACAGTAAGCTGAACTTCATAGAACTGGCCCGCACCAGCCCGGACATCACAGCGATTGCGGTTCTGAAAACCCAGAACCTCTACTACGGACACGACTCCGCCTTGGGAAAGACTACCTACTCCGACGGTATCACCAGCAATATCGCAGTCGGCTGCTACCATGTGCAGCTTCCAGACTCCTACGACACCTATGAAAGTGCCGCAGAGGCCGCAAGTCAATCCAACGGCTTCGTCGCCTGGATCGACGGCGCTTACCAAGTCCGCGTAGGCGCTTACGTCAACCGCGACGAGGCCGTCAGCACACAAGAAGCTCTCGGCCTTGGCACCATCGTAGGCACCAGCTCCTACGGTATGAGCGTCGTCAAAACCGGCACGAATCAGGTCCTTTTCCAGTTCGACTGCGGAGCCGATCAAGCTCTGGGAGTTCTGCCCGACGTCACCGGCGCGGAAGATGTACGTACCTGGTTCTCCGACTACAAGTACCGGGGCGGCTTCACTTACCAGAGAGTGAGCGGCGGCAACCTCACCGTGGTCAACGTGCTGGAACTGGACGACTACGTCAAAGGCGTCATCTGCTACGAGATGGGCCGCACCTGGCCCCTGGAAGCCCTGAAAACACAGGCCATCTGCGCCCGCTCCTACGCCTTGCGGCGGCTGAATACACACAACAGCCTAGGCTTCGACCTGTGCAACAGCGACAGCTGTCAGGTCTACCGCGGAGCGGGAACCAAACGTACCGATTACGGCCCCAGCGAGGTCAGCGATCAGGCGGTGGAAGAAACCGCCGGTGAGGTCCTCTGGTACAACGGCAAGCTGGTGGATGCCGTCTTCTCCTCCAGCCACGGCGGCGCAAGTGAGGATGCCAAAAATATCTGGGGCACCGACACCGTGAATGACGCGCCCTACCTCCAAGGCGTCATCGACCCCTATGAACAGGACGTGGATGACCGGAACCCCTACTCCCCCTGGACCGTCACCTATACGGCTGACCAGCTGATCCAACGTCTGCGAAGCTACGGCTTCGGCGCAAATACTTCCGTGGACCACCTGGAACTCACCTACTCCAAAATGGGCAACGTCATCGAAGCAAAAGTGTGCTTCACCAACGGCAAAAGCAAAACCATCACCTCCCGCAGCCGCCCTGGGATCCGTTCCGTCTTCGGCCTCAACTCCATTCGCTTCACAGTCAACGGTCAGACCGTGACCCCCGGAACAAAAACTGAAACAGAACCCTCCGACGGCTACGCCGTCAATCAATCCGATACATTAGATTCCCTGGAAGACAGCTACACCATCTCCGGCGACGGCGCAGTCGCTCCAATGAAAGACGACCTGTATGTTCTGGACGGAAATGGGAAGGCTGTGGTATTGGAACCAACGTCCAGCGGCAGTACCTCCAACGGAAGCAACGAGGGTGGCGGAAAAGTTACCGTTTCCGGCAGCTCCTATGTATTCAACGGCAGAGGTTGGGGCCACTCGGTTGGTATGAGCCAATTCGGCGCGAACGCAATGGCTCGGCGCGGCTTCACCTACGACCAAATCTGCGCCTTCTACTACCCCGGAACAACCTTGGACCTCTACCAATAACCACCGAAAGGAGTATCTTCCTTTGAAAACCTCCGACTTTAACTTCACCCTTCCAGAGGAACTGATCGCTCAGACTCCCCTGGAACGACGGGATGCCTCCCGGCTGATGACCCTGGACCGGAAAACAGGCCAAACCGGACACCGACATTTTTATGAGCTTCCCCAACTCCTGCGCCCGGGAGACTGCCTCGTCCTGAACGACTCCAGAGTCCTCCCCGCCCGGCTCATCGGACACCGCCCTACCGGCGGCGTCTGCGAGGTCCTCCTACTTAACGATCAGGGCGACGGCCTTTGGGAGTGCCTGGTCCGCCCTGGACGGAAACTGAAACCGAACGCTCAAGTCCTATTCGGCGATGGACAGCTCTCCGCTACCGTGGAAGCGGAAACTTCCGACGGCAAACGGTTGGTCCGCTTCCACTACCAAGGCATTTTCCTGGAAATCCTGGAAGAATTGGGCAAAATGCCGCTCCCGCCCTACATCAAAGCCGAACTGAACGATCAGGAACGTTACCAAACCGTCTACTCTAAGGTAATCGGCTCCGCCGCCGCCCCCACCGCCGGACTGCACTTCACCCCAGAACTCTTAGCGCAAATCCAAGCTATGGGCGTCAAGCTCTGCTATGTCACCCTTCACGTCGGACTCGGCACCTTCCGCCCCGTCAAAGAAGAAAACATCCTTGACCACGAAATGCATGCGGAGTTCTGCATGATCGGCCCTGAAAACGCCGCTATCATCAATCAGACCCGCGAAGAAGGCGGACGCATCGTTTGCGTCGGCACCACATCCTGCCGCACAATCGAGAGCTTCGCCGCGGAAGACGGAACCATGTCCCCACACTCCGGCTGGAGCAATATCTTTATCTACCCCGGCTACCGCTTCAAGGTTACAGACGCCCTTATCACAAATTTTCACCTCCCACAATCCACGCTTCTTATGCTGGTCTCCGCGCTGGCAGGCCGCGAAAATATCCTGGCCGCCTACAAGGAAGCTGTCGCAGAACAGTACCGATTCTTCTCCTTCGGCGACGCAATGTTTATCAGCTGAACGCAACTGGGCGTGTCGCAGAATAAAGATCTGCGGCACGCCCAATTTTAGTTCAAGGGAGCTAAGAAACGCAGGAAAAATTGTGAAATAGCAGTCAAAAAGGGAATAAAAACCTAAGCCCCCCCGAGATCTTCCCTGCCTCTTTCTTCAGCCGCTCCCGAAGTTCCATCAGCTCCCGGCAACCTGTTGACTTTTCCATCTCTGCTTTTACCTTGAACAGTTGCTTTTCCAAGCTCTTGCGCCATACGAAGGTGTACTGGCATACCTCCTCCAGCTTGCGGCTGGAATAGATCCCAAAGAGGTACCCATGTACCAATTAAGTGAAAAAAGGGAAATTAGCTCCCCTTTTGGGCAGCCAATTTTCCCCTTTTTTGCCGTTTTGCAACGAACCCTTTCGTATCAGTCTACATATTCCACGCCGATCTGCTCCAGCACCTGCTCCACGAAGGGGCGGGGGAAGCCTTTTCCGGACAGGATGCCTTCAATTTGACCCTGTTCTTTTTTCTGGACGGCGGCGGCCTCTTTGGCCAACTGCTCCGCGTCCTCAGGCTTGATGACCAGCACGCTGTCGCCGTCGCCGACCAGGATATCGCCGGGGTTGATGACCTGACCGCCTACGCTGACCGGGAAGTTGATTTCGCCAGGGCCGTTTTTATAGGGGCCATTGGGTACTACCCCCCGGGCGTAGATGGGGAAGTCGGTAAACTGAGCCAGCTCGTCCCGGTCCCGAACGCAGCCGTCGATGATGAAACCGGCCAGGCCGCGGCTTTTGGCGTATGTGGCCATGATCTCGCCGCACAAGGCGCGGCTGGTACTGCCGCCGGCCGCGATGACCAGCACGTCGCCAGGCTGGGCCATATCCAGAGCCTTATGGAACATCAGGTTATCCCCGGCGGGACACTTCACGGTGAAGGCCACTCCCAGCATGGGGGAATGGTTCATCGGTTCCAATTTGGCGTCCACGCTGGCCAGACGGCCCATGCAGTCGTCAATATTGGCCACCGGAATGCCCCGAAAAGCCTCCACCAGGGCCCGGTCCGGACGGACAAAGTTGCGTCTGATTCTACAACCAACTGCCATGATAAAAACCTTCTTTCCAAAACTTGAAACATCGTTTATAATATAGAAAAAACAAATATTTGCAGGGGGGAATCCATATGGACCTTACGGATGTGGAGATGTTTTTGACTATCGTCAACACAAAAAGCATTTCCAAAACCGCAGAAACGCTGTTTTTGTCTCAACCTACCATCAGTCACAGGCTGAAAGCACTGGAAAAGGAACTGGATTTTGCTCTCATCACCCGCAGCAAAGGGTTCAAGCAGATCGAGCTGACACCGGAGGGGGTGGAATTTATCCCCATTGCGGAGCGGATGCTCTCTCTGTGGAAGGAGACCAGGCTGTTAAAGCGCAGCCGGGACCGGGTATTGCTGTCGGTGGGGTGTACGGACAGCGTCAACGTGGCGCTTCTGGCGCCCTTCTACCGAGAACTGATGGGGCCGGACTCCATCGTGGACCTGAACATACGCACCCATCAGTCCCCGGAGCTGTACAGTATCCTGGACAACCACGACATTGACGTAGCCTTTGTGTTTTACCACCTGTACTATAAAAACATCATCTGCGAGCAGGTGTTTCAGGAAAAATTCTACCTGATGCAGTCCGCTGAACCGGCGGTGCCCAAGGCGTTGGTCCACACGGAGGAACTGGACCCATCGAAGGAGATCTTCTTGAAGTGGGACGACCCCTATCAGCTCTGGCATGACCAATGGCTCACCAACTACTCCCGGCCCTGCGTCTCTACCGACACCATCACGCTGACCCGGCGTCTGTGGCAGGAGGGGGAAAGTTGGATGATCGCGCCGGAGTCGGCCATCTACGATATGGCTCAGGTCCGGCCCGTCTATGTCAGCGAGCTGAAAAATCCGCCTCCGGACCGGAACTGCTACAAAATCACCCATCGGTTCCCTCTAGTCACCAGTGAGGCCGCCCTGGAGTTTTTTGAGGAACAGCTTGCCCTCTACCTGGAAAACTTGAAATTTGACATCCCCATTGGAGAGGTGTTCAGGCTTTGAGTTCCGCGATAGCCTTCTGGATGCGCTCCATTGCCTCCACGATGCGCTCATAGCTGCACGCGTAGGACAGGCGGATGTAGCCCTCGCCTTGGGGGCCGAAAGCGGAACCGGGTACGGCAGCCACTTTGGCGTGTTCCAGCAGGTAGTCTGCCACCTCGGCGGAGGTCTTGTTCAGGGACTTGATGTTGACAAAGATATAGAAGGCTCCGCCTGGGGTCTTGCAGCTCAAGCCGTCAATGGCGTTGATGGCAGACACGGCGTAATCCCGGCGACGCTGGTACTCCTTCACCATCTCCTGAACGTCGGGTTCCGCCTTCTCCAGAGCGGTGATACCGGCCTCCTGAACGAAGGAGGGTGCGCAAGTGTTGATGTACTGATGGACCCGGACCATAGCCTTGATGAACTCTACGGGCGCGGCCACATAGCCGAGACGCCAGCCGGTCATAGAGTAGCACTTGGAGAAGCCGTTCAAGGTAATGGTCCGCTCCTTCATGCCGGGCAGAGAAGCGATGCTGATGTGTTTGGCGTCGCCGTAGACCAGCTTTTCATAAATCTCGTCCGACACCACAATCAAGTTGTGCTTCTTGGCGATATCGGCCAGCCGCTCCAAGGTCTCCCGGGACTGGACCACGCCGGTGGGGTTGCCGGGGCTGTTGATGACCAGCATCTTGGTTTTGGGCGTAATCAGGCTCTCGATTTGGTCCAGGTCGATCTGGTAATCGTTTTCCTCTTTCAGCGCGTAGCTGACGGGCACCGCGCCGAAGAAGTGGGGCACGTGGATGTAGTTGAGCCACACGGGGTCAGGAACCAGGATCTCGTCTCCGGGTTCGGTGAAGGCGGCGACGGCGGCATAGGTACCCTCGCCTACGCCGATGGTGACCAGAATCTCCTCGGCCTTGTAGTCTACGCCGTTGTCCCGTTTCAGCTTGTCGGCGATTGCCTGACGCAGCTCGGGGGTGCCGTAGTTGGAGGTATAGAACACGTTGCCGTTGGCCAGAGCCGTGTTGGCGGCCTGCTTGATGATCTCCGGCGTATCAAAGTCGGGGCGGCCAATCTCCATATGGATGACGTCCTCACCGTTCTTCTGCATTTGAGTGGCTTTCTCCATCATGACACGAATTTCGGAGAAGGGAAGCGCTTCCATGCGGGCAGCAGGATGGAACATAATTCATTCTCCTTTCGGTTGGTGTATACACTATAACACAAATCTACTTATTTGTAAAATTGATATTCTATATTTTAAATATTCCGAAAATTCATATTATTGCTCAATCAACACCACGGACACGTCGTTGACGTTGGTGCCTGTGGGGCCGGTCATAATCAGGCCGTCCGATTTGGCTAAGGCGTGGTAAGCGTCGTTGTCCTCCAGGACCTGATGAATGGACAGGCCCTGTTCCCGGAGCTGGGCGGCAGTTTGTCCGTCGGCGATACCGCCGGCGGCGTCGGTGGGGCCGTCGGTGCCGTCGGAACCCAGGGAGAACACCAGCACGTTATCTAACCCGTCGATGCCTTGCGCGGCGGACAGAGCCAATTCCTGATTGCGTCCGCCCTTGCCAGTCCCGGTAAGTTTTACCACCGTCTCCCCTCCCGCCAGGAAAGCCAGCTTTTTGCCTTGCCCCTGATGGGTGCGGGCGATGGAGGCCAGAAAAGAACCAGCTTCCCGGGCCTGACAGCACAGCAGGTCGGTGAGGATGAAAGGCTCATACCCCAGTTCACGGGCCGCGTCCGCCGCCGCCGCGCACAGTTCCCGAACACTGCCGGTGATTTGGGTCTCCACGTTGTCCAGTTTCTTTGGGGTCTCCCTGGTCAAAAGTTCCCTGGCCTGCGGCGTGAGCCGCAGGCTGTATTTTTCTGCAATCTCCTGCGCTTGCGAGCAAGTGGAGCGGTCAGGGCAGGCGGGACCGGAGGCGATCATATCCAGCGGGTCCCCCAAAATGTCGCTGAGGACGACAGCGAACACTTGAGCAGGGCAGCACAGTTGAGCAAACCGCCCGCCTTTCACGGCAGACAGCCGTTTACGGATGGTGTTCATCTCCACGATGTCCGCTCCGCTGGACAGTAGCTGTTCGGTGATATCCTGAAGCTCCTCTCCGGGAATCAGGGGCTTCTCAAACAGGGCGCTCCCCCCGCCGGACAGCAGGAAAATCACGGTGTCCTGTTCCGTCAGACCGGATACCAAATCCAGGATCGCCTGAGCGCCTCGGAAGGAATTTTCATCGGGGACGGGATGGCCCGCCTCATAGCAGGTACAGCCGGGGATTTCTCCGGCGACGTGTCCGTACTTGGTGACGACCACACCGGCGTCGATCCGGTCTTGGAGGCAATCCTTCGCGGCTTTGGCCATTTGCCAGGCGGCTTTGCCCGCCGCCGCCAGCATGACCCGTCCGGGGAAGTCCCTGCCCTGAAGCGCCCGGCGGACCGCGGCGTCAGGCTGGACCGCCTGAAGCGCGGCGGTGAGGATGGCCTGAGCATCGGAACGCAAACTCATGGCTGTTCTCCCCTTAACTTATTTCATATTGACCACGTGGATAGGCTTGCCGTCCAAATAGGCTTTGACATTCTCCACGGCGCAGTCCATGATACGCTGGCGGCTCTCCTTGGGGGCCCAGGAGATGTGAGGCGTGATGATGCAGTTTTTGGCCTGGAGCAGGGGGTTATCGGCGCGGATTGGCTCGGTGTACACCACGTCCAGACCGGCGGCCCCCATTTTCCCGCTGTTCAGCGCGTCAGCCACGTCCTGTTCGTTGATGAGCTGGCCTCGGGCGTTGTTGATGAGGATGACCCCGTCCTTCATCTTTGCGATGGAGTCCCGGTTAATAAAGCCGGTATTCTCCGGGGTCAAGTTGCAGTGGAGCGTGATGACGTCGGACTGAGCCAGAAGGGTGTCCATGTCCACATACTCGGCAATCTCCCGGCCGCTGTCGTTGGGGTAGACGTCGTAGGCCAGCACCTTCATGCCCAAGGCTTTGGCAATCCGTCCCTCGGCCTGACCGATGCGCCCGAACCCCACAATGCCGATGGTCTTGCCTTCCAGCTCAATGAGGGGGTAGTCCCAATAGCACCAGTCGACACAGTTGGCCCAGTTTCCGGCGTGGACAGAGGCGTCGTGATGGCCGATGTGGTGGCACACCTCCAGCAGCAGGGCGATGGAGAACTGACTGACGGACGCGGTGCCGTAGGAGGGGACGTTCGTGACAGGAATCCCCTTTTCGGCGGCATAGACGTAATCCACCACGTTGTAGCCGGTGGCCAGCAGGGAGATGAACTTCATGTTGGGGCAGGCGTCAATGACTTTTTTGGTGATGGGCGTCTTGTTGGTGAAGACCACCTCCGCGTCCCCGATGCGGGCGATTGCCTCGTCCTCGTCGGTGAGGCTGGTGCGGTCGTAGACCGTCAGCTCAC
>CANDKT010000091.1 GCA_947385365.1 uncultured Bacillota bacterium | reverse complement strand
AGCAGCTGGGCGTGTTCATGCTGGACGGCATCCTGCCCGCCCGCCGGGGCGACCCGAAAATCGAGGTCCGGTTCGATATCGACTCCAACGGCATCGTGAACGTCTCCGCCAAGGACCAAGGGACCGGTCGGGAGCAGCATATCACCATCACGTCCTCCGCGAATATGTCCAAGGAGGACATTGAGAGGGCGGTCCAGGACGCGGAGCGGTTCGCGGAAGAGGACCGGAAGCAGCGTGAAGCCGCGGATATCCGCAACCAGGGCGATCAGACCGCGTTCCAGTTGGAGCGCGGGTTGGAGGAACTGGGCGATAAGGTCTCCGCAGAGGACAAGGCGGACGTGGAACGCGCTTTGGAACACCTGAAGGAGACGCTGAAAGGCAGCGATACCGAAGCCATCCGTTCGGCGACTGAGGCGGCCAATCAGGCGTTCTACGCGCTGAGCGGAAAGGTGTACGGCCAGCAGGGCGGTCAGCCCGGAGCGGGTCCGGATATGGGCGCGGGGTTCGGCGGCGGCCAGCCCAGCGGCGGTCCGTCCGGCGGAGACGACGGCGTAGTGGACGCCGACTTCGAGGTCATCGACGGCGACAAATAAAAGAGTCCAGACGCGAAGAGCGGAGAGAGTGAGCTCCTCCGCTCCTCGCTCTGCATTGAGGTGAGAACATATGGCGGAGCAGAAACGCGATTATTATGAGGTCCTGGGCGTGCCAAGAGGCGTGTCGGAGGACGAGCTGAAAAAGGCGTACCGCAAGCTGGCCAAGCAGTACCATCCGGACCTGCACCCCGGAGATAAAGACGCGGAAACCAAGATGAAGGAGATCAATGAGGCTTACGCCGTGCTGTCCGATAAGGAGAAGCGGGCGCGTTACGATCAGTACGGCCACGACGGTGTGGACCCGAACTTCGGCATGGGCGGCGGCGGAGACTTCGGCTTCGGGGGGTTCGAGGACCTGCTGGGCGATCTGCTGGGCGGCATGGGTGGATTCGGCTTCGGCGGCCAGCGCAGACGGGCCAACGCCCCGCAACAGGGCGAGAGTCTGCGGGCGACCATCTCCGTCACCTTTGAGGAGGCCGCCTTCGGCTGCGAGAAGGAGATCGAACTGACCCGGACGGAGGTCTGCCCGGACTGTCAGGGTTCCGGCTGTCAGCCGGGCACGTCTGCGGATACCTGCCCGGACTGCCAGGGGAGCGGTACTGTGAACATCAGACGGAGCATGGGCCGGGGCTTCGCAATCTCCAGTGAGGTCCCCTGCACCCGCTGTCAGGGGAGAGGAAAAATCATCCACAGTCCCTGTAAAACCTGTTCCGGCTCCGGCATGGCGCGGAAAAAACAGCGGATCAAGGTCCCCATCCCCGCCGGGATCGACGACGGGCAGGCGTTTGCGATGCGGGGCCAGGGCAACGCGGGCAAAAACGGCGGTCCTTCCGGGGATCTGCTGATAGGTGTGCGGATCAAGCCCCACCCGCTGTTCAAACGGGATGGCAGTACGGTCCTGTATGAGCATGACGTCTCGTTCAGTCAGGCCGCGCTGGGAGCGGAGCTGGAGATTCCTACTCTTGACGGCAAGGTGAAATATACGCTGCCTTCGGGAACTCAACCGGGGTCTACCTTCCGTATGCGCGGCATGGGAATCCCGCAGGGGCGCGGCCGGGGACGGGGCGATCAGTACGTCACGTTCAACGTCCGTGTGCCGACTTCTCTAAACGGCGAGCAGCGTCAAGCGTTGGAAGCCTTCGCCGCCGCGATGGGCGAGCGCCCTTCGGAAGGCGGTATGAAAGGGTTCTTTGATAAACACAAACGTAAAAAATGATCCACTTTGAGGGACGCACTGCGGACAGTGCGTCCTGTAGTTTTTTGTGAAAATTTCCGCAAAAAGATGAAAAACGTTTCTTCTGCCTTGCGCTTTCTGCACCGGCGCGGTATAATGAGAACGCAAAGGAACCGTTTGCGGTTCGTTTCCAGGGATACCGGAACCCGCTCCCGCACGGGAAAAACAATGAGAAGGGGAACGCTATGACAGCAAGTGAGAAAAAACAGCTGATGATTGCGGCCTGTAAGGTGCGCATGGGCGTGATCGAAGGCGTCCACAGCGCGAAAGCAGGCCATCCGGGCGGAAGCCTTTCCGCCGCCGACCTGTTTGCCTACCTATACTTCAAGGAGCTTCGCGTCGATCCCGCCAACCCTAAGTGGGAGGACCGGGACCGTTTCGTCCTCTCCAAAGGCCACACCGCGCCGGGTTTGTACGCCGCTTTGGCGAACCGGGGCTTTTTCCCGGTGGAGGAGCTGCTCACGCTGCGGCACATCGGGAGCCGTCTCCAGGGACACCCCAATATGAACGAAACGCCAGGCGTGGATATGTCCACCGGCTCTCTGGGACAGGGCGTCTCCGCCGCCGCCGGTATGGCGTTGGCCGCCCGGTATCAGGGGAAAGACTGCCGCGTCTACACGCTCCTGGGCGACGGCGAGATCCAGGAGGGTCAGGTCTGGGAAGCGTTCATGTTCGCGCACCACTACAAGCTGGACAACCTCTGCGTCATCATCGACAACAACGGTTTGCAGATCGACGGCCCCGTGGACCAGGTCATGAGTCCTTACCCCATCGCCGATAAACTCAAAGCCTTCGGCTTCGCTGCGGCGGAGATCGACGGCCACGACTTTGAGCAAATCGAGTCCGCTTTGGCAGCCGCCAGGCAGACCAAAGGCGTCCCCTTCGCCATCGTGATGAAAACGATCAAGGGTAAGGGCGTCAGCTTCATGGAAAATCAAGCCGGTTGGCACGGCAAAGCCCCCAACGATGAGGAGTATGCCATCGCTATGAAAGAGCTTTCCGCTCAGCTGGCAGAAGTGGAGGCGATGTAACTATGTCGGATGTGAGAAAAATCGCGACCCGTGAGAGTATGGGCAATGCGTTGAAAGAATTGGGCGCACAGCATGAGGACTTGATCGTCTTCGACGCGGACCTGGCCGGTGCGACTAAAACCAATATTTTCCAAAAAGCGTTCCCGGAACGCCACTTTGACTGCGGTATTGCCGAGGCCAATATGACCGCCGCCGCCGCCGGAGCCGCCGCAATGGGTCTGGTGCCCTTCATTGCCACCTTCGCGATGTTCGCCGCCGGACGCGCCTTTGAGCAGATCCGCAACTCCATCGGCTATCCCCACCTGAACGTGAAGATTGCCGCCACTCACGGCGGGATCTCCGTGGGCGAGGACGGCGCAAGCCATCAGTGCTGCGAGGACTTCGCTATGATGCGTGCCATCCCCGGCATGGTGGTCATGTCGCCCTCCGACGATGTAGAAGCGCGGGCTATGGTGAAGGCCGCCTATGAGTACATTGGCCCCGTCTATATGCGCTTCGGCCGCGCCGCCGTCCCCGTGTTCCACCAGGAAGAGGACTATTCCTTCCAGATCGGCAAGGGCGAAGTCCTGCGGGATGGGACCGATGTGGCGGTCCTCGCCAACGGCCTGATGGTGAATGAAGCCCTGCTGGCCGCGGAAACACTGGCCGCCGAAGGCGTCTCCGTCCAGGTCATCAATATGGCCACGATCAAGCCGCTGGACGAGGCGTTGGTACTCAAAGCCGCCCAGCGCTGCGGTAAAGTCATCACCTGCGAGGAACACAGCGTCATCGGCGGATTGGGCGAGGCGGTCTGTGCGCTGCTCAGCGAGAAGTGTCCCACACCAGTCCGCCGTGTCGGCGTCAACGACGAGTTCGGCTATTCCGGCCCCGCCGGTGCGCTGCTCAAGCAGTTCGGCCTGTCCGCGGAGCATCTCGTTCAGGTCGCCAAGGAGCTTTGCGGAAAAGAATAAGGCCCCGGAAACCGGCATAAAAGTACGGCTCCCCGATCCGGGGAGCCGTGTTTTCAACCGCGCAGCAGGATGGGCTGGAGCTGCCGCCCCTCCAACGCGGCCTGCGCCGCGTCGGCCACCCGAGAAAAATCAGCCACCAGAGAGGTGGGCTTTTTTTCCGGATCGTCCTGCCCGAAGGGGACAAAGTAGATGTACTTGCGCGGGAGAAGCGCGCCGATACTGGCCGCGGAAGCGGCGAGACCATCGTTCGTGGACGGGGCGATGAGGAGCGGTCTGCCGTTGCGCAGGTGGGCTTTGGCGGCCATAGTCACGCTGCTGTCGGTGACGCCAGCGGCCAGCTTCCCCAACGTGTTGCCGGTGCAGGGGCAGAGAATGAGCAGGTCCAGCAGCTTTTGCGGGCCGATAGGCTCCGCGGCCTTGACCGAGTCGATGACCCGGTGGTCGCAGATCCGTTCCATCTCCCGCATCAGGTCGTGGGCCTTACCGAAACGGGTGTCGGTTGCGGCGACGCACTCCGAGACGATTGGCACGACCCTGGCAAAGCGGGCCTTCACCTGCTCCAAAGCGGTCATCGCCTGCGCGTGCGTGCAGAAGGACCCGCACACTGCGAATCCAATCGTTTTATCTTCCAAGAGAACACTTCCTTTCTACGCGAACCTTGCGTCGGATTGAATCAGAAACCGCTTTCCTGAAGCATATTGTAGATGGTGCGTTGGATTGCTGCGCCTGCGCTCACGGGCGCCACCTTGCCGGGCAGGGACAACGCCCAGATCACAGTCAGGCCCAAGGCTCCGGCAGCAGCTAGATCCACGCCGCCTGGTTTGGAGGCCAGGTCCAAAATCAAGCAGTCGGGTTTCACATCCGCCAGCTCCTCCGGGCCAAGCACCCGGGAGGGAACCGTGTTGACGATCAGATCGTAGCCGCACAGCCAGCCGCGGAGTTGCGACAACGGTTCGCCGCCGAAGCCGATGGCTTCCGCCCAAGCCAACTGATCATACTTCCGGGCGGCCACGCGGACTTTCGCCCCCAGCGCGGCGAAACGTTGCGCTGTGAGCCGCCCCACGCGTCCGAACCCGATGATTAGTACCCGCGCGCCGTGGATGGTGATGGGCAAATGCTCCATCGCCAGCTGAACCGCACCCTCTGCGGTGGGGAACGCGTTAGCGGTGGGACACAGGAAAGTTGGATTGACAAGCAACGGCAATTGGGGTAAACTGAGCCTAGACAGGAACGAGGTGACGGATATGCTGGATAACACCGGAATTAAAGAGCGGGTGCAGGCAGAAATCTGCCGGTTCGCGGAACAGCATCAGTTGGATAAGGTGGTCCTGTTCGGCTCCCGCGCCAGAGGGGATTACCACAGAGCCAGTGACATTGATTTGGCGGTCTGGGGCGGCAAAATCGCACGGTTCGCGGTGGATATCAATGAGGAGACGTCTACCCTTCTGAAATATGACGTGGTAGATATGGGCCAGGATGTCTCTGCGGATTTGCTGGCATCTGTTCAGAAAGAGGGGCGGGTTCTCTATGAAAAAATTTGACCATTATCGTTCCAATCTGGCGGTGCTGTCCCAAGCGGACCGTCAGGACCTGGAAAACGAGTTTGTCATAGGTGGGATCATCGACAAATTCAAGATTCAGTTTGAGTTGGGCTGGAAGGTGTTGAAAGAGCTGCTTCTGTATGAGGGGAGAAGCGAAGCCAGATCCGGTTCCCCTCGGGAGATATTGAAGACCGCTTTTCAGGTCTACGATTTTATTGACGAAGATGTATGGATCGCTATGCTGAACGACCGCAACAGCATGAGTCATGTGTATGACGGGAACGCTGCCAACAGGTTGGCCCGAACGATCCTTGACTCATATATTCCTGCGTTCCAGAAGCTGGAGTGCAAGATCGTGGCGCGATATCCCGAAATTGATTTATATTGATGAGAGAAAACAGACCAGAGGCCCGGCGTGAGGAAGACTCACGCCGGGCCTCCGTTTGTTTTGGTGAGCAGCAGATAGATGGTCTCCATCAGCTTACGCTGGGCTTAGCTACAGACGCACTGAAGAATGAGCCATTCTGTATAGCGAACGGTCCCTTCCTCGCCCGGAGATGAATGACCGGGCCAGCTGTGGTTTGATCGTCCCAAAGTGGGATAGCCTGTGTTGCGGAAACGAAGCAGCTCATACATTGGATAATGTACAGAAAAGAGGTCTTCTATTTGGAAAGAAAGACATTGAACACTCTGTTCCATACAGGTTCACAGGGCAATCCACGGCTTTTGCTACTTCATGAACGACTTAGAAAAATTTAGTACAATATCGTCACGGGCCCAAACTTAGAAAGGAGGGAACACCTTGAATCGAGTTTTTCGTATTGCGCTGCTGCGCAGTCTGCTGAGGGCGGGGCTTATTACCAAGGAAGAGTATGAAGCCCTTGCCTCCTAACGGTCCGCTGCGGTTGGCGGCCTACTGCCGGGTGTCTACGGACAAAGAGGATCAGCTGAACTCTCTGTCCGCCCAGCGGCAGTTTTTTCAAAAGTACATCACCGAGCATCCGGGTTGGTCCCTTGTCCGCGTTTTCGCGGACGAGGGCCTGTCCGGAACCTCAATCAAACGCCGACCCCAGTTCGCGGAAATGATCCGCCGCGCTCTGGACGGTGAGATCGACCTGATTATCACCAAAGAAGTCTCCCGGTTTGCCCGAAATACTGTGGATACCCTCCAGGTGACTCGAAAGCTGAAAGAGAAAGGCGTGGGCGTCCTTTTCCTGAACGACAATATCGACACACGGGATAATGACGGTGAGTTCCGACTGACCATTATGGCTAGCGTGGCCCAGGAGGAGTCCCGGAAAATTTCGGAACGGACCCGTTGGGGGCAACTTCAGGCGATGAAGCGGGGAGTGGTGTTTGGAAATCAATCTCTGTATGGTTATACGCTGGCTAACGGTCAGCTGACGGTCAAACCCGAACAGGCGGAGGTGGTACGCCTCATCTATCACAAATTTTTGGTGGAACGCAAGGGGACTCATACCATTGCCCGGGAGCTGACCGAAGCAGGCACCCGTCCGCCTCTCAGACCCAGCGGGGCTTGGTCCTCCACTATGATACTGAAAATCCTCCGGAACGAGAAATACTGCGGGGATCTGCTCCAGAAAAAATACCGAACGACCGACTACCTGAGCCACCGCAAGATTCTCAACGACGGGACGGAGGAACAGGTGCTTCTGCGGGACCACCATGAGCCTATTGTCAGCCGGGAGCGGTTCGAGGCCGTTCAAGCGGAGCTGGCCAAGCGGTCCGGCGAAATAGGCGACAAAAGCCGATTCTCAGCCCGATACTGGTTTTCAGGGAAGATCCGTTGCGGTGAGTGCGGGCGCAGCTTCATGGTGAAGCGTACCCGCCGGGCCAATGGGACGGAGTATCAGCGTTTTGTCTGCCGGGGACGTTTCGATCCTACTGTCAGCTGCCAAATGAGGGCAGTTCATGGGCCGGTTATTCACGCCTGCGCCCAGCGTGTCTTGCAGGAGCTAGCACTGGATGGAGAGGCCATCATTGACAGCCTCTTACGGGAACTGGAGCAGATGAGATCAGCGTGGCAGGAGGACAGCGGTGGAATGCAACGAATCCAACAGGCGCTCCAAAGGCAATCGGACCGGCGGGATCGGGCATTGGAAGCGTTCCTGGACGGTAGCCTGAGCAAGATTGATATGCAGCGTATGACGGCACGGTGTGACGAGGAAATTGAGCGGCTACGGGCGCAGCTGGCAGAGATTGAGAGAGGAAAAGAGGAGCTGCGCCGCAATACGGGCCGATTAACAGAAATTCGGGCCCTGTTGGAGCAGGAACTGGCGGGTGGCGATACCGTCCTGGACGAAGTGATTCAGCGGATCATTGTCTGCCCAGATCATTTTATCGTGGAAGTGGCGGAGTTGCCGGTCCGGTTCTTGGTCCGTGCCGGAGGGAACGGTACAGGAAGGCAGTATAAGGTTCATGTCACGGAATGTACGATAATCCCCGATCACGTCGAGTAAAGAAAGAGGTGCTTTGTATCCCACCCTCGCAGACAGGGTGGGAACAGCACCTAGTTTAGAGAGAGGATGAGTCGGAAAATGCAAATCGAAACCGGTTATACGAAAAAAGAGTTAAGAGCCTGCATCTGCAAGGTGGTTCAATCTGGGAGCAATGGTTCAGTTAGGCTTCTCGAAGTTGACACGCCGCGGAAGTGTGAAAAACGGTTTCCAATGAGCCGGGGCGGATCAGCAGCGGAGCAATTATCATCCAACTGAAAGACGCCAACGATCTGAAACGCTGGCGGGTATGTCATGAGCGAATGGCAGTGATTCTGACCGGTACAGGCAGTCTGCTGTGGCCGTTGGTCGAGCAACTGGAAACACAAGAGCAAGTTATCAAAAGCGGCGGGCCATTGCCGGAAAAGCCAATGCCCACCATTCCGATCAGTATGACACGGGCAGTCTTGCAGGTCCCATATGCCTTTGACATTGAATTGCCTGATGTGGAGATACTCCCCAAGCTGAGCAGTTTCCAGCAGGACAGCCTGCGTTCGGCAATGGGCCGGGTGCTGAACGAAAAAATAGCCCAGGCGGTTTACTCAGATTGGGAAACAGTAGTAGCCTCTCCTGTTTTCTACCGAAAATTGGGCTTCGAGGCGTGGCGTAAAATTCTGCTGAAACACCTGCTGGCCGTCTGGTTTCCAGGGAAACACACTGAGGACCTTTTCAAGTCCGTTACCCAGCGTCAAGAAGAGGAACGCCAAAAGAGGGAGAAAATCTTGAATCTGGCTGTTTGCTTTTTGGTCAACACGGAAAGTTATCAGGATCAGATTGTGAGCCGCCCTTCGTCCAAGGAGGCCGCTAGAAAGGCACTGTCATCAGAGGCGGTTGCTTTTTGGTATCAGCCGGAGAAGGGTTCTGACAAAGGGAAGAGACTGCTGGCTTTCAGTCAGGATTCTCTCAATCGCCTGTTGCAGCCTGTGAACTTCCAGGAGGAGTATTACGATGCCTTCATCCGGCTATGCGCCAATGAAGGAATCTTGGACAAGCCCAGCCGGTCCATCAACTTGGGCGGTGAAACCTTCACGGCGGTTACTTTTTGGATCGATAAGGACTGTCAGTAGCTTTTACACTCGGCAGCAAATACGCGGAGAACAGCCAATAGGAAGGATGTGGTTCTTTTGATACTATTGTACCGCAGGGGCAGCAGGGAACAGGCACTGGACCAATTGGATATCCCAGACTTGTACTCTTGGCAAGCCGATGCTGTCAGCGCAATTCTGAACGACGATGATGTTTTTGTTTCAGCACCTACCGGCGGAGGGAAATCTGCGGTCTTTCAAATTCCGGCAATCATGGAGAGCGGACGGGCACTCACTATCGTCATCTCACCGCTGCGCGCCTTGCAGTTGGATCAGGTGCAGGCATTGAAAAAGAGGGGCGTTTATGCTGAGCTTTTAAACTCAGACCTGTCACAAAGCGAACGAAAGCGCATATTGGACAAGCTGCCTGAGACCTGTCTGCTGTACCTCGCGCCGGAACAGCTCACACGCAAAGATCTGAACGACGCGCTCAGACAATGCTTTGTGAAACGCATTGTGGTTGATGAGGCGCACGTTCTCCCCCAGACAGAGTTGGACTTCCGGCCCAGCTACGGAAAAATCAAGACGTTCATCCAAGAACTGCCGGTGAGACCCCAAATCGCCGCCTGTACAGCGACGGCCACCAACAGAGAACGAAGCCGCATTATTGAAGCGTTGGGGATGGATGAGCCAAGGTGCTTCATTCAACCGGTCAGGCGAAAGAATCTTCTCCTTCTGGTCAAGAAAATCGAGGCAGGCAGCAGACACCAGAAACAGGAGAGCATCTTGTTTCACGAGATCGAACACGTCTTGTCGGAGCAGAAGAAGAGAACTGCCGTCATCGTGTATTGTCCCACTGCTTCCCGTGTGGAACGGTTGCACAAGTGGCTGTCAGTACGGAAGTGGAAGGTCGGAAAATATACTGGAGAAATGCCACAGCAAAAGCGTCAGAAAGCGCAGAGGGATTTCCTTTCGGGGGAGAAACCAATCATGATTGCAACCAATGCGTTTGGTCTGGGAATCAATAAGCCTGACGTCAGGCTCATCGTCCATGCAGGTCTCCCGCTGACGCTTAGTGGCTATGTCCAAGAAATTGGCAGAGCAGGCCGCGACGGAAAGACTGCTAAGTGTATCTTGTTCTATTCCTCAGCAGACGTTGAGTCAAACAAGCGGATTCTTTCCCTGACTAAGAATCCGGATGCCGCTAACTACGGCGTGTCAGGCTTGAACGCGCTAAAGGATTTAATCACCTCCAGTGAGTGTATATGGTATGGGATAGCAAAATACTACGGCGAAAAACTGTCCGAGCCATGCGGACACTGCGCACACTGTCTGGCTAAACAGGCCAGGCTCCCGTGAAAAATCTATGAAGTTTGCAGGTTTTCAAGTTTTTGCGGTTTTGCGGGTGAGCCTGACCGCCTTATATATAATGATATAGGTATGCCATGCCTGCTCGAAGGGGTAAACTCAAAACTTGTCTAGCCTTGCG
>CANDKT010000090.1 GCA_947385365.1 uncultured Bacillota bacterium | reverse complement strand
CAGTTCCAGGCACTCGTCGATTACCTCGTAGACTCTTTGATCGGGGCGGTCGATTTTGTTGACCACCACGATGACCCGATGGCCCAGTTCCAAGGCTTTGCTCAGGACGAAGCGGGTCTGAGGCATAGGTCCTTCGGCGGCGTCCACCAGGAGGATGACGCCGTTGACCATTTTCAGGATACGTTCGACTTCGCCACCGAAGTCGGCGTGGCCTGGCGTGTCCACGATGTTGATCTTCACGTCGCCGTACTGCACGGCGGTATTTTTGGCTAAGATTGTGATGCCACGTTCCCGTTCCAAGTCGTTGGAGTCCATGACGCGCTCCACCACGGCCTGATTCTCCCGGTAGACGCCGGACTGCTTGAGCATTTCGTCTACCAGGGTTGTTTTGCCGTGGTCCACGTGGGCGATGATAGCGACGTTGCGTAACTTTTCATTTTTCATACAGACTCTCCTCGTAAAACAGGCGGCGGGCGTTCCGCAGCCCGAAACTTTTCACTCAACCGCAGTATTATACCGCCATTTTGTCCAAAACGCAACGGCTTTCCGCAAAAAAATCCGCTCTCCGGAGTCTTCCGGACATTTTTTGTAGAGGTATAGCACAACGCCCCTCTCAAACCCCTTGCTCCTTGTCAGTTCTTCCCTATGCCGCGCCGCAGTTGGGAGGAATTTTTCGTCTGGGGAGCGAATAGAATGAAATCAGCAAAAGAAATGCTGAGAACCGCTCTTGACAAAGTCGAACGTTCGTTGTATCATATAGGTAGAACATCCGTTTCGAACAGAGCGGCGGGATTCAGAGTCCGGTTTTTGGGACCGCAGTTTTGATAGACTGTGCCAAACCGATGAAGACAGGGGGATTTAGGGATGCGGAGCGTATCGTACCCAGCGGCTTTGCCGGAGAAGAAGATCATTGACTTGAGCGAATACCGCCGCAGGCTCCAGCCGGAGGGCAGCCTGGCCCCGGAAACGATTGCGGAGCCGTTTCTTCTGGACGCGGAGGATGAGCGGAGCGAAGCGGAAGAGGAACTGTTTTCGGGTGTGACCGCGGAACAGGCTGAGGTTGTCTTAGTCCCTGCCGCGCGCCGTCAGGCGCACTGGGCGCGGGAGGCTTGGGCTTTGGATATTGCCGCCAGCGTTGGCGTCATTCTTATGACGTTGGCGTTCGCCGCGCAGGTGCTGCTGTTGTAGGAGAAAACCGCCCCCGGCAGAAGGTCTTCCTTCCGCCGGGGGTTTTTCAGCCGTCTTCTGTGAACTCAAACAGTTCTTCCACGGTTACGTGGAACACCTTCGCGATATCCATTGCCAGCTTCAAGGAGGGGTTATACCTTCCGTTTTCCAGATGCACGATGGTCTCGCGTCTCGCGTGGACCAGTTCAGCCAATTCGCTCTGTTTCAGGCCCGCGTTTTCCCGGTACTCCTTGACTTTCGTTTTCAGGGCCATGTCAGATTCCCGTGCGGTCCATCACGCAGAAGAGTACGAAGCGGATCACCGTCAGCGCCAGGATCACGCTCACGAGCGCATAACCGGCCATTCTCCCGTCCAGGAACGTCACCGCGCACCCGAAGGCGATCACGATATCGGCGGCCACCAGGAGCTTCCATCCGATTGCGTCCACTCTGCGCAGATTCCGGACGGCGAGTTCATCTTTTTCCTCTTTGCTGTACTTGCGGATACGGTTTGCCTGTAACGCGAAGAATACCACCGTGAACACAGCGACGATATTCTGAATGGTTTCGTAGTAATTGTGCCAATCCCGTCTTGCCCACATCCAGTAGTAGCAGACGAGCAGGACGGCGTAAATGATTTTGGTCCCGACGAGTTCTTTCAGGGTAACTTTTGATGCCATAGCGCATGCCTCCGTGTGATATATTTTTAACTTCCCGGTGTTATAAATATATCACTTCACGTGCGGCTTGTCAAGGGGTGCGTGTGAAATATTTTTAACTTTTCGGAGCTTGCCTGTTTTACAGGATTGTGGTCCCGTTCTCGATCAAGGAGAGGTACTGACGGGTTGTCATACCCGGACGGGGCGGTCCGAACTCCACCAACCGGCATTTTGTCCTATCGCTGTAAATGGGGAGATGTTTCAAAACAGCGAAGATACGCCGGCACATGGTGCGGTAACTTTTGCATTTGAGGTTGACGGGAAATGCGGAGGTAGTCATCCAGAAGTTCCCGTCGGTGTAGACCACGAAGCAATGGCCACGCATCACGTGGCCGTCATGGCAGCTCAAGCGCTGGACCTGAAAGCCTTGCAATTCCAGGAAGCGCGCGACCAATTCCGGGCGGTCCCAGCAGCCGTTGACCGGCGACGCCAGCATCCGCTGATCCAGGGGCGGCATGGTCCAGTTGTTGAGCTGCAAGTCTTCCTCGATATCGAAACGTTTCCGGTCAAAGTGGGTTCGGTTGTGGAACTGCTCCTTCCGGGACTCGTACAGCTGGTCGTACAGCGTGACGACCCGTGGGTTGTCGAACCGCAGCCAGGCGTTTATAAAATCGTGGTGCAGCGGCAACAATACCAGTTCCTCGGTCCAAGGGACATGGATATACCCGCCGTACTCCGAATGTTTTTCCAGATACCACTCCAGTTCCCGGAGTGTATGAATACCGAAACGTGCGAAGACTTCCAGGGACAGTTCGGGGCCGGGGTCTCCGTTCAGGACGGCCATTGCGGCGTCGTAACGGGCGGTGATATCCCGGAGGTACTTTTTGTGGTTCACGACCGACTTGATTTTCGCGGTGGAGAGAAAAAACAAGGTAATCGCCTCCGAAGTGGTTGGGTTCCACCCAAACCCGCTGGGGCTCTGCCCCAGACCCCGCCGCCCTTTGAAAAGGGCGGCCCGAAACTTTTGGACTGCCCCCGTGGGCAATCGCTGGAAACGTTCCGCATTTTGTCAGGAGCAGAACTGGCGTTGGAAAGACTCCAGGTAGAGCAGGGACAGCAGGTAATCCCGAACGGCTTCTTCTCTGGGGTACTTTTGGGTGATGCGGAAGTCCGGGTCGTAAAACGCAGTGTTCCGCGCCTGAGCCAGACAGTCGTGAGCTTCCGGAAACAGCGGCGACAAAGCGGTACTCCCGCCCTGTTTGGTCAGCAGAACGCTGATTTCAGGTGGGAAGTTCCGGCGGCACTGCTGTTTGTGGAACTCCTTGGATACGCCGTTTTGCTGACGGGTCCGGTATCCCAATTTCAGCATTTCCGCGTCCAGGAAGGGATATCGTCCCTCGATCCCGAACGCGCGCAGCATCAACGCGTTTTTTTTCAGCACCACGTAGGCGGCCATTTCCCAAGGTGTGTCTGCGTAGCCGTACAGGAAGGTTCCCGGTGGCGCGGGCGTGTAGGCGCGGGCGTGGAACACCTGATCCGCGCACTCGCCGCACACCAGCTGACGGCAGCCGTTGACCTGCAGGAGTTTTGCCAGTTCGTACTGCAAAAAGATCCCGCGTTCGTAGACGGCTCCTTCCAGGCAGCGGACGATTTCGTCTAACGCGTCCAGTGTAGCGGGGCTGACGTAGGCGCGGCGGAACGTCACGTTCTCGTACTGGGCGGCGATAGCGGCGGCAATTTGGGTCTCGTCGACGTCTCTGACGCCGCCGACTGAAAAGGCTCGGACTGGGATTTTCGGTAGCGACTGTCTCACATGGAACAGGATGCAGTTGGAATCGTACCCGCCGGATAGGGCCAGGTCAACGTGAGTCAAGTCCGCTGTGCTTCGTTGGATGCTTCCCACCACGGTCCGGCGGTACAGTTCCTCCAGGTTTTCGGGCGATTCGTCCGGGGGAGCGAACGCGATCCGTTCCATTCGCGGGCCGTCAGGCCCGAACTCCAGAAAGACGCCGGGCGGGAGTTTGAAGACTCCCGCTACCAGCGTGTGTTTTCCCGGCAGGAAGCCGTTGTAGAAGTAGTGGGGCAGCATGGCCTCGTTCAGGCGGAAGCCGTCTCCGGCGGCTTGACGCAGTTCTTGCAGTCCGGTGGACAGCAGCACATTCCCGTCCCGCTCGCAGAAGTAGAAGTTACAGGGTCCGCCGAACCTATGCTGTGTTGCCAACAGCGTTTTCTTTCTTTTATCGTATCTTATCAGGAGAAACGGACCGATAAAATACGGGCTGTAATCGCTGTTTGTCTCGTGACCGGCCCCAATCGACGCCGGGTCCTCCGCCAAACGTCCTGCCAGCGCGTACAGGAAGCGGTTGTCTTCATACTGCGCCATGTCCGTCCCGCGGACGCGGAGCGTCCGGTTTTTTCCTTCCAGGGCAAACAACATAACGTTTCGCCTCCCCGTGCGGTAGTCAGACGCCGTTTTTTGTGGCGTAGCACACGGTCTCGGTGAAGTAATTGGACTGGTGCCGGATGTACAGCCGGTATTCCGGGCAGATACGCTGGAGTTGGAGCGGGATTTCCCAGAGGTCCTCCAGCTTGTGGTAAATGCTGACGGCCAAATCCGGGGTGTAGCGGCGCAGGTAGGGAGCCATAGACTCCAGCACCGCTGGTTCCCTACCTTCTATGTCCAGTTTGATGAACGTAGGGCGGTGTTCGGTCAGGCTTTCGAGAAATTTCCCTGCGTTCATCACTGGAATCGTGACGTTGCCTTGGCTGTCGATCCGGGAAGCCGCGTCGTTCACGGAGAAAGACGCGGTACCGTCCCGGTCGTCCAGTCCGCAGCGGAAGCACTGGATATCCGGCTGACAGCGTGCCGCTGTAGCCAGGAGTTTCTTGTAATTCTCCGCGTTCGGTTCGAAGGCGTAAGCGAACCGGCAGGGCGCGCCTAAGGTCTCCGTCAGCAGCTGGAGCGTGTCGCCGATGTAAGCTCCGCCGTCCAAGTATACCATTTCCGGCGTCAGCCGGAACAGCTCGGGCAGGAAGTAAGGGTTCCGGGTTCCTCGGACTTGGTATCCGTCCGGTGTGACGAAGTGGTGTTCCGTGCAAGGGACTCCGGCCGCCTGAGTAAAATAGTATCCTGCGGGGCGGGAGACCGCCTTGTAGGCGCGGAGTATCGTTTGAAGCACCTCACGGGACCGCTCGTCCGCTAACGCGTTCTGAAGCGCGTCCAAACGCGCTGCGTTTGCCCGGAATATCCCGGAGTAGTAGCGGCTTCTGCTCCATTTTTTGCGCAAACTTTCCATTTCCGCCTCCGATCAGGGGTTCAGAAACTTCAGCGAACGGTTCCGTAGCATCCAGCAGTTCTGGCACAGCGCGGGCAGTTGGCCTTGATAGAAGCGTTCCCGGATGGCCTGATACCGCGGTCCGTTCCAGACAGCGCGGAAGTCTGCCTGTTCCGTCAGCGTCCCCACGATCTGACGGGACGCCGGGCAGCAGTAGGAGACGTTTCCGTGCAGGTCGATGTAGGTTTTGGCGAAGGGGTACTCGCACACGCCTCCGGCAATGGGGACGGCGGGTTTCAGCAGAGCCTCTTCCAGCGGCGAGACCGCGATGGTGTTGGTGTACCAAGGGTACTTTTCGTGCAGGAGCTGGGATGTTTCCGGGTCCGGCCAGACCGGCGGAGCCAGCGGTGTTTTAGGCGCTGGGGCGGGCGGGAGACCTTCGAAGGGTGTGCGCACCTGGACGCCCAGCTGTTCCCCCTGGCCTCTGGCGCACTGGCAGTAAAACATCGCGTCCGTCTCGAATCGTTCCAAGCTGTCTTCTTGGTTGCCGATCCACTCGTTGACGCCTAACGCGTGGAAGACGACCTTTTTGATTCCGTACCGCGCCGCGAAGTCCACGAATTTCACTGCGGAGGTGATATTCTGCCGCATCAGGACGACTTCCAACACTTTGTCTACGGCGGGAGCTTCCCGGGCCAGCCGATCCAGATTGTTCTGGAATCGCTCAAAATCCAAGCCTTGGCGGATAGACTCGTACTGTTCCGCGGTGCAGCCGTCGCAGGAGATGTGCAGGCTGGCGCAGTTTTCCCGGATCGCGTGCAGCAGCGGGCCGCTGAGCTGGGAGAGGTTCGTATTCAGCGACGTTTTCACGCCGTATTGGCGGTACAGCGCGAAAAAGTCCAGGATATCCGGGTGCAGGAGCGGTTCGCCATTGCCGTGCATGACCACGAGGCTGGCGTAGGGGAGCAGCGGTTCGAGCCGCCGCAGCGCGTCCAGGCGCAGGTGGGCTGCGCCTCGGTTATGGGCGATATAGTGGTCGCACATCACGCACCGGGCGTTGCAGAACGTGGTGTGTTCCAGTTGGATATGGAGGGGCCAGGCGTTCAGGACTGTTTTCTGTTGTTTGATGTTCAGGACCATGCGGAGCAGGTTCAAGCCCTTGAGCATCCCGTACTGTTTTTGGGCCAAGTAGTCCCGCGCCAAACAGTCCAGCTGGACCGTATCCTCGGCCCATAGCAGGTAGCCGTCGTAGAAAAATCCCACTTCCAGTGTTTTGTCTTTGACGCACGCGGCGAGGTTGTCCAGGTCCAGGTTCAGCAGGATCAGGCGTTTCCCGGCCCGGAGCCGTGGGGTAGGTTTCGGGCCTCCGTACTGGAAACGAATCTGGTGGGTTCCTGGGAACCGCTGCAACAACGTCACATACTCGCCGGGCCGGCCGATACAGGCGATTCCGTTCATATTCGGCTCAATCCAGGATGTCGTCCAGGAGCATCGTGACTTCTCCGGTACACATATACCAGCAGCCCTCGCAGCGACACGCGAGCATTTTTTTCCGACACGCCTGCATTAGGGGACTGTTCCAGATATCGACCAGGCTGTCCTGTCCGAGTACTCCGACTGGGCCGATTGCCTCGGACCAGCAGGGGCGGACGTTCTGGTGGGCGTCCACGAACAGGTTTGTGTAGCCGATCTTGCATTGGTAGCCGTCCGGCACGGTTTTCCCGCCGCAGAAGAACTCGGTCAAGTGGCGGATGAAACCGGCGGAGCTGGCGATCAGGTAGCCGTTCCGTTTCATTTCCAGCAATTTTTCCACTAAGGTTTCGATTTCCTCCCGTTTTGTGATGGAGATCTCCTCTTCCAGTTGGAGGTAGTTGTGGAAGGGGCTGATGTGGATTTTAATGCCCCGGTCTGACATAAACTTGACCAGTTGGATAAAATCGTCCTGATTGTCCCGTGTCAGCACGGAAGAGACGTGGACTTCCACGTTCGGGAAGGTTTTCTGCATTTGCACGGCGGCGTCGATTCCGGCCAGAGCCTGTTCAAAACTGCACCCGCGCTGTTTTTCGTAGACCTCCTTGACGAGGGAGTCGAAGGAGATGATGACGTACTTCAGGCCCGACTCGCCCAACTGTCGCCACATTTTAGGCAAAAGCAGACCGTTGGTCATAAGCACCGGGACGATCCCCGCATTTATGATAGCCTGAATGATCTCCAGGATATCCGAACGGACCAGCGGTTCTCCGCCGTTGACGGAGATGGCGTCGACGCCTAACTGCGCGGCCTCTTGGATGGTCTGGAGGATGATTTCCTTGGAAATATCGTTTTTGATTTCGTTACCTGTGCGGCGGATGGCGTGGGGGCAGTACTCGCAGTCGGAGTTGCAGCGGTTGGTCATTTTGAACATGAGGTACCGCAACTTTTCTGGTTTCCCGTCCGCCGCGATGGTCCCAAGCACCTCCTGACGGAGTGCCGCGACCTCTTCCGCACCGCTCTGGCCTCCGAACATGGACGCCTTGACCTGGTACAGGTCTGTAAACAGATTCCCGCTCATTTTCCCACCCCGCTACACATTGATGACGTGCGCTTTCAAGCTGCCGCAGTATTTCCCGGCCAAGTGGCACGTCAGTTCCATTACGTTCAGTCCCGCGTCCGGCTCACGCCGGACCAGGCCCAGCAGATTGTGCCCCAGCATCTTGTAGATATTGGGGTCGTAGTTGATCCGGCCTCCGTAACGTTTTTGCAGCTTACTGCTGGACACTCCGTTGCGGAAACTTTTCCGGGCCACGCCTTGCAGGGTGGTCACGTTGTGGGCGTAAATCTGCACCGACGGGATATACATCAGTTTCGCCCCGGATTTCAGCGCGCGCCAACACAAGTCGATATCCTCGGCGTTGTTGGCGAACCAGTTGCTGAAGCCGCGGAGCTGAATCAACAGCTTCCGCTTATAGGCGCAGTTGGCGGTGACGAACGCGTCGTTGAGGCGGTACTGTTCTACCACATAGGGCGAGTCCCCGAAGTTCATCAGCACGTTCCAGGCCAGGTTGCCCCAGTAGGCTTCGATATGGTTTTCGGGTGTTGCGTTCAGGATTTTGCCGCCCAGACCGTCGATGTCGTGTTCGGCGAACGCCTTTTCGATCTGTTCGATCCAGTCCGGCGCGACCAGGCAATCTCCGTCCGTGAACGCCAGGATATCGCCTTTGGCGCGTTTGATACCCTCGTTCCGGCCTGCGGCGGCGTGACGGCGCGGGTTGGCTTCGATGCGGACCTGCGAGAAATGTTCCCGCACCAGCGTTACTGTGCGGTCGGTGGAGTTCCCGTCGGACAGGATGACTTCTCCGGGCTGGACTGTGTTCGCGTACAGGGCCTTCAGGGTTTCCAAGATACGGGTTTCCTCGTTGTAGACGGGTATGATGACCGATACCATCCAAAAAACACCTCAGCTATGCGCGCGGACCGTATTCAGAAGGCGTTCAGCTTCTGGAAGCTCGTCCGCGTAGATCATGATATGGGCGGCGTATTTGTTGGCCGCCTGGTAGAAGGCCGGGTCCTTCGGTTCCTGGCGCGACGCGCCCAGCAGGTGGCCGTCCACTGACATAGAGAAGCGTTCCCGGTTCAGGGACAGTTTCTCGGAGCGGCACGCCCGGCCGCACAGGCCGTCGTAACAGCCCAGCAGGTACTTGGTGTAGCACTCGCGGGACAGGGTGTGGTAGCGCAGGTCTCCGCACACGGCGCATACATCCAGTCCCGCGTCGGAAATACGGGCCATTCGGCCCGGCATGGAGGTTTCCATAGCCTGCACGCCCAATTGGCGCAGAAATTCCGGCAGTTCCCGGTTGAGGATGGAAGCGCGGCTGCGGCCCATGCGGCTCCAGATTAGATGAGCATCCGGGCGGCGTTCCGCCAGCCAGTCCGCGAACCCCACGTCCTGGACCAGAAACGTTCGGACGCCGTACTCCTCGTAGAAGTAGTCTGCGGTCCGGGCGATTGCCGGGAAGTTCCGGTCTGTGAGGTACATCGGCGTCTGGTAGATAGCCTCCCGTCCTGCGCGGACCACCTGACGGACCGTGTCAGTGAGGCCGTTGTCGCCGTGGCGGAACATACGGTCGTTACAGAACAGGTCCCCTAAGACCCAGCCGTCCGCGGCGGGCGCGGCGAACTGCTCTGCGGTCAGGCCGTCGTAATTTGTCAGACCAAGGTAGACGCTCATTTCACAGCCGCCTCTCTTGCGTGGCCGCTCCGGCGGCACAGGTAGTGCAGGACGGAGGTTTCCCGACCGCTCCGAGTTTCGTAAGCGTCCAGCGCTTGGCGGAGCTTCCGGACGCGGGGCAGGATGTAGGGGTAGGGGACCGTCCGCCCCTCGATTTTGAAGGAGAAGATGCCCAGTTCCAGGTAGGCGTCCACGATCTCCCAGCTGGAGATGTGCCGGGCTCCGATGGAGCGTTTCGGGCTTTGTTCCCGACCGTTTCGGAACAGCGTGTAGTCCTGCTGGCAGTACACGGTGTACGCGCCGCCCTCGTTGACGTGGGGCAGTTCGCAGATACGGTTGTCGTTGAAGCAGATGCCGCCGTCCGCGACGATCTCGAACTCCATATCGGGTACGGTTTGCAAAATGGCGTCCATCTCGTCGAAGTACAGGTTCGTGGACAGGACGGTCCGGCGGACGCCAAGTTTTTGCAGATAGCGGATGGTCCGGCTGTTGTAGGTACCTAGAAGCGTGCTGGCGTGGAGTTCGGCGTGGCGGAGCTGTTTGCTCAAGCGAGCCAGCACGCCCCAATCCGCCGCGATGAGCGCGTCCACGCCCATTTCGTCTAAGGCGGAAACGCTGTTGTACAGCGCGTCCAGTTTTTCCTCTGGCACGCCGCCGTTCAGGGCGATATGCAGCCGCGCGCCTCTTGCGTGGCAGAGCGCGGCCGCTTTTTCGATTTCCTCCAGGCTGAGGTCGGAGGACTGCGGCCGGGAGCTGAACCCGGACAGTCCGACATAGATTGCGTCCGCGCCTGCGTCCAGCAGCGGAGCCAACGCCGCCGGTTCTCCGGCGGGGGCGAGAAGTTCACTGCGTACCATCAGCGTGTTTCGAACCGTTTGCCGAAGCCGGGGTAGTGCAGCGCGCCGGGTTGGACAATTTCAAAGGACACCTGACCTTTGAGCAATTCCTCCAGCTGTGCCTGGACCGCTTGCACGCCGGACGGTTCGCCGCCCTCGGTGAGGACCGTGTAGTGATTTCCCTCCCGGACCGCCTTGTAATCGC
Organism: uncultured Bacillota bacterium; assembly: GCA_947385365.1. Taxonomy (GTDB): domain Bacteria; phylum Bacillota; class Clostridia; order Oscillospirales; family Oscillospiraceae; genus Lawsonibacter. Next base: position 83 of record CANDKT010000090.1, on the reverse strand, counting down.
CGATGTACCCGGCGGCAAAGAGAATCTCCTCCAGCTGTTCTGGGAACACGTAGTGGGAGTCCACAGTAAACTGGTCTGCCAGG
>CANDKT010000089.1 GCA_947385365.1 uncultured Bacillota bacterium | reverse complement strand
CCTGGACCCGCCAGGGGGCCAGCCCCCTGGACCCCGATGCGGCGGAAAGTGGTCAGTCAACAAAAGCCAGCCCCCTGGACCCCGATGCTGCGAGGCGTGGTCAGTTACTAGACCTGCCTGCCCCCACGATGCCCACATGACCTCACCGTGGGAACGAAAACGAATCCCTGTCCGTATTGAGAAGGAGAAAAACTATGAAACTGAATGAAATCTTGGGAACGGAGTTTCCCGTCATACAAGGCGGAATGGCGAATATCGCAACCGGCGAGTTCGCCGCAGCGGTGTCTAACGCAGGCGCGTTGGGCCTGATCGGCGCGGGCGGTATGAACGCCGAGACGCTGCGTGAGAATATCCGCCGGTGCAAGGCCCTGACCGATAAGCCGTTCGGTGTGAACATCATGCTGATGAACCCCGCCGCCGCTGAGATGGCGCAAGTGGTGATCGAGGAAGGCGTGAAAGTCGTCACCACCGGCGCGGGCGTACCCAGCCAGTTCGTACCGGCTTGGAAAGCGGCTGGGATCAAGATCTTCCCGGTCGTCTCCGCAACGACTTTGGTCCGGCGGCTGGCTCCGTTAGGCGTGGACGGCTTCATCGCCGAGGGGACCGAGAGCGGCGGCCACGTCGGTGAGCTGACGACGATGGCTTTAGTCCCTCAGGTGTGCGCCTGCACGGACCTGCCCGTCATCGCCGCCGGAGGCATCGCCTCCGGACGTCAGCTGGCGGCCGCGTTCGCGCTGGGAGCCTGCGGCGTCCAGGTAGGCACCTGCCTGCTGGTCAGCGAGGAGTGCCCCATCCACGAGAACTACAAACAGGCTATCCTGAAAGCCAAGGACAGCGATACCACCGTCACCGGACGTTCCGTCAACGCGCCGGTGCGTATCCTGAAAAACCAGATGTCCCGGGAGTACCTGAAACTGGAACGCGCCGGAGCGGAACGGATGGAATTGGAAAAATTTACCTTAGGCTCCCTGCGCCGGGCCGTGTTCGACGGCGATACCAAAACCGGTTCGCTCATGTGCGGTCAGGTAGCCGGACAGCTCCACGAGATCCGGCCTCTGCGCGTCATTTTGGAGGAATTGATCCGGGATTGCCGGTCCGTTCTGGCTGAAACGGAGCAAAAATGGAGGTAAAGATCGGGTCCAGGACCTTGTCTTGCCCCATCCTGCAAGGCGGTATGGGCGTTGGCATCAGTCTGGAACGTCTGGCCGGGGCGGTGGCCGCCCAAGGCGGTATGGGGACGCTCTCATCCGCCGCCTGCGGCTTCCGGGAACCCGATTACTGGCAGAACCCCAAACAGGCGAACCTGCGCGCCCTGCGCCGTCAGGTCCAGCAGGCGAAAGAATCCGCGCAAGGTTCCGGCATGGTGGCCGTCAACGTGATGGTGGCGACGGAGCAGTACGCGGACAGCGTCCGGACCGCTTTACAGGCGGGCGTGGATGCGGTGGTCAGCGGAGCGGGCCTGCCGCTCCAACTGCCCGCGCTCGCGGCGGAAGCGCCGGAAAGTACTGCCGCACTGGCTCCCATCGTCAGTAGCGGCCGGGCCGCTGCGCTCATCGCTAAGGTCTGGGACCGGCGTTACCACAGAATACCGGACTTTGTGGTCCTGGAAGGCCCCCTGGCAGGCGGTCACTTAGGTTTCTCTCCCGAGGAGGCCCAACAGGCGCAAGCCGGTCATCCGATCCCACTCAGTCGCCTGCTTCAGGATGTGCTGGAAGCGTTGGCTCCCTACAGGGAAAAATACCAGCGGGACATTCCCGTTTTTGTGGCCGGAGGCGTGGAGAACGGCGCGCAGATGGCCCGTTATATGCAGGAGGGCGCCGCCGGGGCGCAGTTTGCGACCCGTTTCCTCACGACCGAGGAATGCGACGCCAGCGACGGCTACAAACAGATCATCCTCAACGCGCAGGAGGAGGACGTGGTCATCGTCAAAAGCCCAGTGGGTATGCCTGGCCGGGCTTTGCGCAGCCCGCTGATCCGCCGGGTGGAGTCCGGGGCGCGGCAGCCCCCGGAGCGGTGCCTGAACTGCCTGACCCCTTGCGACCCCAAAACGACGCCTTACTGCATTTCCCGCGCCTTGATCGCCGCCTGGGAGGGCGATTGGGACAACGGTCTGTTTTTCTGCGGGGCCCGCGTGGGACAGTGGAACGCTATGTCCACCGTAGAAGAACAGATGGCTCAGCTCATGGAAGAATGGAGGACAGCCGCGCTATGACAGAAAAAATTGCGTTTCTTTACGCCGGTCAGGGCAGCCAGCACCCCGGAATGGGGGCCGATCTGTACGAGACTTACCCCGTTTTCCGGCACGTGTTCGACGCCGCCGCCGAAGAGGTCGACTTTGACTTGAAGGAGGTCTGCTTCACGGACGGCCAGGGTCTGCTGAACCAGACCCGTTACACACAGCCCTGTATGGTGGCGTTCGCCGCCGGCCTGACGGCCGTGCTGGCGGAGAAAGGTTTCGTACCCGCCGCCGCTGCCGGGCTGTCGTTGGGGGAGTACTCCGCGCTCCACGCCGCCGGGGTCTTCGACGCCGGGACCGCGGTGCGTCTGGTCGCGTTCCGGGGCAAGGCTATGGAGGAGGCCGCCGCAGGTCGGGACAGCGCGATGATGGCGGTGCTGGGCCTGGAAGAGGAACCATTAGAAAAAGCCTGCGAACAGGCTTCCGAACTGGGCGTGGCCGTGATCGCGAACTACAACTGTCCCGGACAGCTGGTCATCGGCGGCGAACGCGCCGCGGTGGAACGCGCCGCGGAGCTGGCAAAGGAGCAGGGCGCGAAGCGTTGTATGCCTCTGAACGTCAGCGGTCCCTTCCACACGCCCCTGATGGCCCCCGCCGGAAACGCTCTGGCGGAGTATTTCAAGCACGTCGCCTTCCAGGAACCCCGCATCCCGGTGTATTACAACTGCCTGGGCGACACCACGCCAAGCTCGTTCCATCAAATCCCGCAGCTGCTGGTCCGGCAGGTCCAGAGCAGCGTGTATATGGAACACTGCATCCGGAACATGTGCGTCCAAGGCGCGGACGCTCTGGTGGAGATCGGCCCCGGAAAGGTACTCAGCGGGTTCGCGAAGAAGATCGTGCCGGACACCGCGGTATGCGCGGTGGAGACGGTGGCGGACGTGGAAGGTCTCGCCCAGACGCTCCGGCGGGAGATCGCAAAAAAGGAAGAGAAACGTCAGGCTAGGATAACGTCCGCCGTGCAGCGGGCGCGGGAGGAGGAGCAAGCGTGAAGTTTGAGGGAAAAACGGCTGTCGTCACCGGCGGGAGCCGCGGGATTGGACGGGCCATTTGCCTGGAGCTGGCCAAGGGCGGAGCGAACGTCGTGTTGTGCTGCGCCGGGAACGAGCAGGCCGCGCAGGAGACCGCTGCCGCCTGCGAGCAGGTCGGAGGAAAGGCGTTGGCTGTGCGCTGCGACGTCTCGGACGCCGCCCAGGTCAAGGAACTGTTCGACCAGACCCAAGCCGCGTTCGGCGGCGTGGACATTCTGGTCAACAACGCGGGCATTACCCGAGACGGGTTGCTGGTGACCGCCAAAGAGGAGGATTTCGACCAGGTGCTGGCCGCCAATCTGAAAGGCGCTTACCTGTGCATGAAGCTGGCCGCGAAAGGGATGATGCGCCGCCGCTACGGGCGGATCGTCAATCTGTCCAGCGTGGTAGGACTGCGGGGCAATCCGGGCCAGACGGTCTACGCCGCCAGTAAAGCGGGTATCCTCGGCCTGACCAAGTCCGCCGCGAAGGAGCTTGCTACCCGCGGCATTACCGTCAATGCGGTCGCGCCCGGCTTCATCGGCACCGATATGACCGCCGTCCTGCCGGAGAAGGCTAAGGAAGCCATGCTCGCCACCATCCCGCAGGGCCGCCCCGGTACGCCGGAGGACGTGGCGAAAGCCGTCGCCTTCTTCGCGTCGGAGGAGTCGGCCTATATCACCGGTCAGGTGCTGTGCGTGGACGGCGGTATGGCGGTATGAGAGAACGCAGAAGGACCTTGCAGGGGAAGGAGAAACACGATGGAAAAGCGTAGAGTGGTAATCACCGGCATGGGTACCGTGAACCCCATCGGCAATACGGTGGCGGACAGCTGGAAAGCTGTTCGGGCAGGTCAGTGCGGCATCGGGCCGATCACCCGGTACGACACGGCCAACATGAAGGTGAAACTGGCCGGAGAGGTGAAAGGACTGGACGTGGACGGCTTGCTGGGCAAGCGGGAGAGCAAACGGATGGACCGGTTCACGCAGTTTGCGCTGATTGCCGGGGACGAGGCGATGACAGACGCCGGTCTGGACCGGGAACGGGTGGATTTGGACCGCTGCGGCGTGCTGATCTCCAGCGGGATCGGCGGGTTCGAGACCGTGGGCGACGCCCATCAGCGCGGTTCCCAGCGGGGTTACGACGCGGTGTCTCCCTTCATGATCCCCATGATTATTTCCAACATGGCGGCGGGACAGCTGGCCATCCGCTACGGGTTCCGCGGTATGTGTTCCTGCGTGGTCACGGCCTGCGCCGGAGGTACCAACGCGGTCGGCGACGCGTTCCGTCAGATTCGGGACGGCTACGCGGACGTGATGCTGTGCGGCGGCGCGGAGGCCGCGATCACGCCTCTGGCAATGGGCGGCTTCACCGCGATGAAGGCGCTGAGCGAGAGTACGGACCCGCAGCGGGCGTCCATTCCCTTCGATCGGGAACGCTCCGGCTTCGTCATGGGCGAAGGCGCGGGGACGTTGGTGTTGGAGGAGTACGGCCACGCGTTGGCGCGGAACGCGAAGATTTACGCGGAAGTGTTGGGTTACGGCGTCACGTGCGACGCCTACCACATCACCGCGCCCGCGCCGAATGGCGCAGGCGGCGCGGCTTGTATGGTCCAGGCCCTGGCTGACGCGCAGGTCCAGCCCGCCGGGGTGGACTACATCAACGCCCACGGCACTTCCACGACGCTGAACGACAGCGGCGAAACCGCCGCGATCCATACGGTGTTCGGCGACCGCGCCAAGGAGCTGATGGTGAGTTCCACCAAGTCCATGACCGGTCATCTGCTGGGTGCGGCGGGGGCCGTGGAGGCTATCTTCACCGCGCTGGCCCTGAAGGAAGGTTTCGTACCCGCCACCATCAACTACCGGACCCCGGACCCGGCTTGCGACCTGGACATCGTGCCCAATCAGGGCCGGGACGCGGAGATCCGCATCGCGCTGTCCAATTCTCTGGGCTTCGGCGGGCACAACGCCGCTATCGTGCTGAAAAAGTGGGAGGAATGACCTTATGGAGCTGAATGTCGACCAGATCGAAGCGTTGCTGCCGCACCGCTACCCCTTCCTGCTGGTGGACCGGATCACCGAATGCGTGCCCGGTCAGAGCGCGAAGGGCCTCAAATGCGTCACTGCGAACGAACCGTTTTTCCAAGGCCACTTCCCTGGTTTCAAGGTCATGCCGGGCGTGCTGATTGTCGAGGCTCTGGCGCAGGTCGGGGCGGTGGCCATCCTGACCGAGGCGGAGAACCGAGGAAAACTGGCTCTGTTCGGCGGCATCAAGAACGCCCGCTTCAAGCAGCAGGTCCGGCCCGGCGACGTGCTGGAGCTGTCCTGTGAGCTGACCGCCCGTCATGGACCGGTCGGGTTCGGCACGGCGGCGGCGAAGGTCAACGGGAAGACCGCCTGCAAGGCGGAGCTGACCTTCGCGCTCACGGACCGGCCCGGCGGGGAGAGCGAAGGCTAAGTCTTCCTCTTGCGGAACGCGCCGTTTTCTGTTATAATTGCCCTGAAAAGGGGGAAAGGATATGCTGGAGGAGAGTTTCGCTGAGGTGTACACCAAGTTCAAACTGCATTTTTATCAGGAGATATTTTCCCGCTTTCAAAACCGGGAGGCGACGCTGACGGCGGTGGAGACCTTCTGCATGGAGATCATTCTGGCCTTGAAGGAACCCACCATCAACGAATTTGCCTCCTTCGTCCACATCTCGTCGCCCAACGCGGCTTACAAGGTGAACAGCCTGATCCAGAAGGGCTACGTGGAGAAGGTCCGCTCCGCTCAGGACCGGCGCGAGTACCACCTGCGCCCTACCAGGAAGTATATGGAGTACTACAACATCAGCGCGTCCTACCTCAACGAGGTCATCGACCGCGTCAAGGCGCGGTTCACGCCGGAGGAGACCCGGCAGCTGGACCGGATGCTTCAGATGGTCAACGAGGAGCTGATGCCGGAGGTCAAGCTGAAATGACGCAAAAAACCCGCCGCGTATGCGGCGGGTTTTTGGCCTGTGGGACCGGCTTCTGACTCACTGCGCCTCAGCCTGGCCGAACGAGCGGCCGTTGTAGGTCATGCAATTCTTGCAGATTCGGTGAGGCAGCCGGTACGCCCCGCACTTGGGGCAGGTCACGATACCGGGAGCTTCCAGCTTCCAAACGGAGCTGCGCCGCTTATCGCGCCGGGCTTTCGACACTTTTCTCTTAGGAACCGCCATGGATGACACCTCCTTCGGTTTTCGTGGAACTCACTCAGCATCTCTATCCAGCAGCTGCGAGAGGGCCGCCAATCGAGGATCTACTTCCGGTCTGCACCGGCAGGGGCCAAGGTTCCGATTGGCTCCGCACTTGGGGCACAGCCCTTTGCAGTCGTCTGAGCAAAGGTTTTTCGTATCCATCGCAAGGACGAAGGTCTCCGTTGCCAGCTGGTCCAGCTCCAGCCCGCCGTCTTCCAGAAGGACGATCTCGTCGTTCTCCTCGTCCTCCAGGGTCTCGGCCAGGAGGAAGTCCAGCGGCACGGTCTTTTCCCGGGAAAACGGTACGCCGCAGCGGTCGCAGGTCAGTTCCAGCACGGAGTTCATCGTCCCGGTCAGCGTCAGCGCACCGGCGCGGTTGACCACGCGGCCTTCCACGGTCACGGGGTGGACGATGGGGGCCTGTCCGCAGAAATCCAGACCGGACAGGTCCAGCCCGGTCTGGAAGGTCTTCTCCGCGCCGGGCGTATGGATGATATCCTTCAGGTCCAGACGCATGAAACATCCCCTCCAGGCGTCCACCGGCTCGTCGCACAATGGTACAGAGGGTATTATAAAGAAAATCCCCCGTCTTGTCAAATCTTTTTTGCGCTCCGGCGGGAAAATTTTGTACAAAAAGAAAACCCCAAGCGGATCGCTTTTCTGAGCTGGGCGGGAATTTTAACGCGTTTTTAATGAAAGATAAAAAACGCTTCAACCGCGGGATGGTATGCTAAGAGAAAAAAGACGGTCTCGCGTCCGGCTCGTCCGGGCCGGGAACGGAAAGGAGCCGCTGGATATGGAGATCACACTGGAGCAGGTGGAACGCCTGCGGGAAAAGGCGAACGTGAGCTACGCCACGGCAAAGGAGGCCCTGGAATACAGCGGAGGCAATCTGTTGGACGCCTTGATCTACCTGGAAGAGCGGGGCATGATTCCTCGCCCGGAGGGCGTCTATTACTCCAGCAGGACGGAGACCTCCCCGGTCCGCTCTGCCCAGGAGCCGCTGGTCATCGACGCGGAAAAGGAGCCCCTCAAACGGCCGAAACTCAGCCTCCTGCGGCGGCTGCGCTACCTGCTGCTGGACAACGAACTGGAGATCTGGCACAAAAAACGGCCCATCACTTCGCTGCCGGTTCTGATCCTGATCCTTCTGCTGATCGCCGCGTTCTGGTTCACCGTCGGACTGCTGGCGTTGGGGCTGTTCTTAGGCTTCCGCTACCGCTTCTCCGGCCCGGACCTGGAACGGGAGAGCATCAACGAGGTCATGGACAGCGTCGCAGGCACCGCCGCCGAGCTGAGCCGCCGGGTGATGGACGAGCTGCGCGGACAGCACGAAAACCGTAAGAACGATGAACAGTGAGGTGGACGATCATGGCAGAGCGTATTCTGCTGGTGGAAGACGAAGAGAAACTGGCCCGTATGGTCGAACTGGAGCTGAAATACGAGGGCTACCGCGTAGAAAAAGCCTTCGATGGCCGTTCCGGCCTGGAACAAGCCCGCTCCGGAGCCTTCGACCTGGTTCTGCTGGACATCATGCTGCCGCAGCTGTCCGGTATGGAGGTGCTGCGCCGCCTGCGCCGGGAGAGTCAGATCCCGGTCATCATGCTCACCGCGCGGGACAGCGTCGTGGATAAGGTCTCCGGCCTGGACTCCGGCGCGGACGACTACATCACGAAACCCTTCGCCATCGAGGAGCTGCTGGCCCGTATCCGCGCCGCGCTCCGGAACAAAGGCTGCCGGGACGGTCAGCTGCTCACCGCCGGGGAACTGGCGATGGACGTGGAACGCCATCAAGTGACGGTCAAAGGCAAGGGCGTGGAGCTGACCAAAAAAGAGTTCGACCTGCTCCGCCACCTGCTCGAAAACAAGGGCCGCGTGCTGTCCCGTGAGGCCCTGCTGGACAGCGTCTGGGGGTTCGACTTCGTGGGCGAAACCAACTCCGTGGACGTCTACATCCGCTTCCTGCGGAGCAAATTGGACGAAGCCTTCGGCTTGAAGCTGATCCACACGGTCCGCGGGGTGGGCTATGTAATCAAGGAAGAGTGAGGAGGAGCGTTCGTGATTATCGTATACCGTTCCCATACCGGCTTTACCCAAAAGTACGCCGAAATGCAGGTGGTCCCGTGAACAACGGGCAAAGACACAGGTTCCAGAACCCTCCGCCGGAGGACCTGATCTCAGCCGTGCAAAATTCCTCCCTCGCGTTCCGGCTGAACAGCAGCTTTTTTATTCGACAGCTCTGCATTTTCCTGGTCATGGACCTGCTCTTGCTGGTTCTGGCCGTCGTGGGGATGTTCTGCTACGCGGAGAACCGCTGTGCGGACGTGGCCGATCTGGTCGAAGCGCGCGGCGTCCCCAGCGCCGACGCGGTCCCTTGGATGGAAGCCAGCGATTACCGCATCACCGCGCTGGACCGCCCCCCGGAAGGGTATTCCGCCGATTCCTTCTCCTGGCTCCCCATCAGCCGCCGGGAGCTGGAAGAGGCTCTGCGCACGTGGAACATCAGCGAGTATTACACCGTGGAACTGTACGATAACGGCCAGCCCTACGCCATCACCGTGGATATGTCCGGCTTGTTCAACGGCCTGTATTGGGCGGGCGCCGCTCTGCTGATCTGTCAGGGACTTTTTTTGCTGTTCGGCCTGCTGGGCGGGAACCGCTCCATCCGGAAAATGCTCCGGCCGATCCAAGACCTGGCCGCCGCCGCCGCACGGCTCAGCTCCACGTCCCATATGTCCCGCCAGCAGCTCCAAGCCCTGGCCGGAGAGCTGGAGAAGATCAACGCCAAGCACTTGGACAGCCGTATCGACCTGTCCGGGACCCAGAAGGAATTGCGCGGCCTGGCGCAGGCCATCAACGCGATGCTGGACCGGGTGAATCAGGCGTACAGCGCGCAGATGAGCTTCGTCTCCGACGCCAGCCACGAACTGCGTACCCCTATCGCCGTCATCCAAGGCTACGCGTCCCTGCTGGACCGCTGGGGCAAGAGCGACCCGGAAGCTCTTCAGGAGTCCATCGACGCCATCCGCGCCGAGGCGCAGTCAATGGAACGCTTGGTCGAACAGCTCCTGTTCCTGGCCCGAGGCGATAACGATTCCCAGCCGGTGAAACTGGAAAAACTGGACCTGACCCGTTTGGCCGGGGAAGTCCTCCGGGAGGAGGAGATGGTCCACCCCGACCACCTCTTCCTGCCCCGCTGGGAGGAGGAACCGGTGGAGATCGAAGCCGACCCCGGTTTGATGAAACAGCTGCTCCGCATCCTGATGGACAACGGCGTCAAGTACAGCGCGCCAGGGAGCCGCGTCTACCTGCGGGTGTCCCAGAGCGAAGGTCTCGCCCGCGCTACGGTCCAGGACGAGGGCATGGGCATCGCGCCAGAGGATATCCCGCGGATCTTCGACCGCTTTTACCGAACGGACCGCTCCCGGGACCGTAAGACCGGCGGGACCGGGTTAGGCTTGTCTATCGCGAAATGGATTGTGGAACGTCACCGCGGTTGGTTCGAGATCGCGTCCCGCGTGGACGCGGGTACCCGGATCACCTTCGTCCTGCCCTTGGCCGGGCCGAACTGAACCCGCCTTTTGCATTTTCCCCCGTTCTGGGGGAAAATGCAATTTTTTAGGCTTGCGGAGCGGAAAACAAGAGCCTATAATAGAGGGAACCGCAAAGATAAGGAGTGGTAGTTTTGCCTGAGTTTGACGCGCAGAGATACGCTTACCCCTCGCACCGGAACGTGGTCTACGCCCGGCGGGCGATGGCTTGCACCTCCGTGCCGCTGGGGGCGCAGATCGGCTTGGACGTGATGAAAGCCGGAGGCAACGCCGTGGACGCGGCGGTGGCTATGGCAGCGGCGATGCCGCTGTTGGAACCGACGGGCAACGGACTTGGTTCGGACTGCTTCGCTCTGGTCTGGGTGGAGGCGGAACGGAAGCTCTACGGCCTGAACGCCAGCGGGACCGCCCCCCAAGCCTTGGACGCCGCGCAGGTACGCGCGATGGGACACACCGAAATGCCGAAGGAAGGCTGGCTGCCTGCGATGGTCCCCGGCGCGCCCGCTGGTTGGGCGGCCTTGAACAAGCGGTTCGGCACGAGACCCTTGGCCGAACTGTTCGCGCCTGCCGCCGCTTACGCGCGGGACGGCTGCCCGGTGGCGGTGAACGTGGAACGGCAATGGGGACCGGACGCCCGCCGTATTACCGCGGCTGCGGAGAAGGACCCCGCCCCGTATGACTACTGGCGGAAGGTGTTCCTGCACGCGGACGGCACGCCGTACCGCGCCGGAGACCTGTTCTGCTGGCCGGAGTACGCCGCGACGTTGGAGGAACTGGCGGAGACCGACTGCGAGAGCTACTACCGCGGCCCGCTGATGGAGAAGATCGTGGCGTTCAGCCAAAAAACCGGGGGGTACTTCCA
>CANDKT010000088.1 GCA_947385365.1 uncultured Bacillota bacterium | reverse complement strand
TGATATGCAAGTAAGCGGCCAACTCGGTCTGTTTTTTATCGTGATCTTCCCGCAGGTCGCGGATTCTTGGAAACAACATATTATCACCTAAGCAAGTAGAATCTTACCTGTCCCGGCCTACCAGGTAGTCGAGGGTGACGCCGTAAAAGTCTGCAATTTTGATTAGCATATCAACGGGAACGTTAATTTTTCCACACTCGTAATTGGAGTAGGTGTTGGGTTTGATATGCAAGTAAGCGGCCAACTCGGTCTGTTTTTTATCGTGATCTTCCCGCAGATCGCGGATTCTTTGAAACAACATACAATCACCTGAAGGAATCAATTTTCGGCAGGAGCGGACGGATTCCCGCGCAATTTTTGGAGGAACATGGGCATCATGGAGCGGGCGTACTGGGAGAGGGAGTAGTCGCCTTCGGAGAGGCACCAGTCGTAGATCAGCGCACGTTCGCAGAGGGCGTAGGTACGGACGATTTCGTGAGCGGTGATATCGTTCCGGAGTTCGCCGCGCGCTTGGCCTTGGAGTACGATCTGGCGCAGGAGGCGGTAATAGGTACGGTTATGGTCCAGCAGGGACTTATCCCCGCGGGTGACGAGCTGGTAGGCGTACAGCCGGGCGAGCAGGTCCAGGGAGATGGAGTTTTCGATCATAGCGAAAAGCTCCCGATTGAGGTACATGAGCTGTTCAAAGGCGTTGGTGTTGGGGTCCATCGTTTCCATGAGGGCCTCGTATTTCTGGTCGAACACGTCGGACAGGGTAGACAGCAGGCCGTCCTTTCCTGGGAAGTAGTGGTAGAAGGAGCCGCGGGAAGTGCCGGAGGCTTCGATGATCTCCTCCACGGTGGTGTCGTCGTAGCCTTGGCGGTAGAACAGCTGCCAAGCAGCGTCGATGATTTTCCGGCGGGTATTCCGGGTTTTCTTTTTCGGCATAGCGGGCCCCTCCCTGTTTGCAGGCGAGTTGATACTACCGTCATGATACCGGAGAAACGGGGGCGCGTCAAGACCTGGACCCGTTGTGCGCGCAAAAAACCGGCCCGCAGCGGGGGCCGGTCACGCCAGGGACACGTGGAGACCTTTTGGGGTTCAAGGCATCGCCAAGCCGTGCAGGAAGCCGTCCAGGCGTGGGGAGAGGACCTCGCCGCCTACGACGGTATTTTTGTAGAGCAGCAGATTTGCTTGGACGCCGGTTTCGCCGGAGGGGTAGTTCAGGATCTCGTAGGTGTAGCGTTTGACTCGTTTTCCGGCGTACTTGGTCAAGTCGAAGCCCTGTCCGGATTGAAGCGCGAGGTATTCGTCGTAGCTGTCGTCCATTTCCTCCGGGATGAGCAGTTCCTGGGTTGCTAAAGGCTCCTCTGTGACCTCCCAGCCGTAGGATTCCAGGTACTCGACGCGGTCTTCGTTGGAGCGGATTCCTTTTGCGGCGGGCGCGGCGGCGGAAGCCGGACGGGCGGCGGGATCGGACAGGTTCAGGGCCAGGGCGCAGCAGCAGGCTAACGCGGCGGCTGCCGCGCCGAACGCTAATTTCCGCCGCGGGACCTTTGCGGTAACAATCAACACAGCACATTCTCCTTCCGTTGGCTTGTTCTCCCTTCACGGTATGCGGAGCGGGCTGCGTTTATGCGAAGAGTTGGGGTTCAACGGTCAAGCCGGGCCGGCCCTGACGCACGCCTTCCAGGAGGACGCAGGACGGCGGGTGGGCGGGGCTGCGGGCCAGCAGTTTCAAACGTTTCGGTTCGATTCCGGCGCCGCGCATCGCGGCGAACACATCCGCTAAACGTTCCGGGCGGTGGCACAGGGCGAAGCGTCCGCCATTACAGAGCAGGCGTCCGGCGGAGGCGCAGACTTCTTCCAAAGTGCAACGTTCTTCGCAACGCGTAGGCCCGCCGCTTTTCCCGGCGTTGCGGGGGAAGTAGGGCGGGTTGGAGATGACGAGGTCGAACGAACCGGCGGGGAACGGCGGCTGACGCAGGTCTCCGGGGAGGACGACGCCATCCAAACCGTTCCGTGTCAGGTTTTCCTGAGCCGTTTGTACGGCGTATTCGTCCAGTTCCACGCCGCGGAGGGTTAGATTTTGGGCGCGTTCCGCCAGGAGCAGGAGCAGCACGCCGCTGCCTGTTCCCAGGTCGCACACGCGCCAACCGGCGCGTACTTTAGCCCAGCGGCCCAGCGCGAGGCTGTCGCCGCCCAGAGGGAACACGCCTGGAGGCCAGCGCAGGGTATACGTTCCAAGCCGTTCTTCCATATAGTTGCCCCCGTTACGCATATAAAAGAAGAAACTTTCCCAACATCGTCGGCTCTTCCGCGGAAAGCGGCGCTCAAAAGGAAGGGAGAGTTTCTTCAACGGATAGTGTAACACATAGAGCCGCAGAAGTCAAGTCTGAAATTGCACTGTGAATTTTTGATTCGGGGCGAGGCGGTTTCCGGGAGGTGTTCTCTTTCTTAAAAGAAAGAGAACCAGAAAGAACGGTTACGAGAGATTGGCGGGGCTAGCCCCGCACCCCATTGGGGCTCCGCCCCAAACCCCGCCAGGGGGCCAGCCCCCTGGACCCCGAGACTTACGACCGTGGTGTATCGTGGGGAAGTTCCTGCGCGATATGTACGTTCAAGTGGTCGTAAGTCATTTCCACGCCGTACTGTGCGAAAGACTCCCGGACGGCTTCTTGAAGGGCGTAGTAGACGTCCCAGTAATCGGGGGACGCGGTCCAGAGGCGCAGGACGTAGCGGATACTGCTGGACTCGTAGTCGGACAGCCAGATGACGGGGGCTGGGTCCGGGAGGATTTTGGGAACGGTATCGAGGGCGGCATGGATCGCGTTTTTGACGGTTTGAGTCGGGGCGTCGTAGGAGGCGGAGAAGAAGAGTTCGACCCGGCGCGTGCCTAAAGCGGTGTAGTTGATGACCTTCGCGGCGGAGAGCTGGCTGTTGGGGACGAAGATTTCCTTGTTATCGGGCGTGATGAAGGTGGTGTAGGACAGGGCGATGGCGGAGATGGTTCCGCTGATGCCGTCGCTTTCGACGAAGTCGCCGACTTGGAAGGGTTTGGTGACGAGCAGCATGATACCACCGGCGAGATTGGAGAGGGTATTCTGGAGTGCCAGGGAGACGGCCAGACCCGCGACGCTGAACGCGGCGACGACGGAGGAAGTTGGGATACCGATGGATTCCGCAGCCATCAGGACGAGGAGGAACCAGAGGCAGATTTGAATTGCGGAGCGCAGGTAGACGCGCAGGGAGACCAAGGATTTGCTTTGGGTGAGCATACGGTCCGCCAGTTTCATGACGAAGCGGATGACGAGGGACCCCACGCCCAGCAGGAAAGCCAGCCGGATCAGGACGTTGATGGAGAGGTCCAGCCGCAGGGAGGTAGAAATATTGGCGAAAGCGTTGACGAAGTTTTCCATAAACGTCCTCATTTCTACGAAAGTGGGCGAAAAAAGGACAGCGGGCGCAGTCCGCTGTCCTCAGCAGGGAGTCACGCGGTCTCTTCCGGCTGGAGCGGAGCGGTTCGGACGTGGGCCTTGAGGCAGCGAAAGGTTTCCGGGCTGATGTCGTGTTCGATTTTGCAGGCGTCTTCCGCGGCGGTTTTGGGGGAGACACCCAGGCGGATGAGCCAATCGGTCAGCAGCTGGTGGCGTTCGTAGATCTCCTGAGCGATTTGCAGTCCGGACTCGGTCAATTCCAACCGGCCGTCTTTTTCGGTGGTGATGTAGCCATTGGCGCGCAGGATGGACATAGCGCGGCTGATGGACGGTTTGGAGAACCCCAAGTGTTGGGCGACGTCGATGGAACGGACGTGACCGTTCTGTTGGTGAAGGACCAGGATTGCTTCGAGGTAATCCTCTCCGGATTCGTGCAGGGCCATAGCCGTCCTCCTCAGTAATTCATCTGTTTCCGGCGGGACAGGTTCATGGTACCCTCCTGCATTTGGTCCAGGTTATCCAAGCTCTTCCCGGTGCCGTAGGCCACGCAGGAGATGGCGTCGTCTGCCACATGGGTTTCGATTCCGGTGTGGGCTTCCACGAGCTTGTCGAACCCCCAGACCAAACTTCCGCCTCCGGTCATGACGATCCCGTTGGTGGAGATATCGGCCACCAGTTCGGGGGGGGTGCATTCCAGGACGGAGTGGATGGCTTCCAGGATACGTTCCGAGACTTCCTCGAAGGCTTCGATCATCTCGCTGGAGGTGACGGAGAACACCCGCGGCAGGCCGGTCATCAAGCAGCGGCCTTTGATTTCCATACTGACCTCTTCCGGGCGGGGGAAGACGCAGCCGATGGTTTTTTTCAATTCCTCGGCGGTCCGGTCGCCGATGAGAACGTTATGTTTCCGGCGGATATACTTGACCACGGCCTCGTCGAACTTATCGCCTGCGGTTTTGATCGAAGCGGATTCCACCACGCCGCCCAAAGAGATGACCGCGATATCGGCGGTGCCGCCGCCGATATCCACAACCATATGGCCGTCCGGTTTGGTGATATCGATCCCGGCGCCGATAGCGGCGGCGACGGGTTCTTCGATCAGGAACGCCTGACGCGCGCCGGCTTGGATTCCGGCGTCCACGACGGCGCGTTCTTCGACTTCGGTGATGCCAGAGGGGATGCAGATCAGCAGGCGGGGTTTGAACAGGGAGAAGGTCGCCACTTTTTTGATGAACTCCTTGAGCATACGCTCCGTCATATCGTAATCGGAGATCACGCCGTCCCGCAGGGGACGCATTGCGACGATATTGCCGGGGGTACGGCCCAGCATTGCTTCGGCGTCGGTGCCCACTTTCAGCAGCTTGCCGGTATTTTTGTCCATTGCCACCACGGAAGGTTCGCGCAGGACGACGCCTTTGCCCTTGATATATACCAAAACAGAAGCGGTACCCAGATCGATACCGATATCCTTGCTAAACAGACCCATAGTTATGTTCCACCTTATATTAGTTTGATTCATTTGTAGTATACCCACTCGACGGGGGGATTTACCACCATGTTCCATTATATCCGCTGGGAGAACGGTTTTCAACTGTTTATTCCTTAAATTTTCCAGCGTTTCTTTCGGGTATATTGGGGTTTTGTACATCAGGACCGGGTCGGGCCTGGGCGAAGGTGACGCAGAAGACGGTCTGCGCGCCGTTTTGGAGCAGGAGTCCAGCGCAGGCGCTGAGGGTCGCGCCGGAAGTGACCACGTCGTCTGCCAGCAGGAAGTTTTGGCCTTTGAGGGATGGGCCGCCGGGCAGAAGGCGGTAAACGCCTCGTGTATTGGCCTGACGCGCGGCGGCGCTGTCCAAAGACGATTGCGCTGGGGTGTCCCGATACTTGACCAGCGTGGCCTGGAGCGGCAGGGAGAGTTCTGCGGCCACGGTCCGCGCCAGCAGCTTGGCTTGATCGTAGCCTCGTTGCTGGAGTCTCCGGCGGCTCAGGGGAACCCATGTGACGGCGTCGAAAGGCTGGGACAGGTTATCCCGGACGCACTGCGCCATCAGGACGCCGAACGGGCGGGCGTAAGCCCGCACGCCGGAGAATTTGTAGCGGTGTACGGCCTGACGGACGCTGTCCCGGTAGGCCAGAGGGGACAGACACCCGTTGGTGAACTCCACCGGACGCAGGGCATACTGCCCGGTCAGCCAAGGCAGCGAACTTTGGCAGGCCGGACACACCGGGTCCTGAGGCGCGTCCAGGACCTTCCGGCAGAAGGGACACTTGGGCGGGAAGAGCAGATCCAGCGCAGCGGTCCAGAGTTTCATGCGTCCTTTCAAGAAATCACCTTGCTTCCATACCTACAGGATACCACTCAACGAAAACAAATGCAATCCCTCTAAGTCCTTCACGCCTGTCTCACAAATTGCTTTTCCGTATGGCAACCGCTGTTTTTCTCCTTTGGGCAACAGAGAAAGAGAATTTTTTTGTGTTCTTCCCCCCTTCGGGGGGAAGAACGCCGTTTGCCTTTTCGGGATTCTCCCCCTTCGGGGGAGAATCCCGCTTTTATGAGACGGGCGTGTTCCTTGTACGGGGAATCCGGTGCGGCTTATAGCCCCATGCCGAAAGGCAGGGGTTTATGTCACATTTGATACAACAAAGTTTTTTTGTGATTTTCGCTTTTTTCGTTGACGCTGGGTGAAAATGCTTGTACAATAAAGTCCAGGTCTGCGTGCAGACCACCGCAAATACTGCATTGGAGGTACCAAAAATGGCCGAACAACAGCAGCCTCCCCGCCGCGGAAATCCCGTGCGGCAGGCAAATAACGAACGACAACCGCCTTCCCGCCGCGAGACTATGATCCACTGCGAAAATTGCGGGGAGGAGTACTCTTCCACCTACAAACGCTGCCCCTTCTGCGATGAACGCCCAGGCCGTACCGGCATCGGCGGCCGCCGCTTGGCCAAAGACGGCTTGATCGGCCGCTTCCACCCCATCCAGATCGTGGGCTGGAGCATCTCCGCCGCCTTGATCGTCGCCGCTCTGGTCATCGTCTTCAAGTGGGTCTCGCCCTTCTTCAGCAAAAAACCACCGGATAACTCCTCCGGTTCCGACTCCAGCCAGAGCAGCGTGTTGCCGAACGGCAGCGGCTCCGGCTCCCAAACCGAACTGCCCGGTTCCAGCGGCTCCGGTACGCTTGACAACCCCGGCGGTTCCAGCGCGCTTCCCTCCGTCCCCGTGACCTCCATCAAGCTCAACCGCAACGATATCACCTTGACAAGCGGCGAGGTCTACCAGTTCACCGCCACCGTCACGCCGGAAGGCGTCTCCGAACCCGTGGTCTGGACCTCCAGCAACGAAGCCTTGGCTACCGTGGACAGTTACGGCAACGTCACAAATGTGAATAAGAGCGGTTCCAAACAGAAAGTCATCATCACCGCCTCCTGCGGCGGGCAGAGCGCGTCCAGCGACGTGTACTGCAGCTCCGGGTCCGGCGGCGGAAGCTCCACCACCCAGAACCCTGGCGGTTCCACCAATACGACTACGCCCGCCGGACCTGTGTCCGCCAACTCCAAAGGCACCGTTACCAGTTCCAGCCTGAACGTCCGCGCCGAGGCCAGCACCAGCGGCGAAAAGGTCGGGAGCTTGAAAAACGGCGACGTCGTCACCATCCTGGAAGACACCGGGAAAGGTTGGTACAAGATCAACTTCAAGGATATCAACGGCTACGTCTCCAGCGACTACATCAAAGTGAACGGCTGAATTTCAGCAAAACCTCCGCCGTATGGCCCATACGGCGGGGGTTTTTTATGCGTCCGCTGACAAAAACAGGAAGCCTTGAAACAGGTATATCTCCCGCCTCTGAGGCCATGCTATAGGCGGATGTTCCATCCAGACAAAAAGAGAATCCAAAAATCAATCTGCAAAGGAGAGACACATCATGTCTAACAATAACAGCAACAAGATCATGGTCCCCAACGCCCGCGAGGCGATGAACAAGTTCAAAATGGAAGCCGCCAACGAAGTCGGCGTGAACCTGAAACAGGGCTACAACGGCGACCTCACCAGTAAACAGGCCGGTTCCGTGGGCGGCCAGATGGTCAAGAAAATGATCGAGTCCTACGAGAACGGCATGAAGTAATCTGCCCCGTTTTCAAAGGCCCCATTCGACTCCGCCGGTTTTCCGTTGGCGGATACGGAACCTTGCAAAATGCAAAAGCGGCTGCTGTTTCAGCAGTCGCTTTTGCGTTCGGTCAGATCGCGTCCCGCGCCAGGGCGATGAACCGCTCGCCGAACGGCGACAGGTAGCGGTCTACCCGGAAGCCCGCGACTAACCGCCCCGCTGTGGACAGATCGGTCAGCGGAAATAAATCGACCCCCTCGCCGTTGGCCGGAGGCACCGGCATCGCACGGAGAAACAACTCCGGACAGATCGTGATCCCCATGCCGGACTGCGCCATCGCTAACGTCGTCACCGTGTTCTCCGTCTCCAGAATCAGCTGGGGCCGGAAATAGTACCGGCTGAAGTACTGATCCACAATGTTCCGGGTGCGGTTGCCCCGCTTAATCAGCACGAAAGGCATCTGCTGAAACGCGCTGATATCCGCCCGCTGGGCGAATTGAAGCCGGTTCTCGTCCGCGTGGATGCCGAACCGCTGGTCCATGAACGACTTGGGCACCACCATCACTAACCGCTGCTCCGTCAGCAAAACCGATTTAATCCCCTCAAGCATGATGGGCTGGAAGCAGATAATCAGATCCACGCGTCCGTGGGACAGCTCCCCTTCCAGCTGATTGGAGTTGCCCTCGTAGAGGGAAAATTCCACCATCGGGAACTCCTTCCGGAAGTGGGGCAGGATGCGTGGCAGCAGCGCCAGACCGCACGTGTGCGAGATACCGACCCGTAGGACGCCCTGATACTGACGGTTCGTATCGCCTACCTTCACGGTGTACTGAGCGTACAGGTCCAGAATCTGCGTGGCCGTCTGGACCAGCATATCCCCGGCGTAGGTCAGCGACAGCTTCGGGGAACGGGTGAACAGTTTCACGTCCAGTTCCCGCTCCATATTGCTGATGTGGTTGGACAGGGACTGCTGGGATATGTACAGCCGCTCCGCGGCACGGGTGATGTTCAATTCCTCCGCGACCATCAAGAAATACTTCAGATGCAGGAAATTCAAGGGATTTGACCTCCTTAACTGCAAAGGTTCTTTTCTCTGCGCGCGGCTCCGCTCGGGATCGGAACGCCGCCGCGCCTTGGCCATTATACCACAGTCAAATGGCTGTGGCAACCCTCACAAAAAAGGTGATGTTCCAGAAGGGAAAAATGTGCGATAATAGCAATACCATCAATCGGAAGGATGTATTCCAAATATTTGTTAGGAGGACTCTGAACGCTATGAAATGTCTCATCATCGACACCGTCTCCCCCGCCATCGCTGAGGAATTGGGTAAATTCATGCAGGTGGACACCAAGCTGCTCCCCAGTCAGGAGGAGCTGGCCGCTTTGATCCCCGAATACGACGTACTTATCATGCGCGTCGACCCCGCCATCAATCAGACCATCCTGGACGCCGCCGCGAACCTGAAAGTCATCGGCGTCTGCTCCGTGGGCCTGAACCACATCGACATGGAGACCGCCAAAGCGAAGGGGATCCAAGTCTTCAACGCCCCCGGCCTCAACGCCAACGCCGTGGCGGAATTGACCATCGCCAAAATGCTGGACCTCTCCCGCCACACCATCCCCGCGAACTACGACGTCAAAGTCAACAAGTCCTGGGATAAGTACAAGTTCGTCGGACGCGAACTGCGCGGCAAAACGTTGGGTATCCTGGGCTTCGGCCGCATCGGACGCCGCGTGGGCGAATTGGGCCGCGCCTTCGGCATGACCGTCGTCGCCTACGACCCCTACCTGAAACCCGAGGATTTCGAAAAAGAACACGCCACCGGTATGGATGTCGCCGACGTCCTCAAACAGGCCGACTTCGTCACCATCCACGTCCCCCTCACCCCCGAGACCAAGGACCTCTTCAACGCCCAGTCCATCGCCGGGATGAAGGACGACGCCGTCGTCCTCAATATGAGCCGCGGCGGGATCGTCAACGAACAGGATATGTTCGAAGCGCTCCAGGCCGGTCAGATCGGCGGCTACGCCTCCGACGTCATGGAGAACGAACTGGCCGCCGGCGGCTTGACCGAAGGCGCCGGGTTCGACTCCCCGCTGTTCCAGTGCGACAACTTCATCGTCACCCCCCATCTGGGCGCGCAGACCGTGGACGCCTCCCGGGACATCGGCGCGCACATCATCGCCAAAGTCAAGGAAGCCCTGTCTCTGGGCTGAACCTTGTAGTCTAAGAGCGGCAAATGGGAATCCCGCTTCCATTCGGAAGCGGGATTCCTGCTTTTTCCGCTACTGTTCCACCGCCATCATCAGATCCACCCGTCTGGCGTGACGGCCCCCCTCAAATTGAGCGGACAGAAACGCGTCTACGATGCGCTCCGCCAAATTGGGCCCGACGATGCCCGCGCCCATCGCCAACATATTGGCGTCGTTGTGCCGGCGGGTCAGCTCCGCGGACAGCGGGTCGCCGCACAACGCGCAGCGGATGCCCTTGACCTTATTGGCCGTGATCGAAATGCCGATGCCCGTGGTGCAGATCACGATTCCCTTCTCGCAGGCCCCGGACGCCACCGCTTCCGCGGCGGCTTTCCCGAAGATCGGGTAGTCGCAGCTGGCGTTGCTGTCCGTACCGAAGTCCTGGCACTCGATGCCCTTCGCGGCAAGGTAAGCCTTGATGTGTTCTTTCAGGGCGTAGCCCCCGTGGTCCGATGCGATTGCTAACATAACGCAGAATCCTCCTCACGAATTTGTTCTCTCCCTACAGCCGGACCAACTCCGGGCGGCGGCGGCGGAAGAGGGTCACGTAATGGAACTCAGTCTCTTTCAACAGCTCCGCCGCCTGGGGCAGGCCCTTGCCGACGTTTTCCGGCTCGTGGGCGTCGGAACCGAGTGTAATCAATTCACCGCCCAGTTCCCGGTAGCGTTTCAGGACAGGCCGCCAGTCCTCCACCTCCCGGCCCCGGCAGGTGTTGACCTCGATGGCCCGGCCCGTCTGGATGACCGTCTGCAACACCACGTCCAGCTGATCCGCCCAGGCGTCCAGCGTCAGGCCGTGACCGGCCCGGCCGTTGATGTAGCGCAGCGGGTAGAGGATATGCCCCAACGCGTCGTAGCACGGCAGCGGGGCCAGCTCCAACAAACTGTTCACGTAGTCGTCCAGGAGCGCGACGGACTCCTCCCGCGTGCGGTAGGGCAAAAAGTAGAAATCCGCCCCGCCCGCCGCTGGGCTGAGGTTATGGATCGAACCGACCACGAAATCCACCGGGACCTTCGCCAACGTCGCGGATGCTTTTTCCGGGTCCACGTTGCCGCCGCCCAGCTCCAGGCCCAGCAGCAACCGGAAATCCGGGGATATCTTTCTCGACTCCGGCTCGAACTGTTCCAGCACTGGGGTCCAGTCCCAGTCCTCCGCGGGCGTGCCGTCTTCCAGAAGCAGATCGTAATGATCCGTCGTACACAGCTCCTGCAAGCCCACTTTGCGGGCGGACTGGACCATATCCGACAGCTGCGCGGTACTGTCCGGGGAACAGCG
>CANDKT010000087.1 GCA_947385365.1 uncultured Bacillota bacterium | reverse complement strand
TAAAGTACATCAAGGGGCAGAAGAAGCGGCTGTATCCGTTCGCGGTACAGCAGGAAGAGCTGCTGCGGCTGATGCTAGCGGAAAAGATGCCGACCCAAACAGACGTTGATCTGCTGCTGGAGGAGTGTGACAAGCAGGGGAATGTCACGGCGAAAGCGGCAGTGCAGGAGTATGCGGACAAAAAACGCAAGCCAGTGTAAACTTTCTGTTGGGTGTCGTCAAGGACGGCATATTTGCTTTCAGGAAAGGAGTTTGGAAATGTATGATTTACAGTTGATCTCGCATGAGGAACCGGGTTTGGTTTCCATCGAGAATTTTCAGGAGCTGAAGGAAGCGTTGGCGCAGATTCTGAGCTACTACGCGGGCATGGTGTACACGGAGGAAACGCTGAAAACGGCGAAAGCGGACAAGCGGGATCTGACTCGTTTACGGAGCGAGATCGACGACCGGCGCAAGGAGATCAAGCGGGCGTACTTAGCGCCCTACCAAGCGTTTGAGGCGCAGGTGAAGGAGCTTTTAGGGATGATTGACGCGCCGTTGGAGGAGATCAAGGGTTTTGTGGCGGGCGTGGAGGAGCAGGAGAAGCGGGCGAAGCGGGAGCAGATTGAGCGGTATTTTCTCCAACGCAGCGGGGATTTAGGGAGTTTTGCGGCGCAAGTGCTGGCCAGTCCTGGGTTCATGGAGAAGAAGTGGCTCAACAAGACGACGTCGGCCCGGGAGTGGCAGGCGGGCGTGGAGGAGAAGATCGCGGAGGCGGCGCGGGAATTGGCGCACATACGGGAGACGTCCGGTCGATTTACGGAGGCGGTGACGGCCAAATATCTGGAGACGCTCAACGCGGACGGGCTGACGGAGTATCAGGACCGGCTCAAAGCGGCGCAGGCGGGGACGATTCCGGCTACGCCTGCGGCGGTTGGCGGGACGGTCAGCCGAGTGGTTCGGCTCACTGGGGAGCCGGACGCATTGGACCGGGCCTTCACGCTGCTGGCGCAGCTGGGCGTGACGTGCGAGGTACTGGAAGGATAAGGGAGGAAAATATGGGAAACAGTTCTGATTTTGTGATAAGGTGCAACGTTTTGATTCAATACAAGGGGTCGGACGAAGAAGTGGTGATTCCCAACGGCGTGATAGCGATCGAATATGGAGCCTTTTCCTCTGTAGGGGACGTGGAACGGAAGCGGATCACTTTGCCGGAAAGCGTGCGGAGGGTCCAAGCAAACGCCTTTAGCGGCTGTTCGACGCTGACGGAAGTCATCGTGTTGGGCAAGGACACGAGATTCGATCCGAGGGCGTTTTTCCACTATTATAAAAGAGGCGGCTGCTGTCCGGAAGTGATCTCCGATGTTCTCCCACTGGGGCGGCTTCCGGAGGAGGTGCGGAACCATACGATCCTGACTCTGATACAGCGGCGGAAGAGGGAAGAGGTAATTTCGGAAAGCCGGTGGAAGCTCTGTATCAGGTACGTCAAGCGGATGCGGAAAAAGCTGTTTCCGCTGGCGTTGGAGAACCGGGAGCTGTTTTATCTGATGCTGGAAGAGAAGATGTTGACTCAGGACGATTTTCCTGAATTGATGAAACAGGCGGAGGCGACAGCGGACGCCGAAATCATCTCCGCCATGCTGGAGTATCAGGAGCAAAACCTTCAGCGCATAGACCCAGACGCGGAGTTTGAGAAGCAAATAACCATTCTGGAGACAAAGACGCTACCTGTTGCGGACGCAAAGAAGATTTGGCGTTATACGAAAAACAAAAAGGGTGAAATCTGTCTGTTGGGCTACAAGGGCAAGGAGTTAGACGTCATGGTTCCCGCCAAGATTGGCAAGGACCCTGTGACGGAGATTGGCACCTACGCGTTGAGTCCGCAGGCCAAGCCTCTGACGGAAGAAGTGCGGGGACCGCGGATTCATCTCAAATCGGTGTTTCTGCCGCAAAGCGTCCGGAAGATTGCGGACACGTTTCTGGCGGGCTGCATGGAGTTGGAGAGTGTCACGGTGGAGTCTGGAAATTCGAAGTATCAGGTACAGGACGGGCTTTTGGTCTCGAAGGACGGGAAGGAGGTTCTCTGTGTTTTAGGGGAGACGTGCGTTGTGCCGGAGGGCGTGACGGTCATCAAGAGCGACCTGTTCACCGGCAAAAAATTCGTGCGGAGGGTTGTTTTGCCGCAAAGCCTGCGGGAAATTGACCGGCAAGCGTTCGCGTGGTGCGACGGGCTGGAGGAGCTGGATATTCCGGAAAACGTGGTCAAATTGGGAGACGAGGCGTTTGACGGATGCGGCAGTCTGCGGAGCGTTCGCATACCGGGCGGGGTCCGGGAGATCGGGGCGTCGGCGTTTCATTTCTGCCTGAAGCTGGAGCGGGTAACGTTTTCGGAGGGGTTGGAGGTCATAGGCGTGGACGCTTTTTGCGGGAGCGCATTGCGGGAAGCGGAGCTTCCGAACAGCGTGACGAGAATACAGCCGTGGGCGTTTGCGAGGTGCAGCGAGCTTTCCCGAGTGGAGCTTCCGGCAGGTCTGCGCGTGCTGGAAGCGCATACGTTTGAGGGGAGCGGGCTGGAACAGATCGTGCTTCCGGCGGGCTTGGAGGAAATTGAACGGGACGTTTTCGCGCACTGCGGCCAGCTCAAGGAGGTCGTATTTTCCCAAAACCTGCAAAAGATCGGCCAGAACGCATTCATAAGTTCAGGGCTGGAACGAGTCGTGGTTCCTGGAAACGTCAAAACAGTAGGGGCGTGCGCCTTTCAAAACTGCAAACAGCTGAAGTCGATTGAATTTCAGGAGGGAGTAAAGGAGTTGCGCACCCATATGTTTGCATGGTGCGAAAATCTGACGGAAATCATTTTGCCTGCCAGTGTGGTCAAATTGGGGGCGGAGCTTTTGGAGAACTCCAACTGGAGCGACCGGAAGCGAGGCGACCGAGCGGCGCAAGCCGTGTTGTATGCTCCGAGCGGTTCTGCGGCGGAGGCGTATGCCAAAGAAAACAGCATTCCCTTCCGCGCGCTCTAGCAAAGCCTTGCGGAAGGGAAAAGGGAGGTTGTTTCATGGAGCTTACCATTAAGAACGATACAATGAGCTTTTAGGAGGAAGAACAAATGGACTTGCAGGAAAACTTTTTGAACATTCAAGATAGTCAACTGGTGAGCTATTGGGGTCCGGGCGGAGCGGTCTCCATACCGGAGGGCGTGACAAGCATTTTTTGTACAGCGTTCAACTTCGGCGGGGGAGTCACGTCCCTGCATTTGCCCAAAAGTATGCAAGATCTGACTCTCATCGGCTCCGGCTTACGGACTCTTCAGGAGATCACGGTGGAGGAAGGAAATCCTTATTTTCGTTCTGTAGACGGAATGCTTTTGCGTGGAGATACGCTGTTGTTCTGTCCGCCGGGCCGGAGCGAGGTTGTCATCCCGCCGGTGCGGGAAATCGAAGAAGGCGCATTTTCCTGGGTGCGGGACCATATGCGGAGCGTCTACGTTCCAGATACCTTCGAGGTCATCCAAGAATGTGTCTTTTTTGCGTGCAGCGCGCTGGAAACTGTTGTTTTGCCCCCAAACCTGGAGGAAATTGAAAGGGAGGCGTTTGGAAAATGCACGTCCCTATCAAAAATCGTGTTGCCGGATTCGCTGCTCCATATTGGGGACGGGGCCTTTCAGGGCTGTACAAGTCTGACCTCGATTTTCCTTCCCAAGGGCGTGGAGCAAATTGACAGCCATGTTTTTCGGGGTTGCAGTGCCTTGGCGGAAATCATCGTGGAGGCGGAAAATCCCCGCTACCACAGTACAGATGGTATCCTTTACGACCGGGAGGACGTGCTGTGCTGTCCCAAAGGAAAACGCGGTCCGGTCCGCGTAGAAAACGGGACGAAGAAGATTGCATGGCACGCCTTCCACGGTTGCGGGAAGGTCACGGAGGTAGATTTTCCGGACAGCGTTTCTTCTATTGGAACCTGGGCGTTCGGCGATTGTACCAGCCTGCGCCGTCTGGTCCTGCCGCCGAAGCTGAAAAAGATCAGCGCAAATCTGGCCAACGGCTGTACAGGGCTGGAGGAGGTTGTTTTTCCGGCGTCGCTGACGGAGATCGGCAAGCACGCGTTCCAATCCAACGGTCTGCGTGCGGTCGATCTGCCGGACGGCGTAAGCGTGGCGCGAAGTTCGTTTGAGTTCTGCAACGCCCTGGAGGAAGTGACTGTGACGGGAGCTGCGGATTTACCGGTCGGCTGTTTTGGGAGCTGTCCGCTCAAGCGGCTGACCATCCGGGGCGCGGAAGCGAAGATTGCGCCCAGCGCGTTTTCGTGCGACGCGCTGGAGGAGTTCCGGGCGGATGAGATGCCGTTCAGCGCGTTCCCCAAGGGGCCGATGAGGGAGACCGCCATACGGTTTTTCTGCAAACGTTTCCTGGCGGGGGAGGAAGTTTTCGATCAAGGGAGCTATCTCAAATATATGAAGAGCCAGCGGAAGAAGCTCTACGCATTGGCGGTGGCGCAACCGGAGGTTTTGCGGGTGATGTTTGCGGAAAACCTGCTGACTGGGAAGGAGATCCAGCCGCTGTTGGATGAGGCGGACCGGACGGGGAATGTTACGGCCAAGGCCGCGATTCTGGAGTACAGCCAGGGTTTGACGCCGACGGACCCTATAGCGGAGATGGAGGAAGAGCTTGCAAAAGCGGATCGTTTGGACGCCTACATAGAGAAGCACGGGACGCTTCCGGTGAGCGAGCTGAAAAAGATTTGGAGCTACGAGAAGAACAAGGATGGCACATTGACCATCACGTCCTACAAGGGCAAAACGGGGCCGGAGGTCACAGTTCCTGCAAAAATCGGCAAGTCGTTGGTGACGAAAATTGATATGTTCGCGTTTGGGTTCGGCTGCTGTAGCGAACCGATTCTTGCGGCAAGACTCGCGCTGACATCGGTCACGATCCCGGAGGGCGTGACGGAGATTGGCCGGGACGCATTTAATCCCTTTTACAACAGTTCGTCTCTGACCTGCGTGACGCTCCCGGCCAGCGTAACGAGATTTGGACTCGATGCGTTTGCGAACTGCCCGAAGCTGACCATCCGCGCGCCCGCTGGGAGCCATGCGGAACGGTACGCGAAGAGGAATAAGATTCCCTTTGAACCCATTTGAACTGACAGGAGGACTGCACGATGACACAAACAACAAGGCATTACGCGTTTGAAAACGGGGTTTGCATTATGCTGCCCGGAGTCCGGCACATTCCTGGCGACTGTTTTGACGGTTGCTGTCGGGAGATGACCCGTCTTTGCGTAAGCCGGAGCGTGAAGACCGTGAACACGGAGGCGTTCCGGAAATGCAACAAGCTGGTGGAATTTCAGGTAGACGAGAAAAACAAGGCGTTTCAGGTTCGGGATGGGTATCTCATGTCCACAGACGGCGTGCTGTTCCGTGCGCCGTCCGATCTGCAAGGCGAAGTGACCGCGCCCAGCGGCGTAAAGGAGATTGCGCCCTGTGCGTTCAGCGGGATTGAGGGTCCCTTTTCCCTGACTTTACGCGAGGGCGTGACGAACATAGATAAAATGGCGTTTCAGAGCTGCGGAGGGTTAGAAAACATCGTTCTTCCGGACAGTCTGCAATGGATTGGGGAGCAGGCTTTTGATGGGAGCGGGCTGAACCAAGTGGTTCTGCCTGAAAACGTGTCGATTGTCCAGCAGTGGGCGTTTCGCAGAAGCTGTAAAACGGTGGATATCCGGAGCGTTTCTCTGACGCGGTTTGAGGGCGAGACGTCTTATTCGGTGGAATATGCGCTGGACAGTCTGGTGAAACGCGGAGAATCCATCGTACTGATTCCGTGGCGCGCGCCCATTTCGCGTTTTACGGGAGAGCTGCGGTATCACGCGATGTTAGGGTTTGCCCGATTGTACATAGCGGGGGAGAAGCTGGACGAGGCGCGCAAGGCGGAGGATGTGAAACTCATCCGCGCCAATCGGAAGCGGCTCTATTCTCTGGCGGTGAAGTACCCGGAGTTATTTTACGTGATGCTCCGGGAGAAGGTCATCCCCAGTTCGGACGTGGAGCGCGTGCAGGAACTGACCATTCAGCAGGGGAAGGCGGAGTTGACGGCGGCGTTGCTGGACTATCAGGAGAAGAACTTCCGCCGCCGGGACCCGGTGCGTCAGATGGAGCGGGAGCTGGTCAAGCAGGAAAAGATTACGGCGACGGGCATACTGCCGGTGAAGGAAGCCAAGGAGTTGTGGAGCTATACACAGTATTTCACGGACTTCGAGCAGGGGGAGCCGAAGCCTGCGGGGATTGTTCTGACGCTCTACAAAGGGATGGAGGAGGAAGTTTTGGTACCCCGGCAAATTGGGAAACAGCCAGTGACGGCCATAGGCGCTTACGCCTTCAGTCCGGAATCGACATGGCAATCGACATGGCTGCGCTATGCCAAAGATCCGAGAGCCTACGGGGAGGCGCATAAGAAGATCCGCTCTGTTCGGTGTCCGGACAGCGTTGTTTCTATCGAAAAGGGTGCGTTTTACGGCTGCGAGAGTTTGGAGGAGTTTGTTTTTCCGCCGAAGGTGACGCAAGTATCGGAAGATCTTTTCCGGGGCTGTCGGAAACTCGCCCGTGTAGTTTTGCCGAAAGGGGTGAAGGAGCTGTCCTTTGACGTCTTTGACGGCTGCAAATCGCTGAAAACGCTGGTTATTCCGGAGGGGACCGAGCGTATTAGCTACAGCTTCAAGCATGAAAACGACTTCAGAAACAAAAGCGTTTTCTACGCTGGTCTGACGGACCTGACGATTCCGGCCAGCGTCACCGAGATCTTTTTTACGGAACAGCTCAGTTTGGGGGACTGCTGTCATCTGACCATCCACGCGCCCGCCGGGAGTTATGCGGAGGAGTACGCGAAACAGTACAAAATCAAATTTGAGGCTCTATAGGAGTACGGGGGTTTGACATACTGAAAGAGAAAAAAGGACTTTGGGTGTATGGATTTTGTAATAAAGAAGAAAGTTTTATGTGAGTACCACGGTCCTGGTGGAGCGGTAGAGGTCCCGAAGGGCGTCACGGAGATTGGCGAGTTTGCTTTCTATCATTGCGACAGTCTGCAAAGTGTGGTCATCCCGGAGGGTGTTACAAAGATTGGTAAATCTGCTTTTCGTTGGTGTAGCGGCCTGCAAAGGGTAACTATCCCTAAAAGTCTCATCACGATTGAAGAGCGAACCTTTGAGGGTTGCACCAGCCTGCAAAGGCTGACGATCCCAAAGGGCGTAAAGCAAATTGGCAATCACGTTTTTGAGAACTGCTTTGCGCTAAGGGAAATTCGTGTGGACTCGAACAATCATTGTTTCCACAGTTTGGAGGGCGTTCTCTACAATGGAACAACTCTGTTTCGTTGTCCGCACAAGAAGGGTGAATCCATCGCCATAGAAGATGGTACAACGGAAATTGCGTCTTACGCCTTTGCTTACTGTATCGACCTGCAAAACGCAACCATTCCGGAGAGTGTCAAAAAGATTGGTGAAGATGCCTTTCTGGGCTGTGCGAACCTGCAAAGCGTGACCATTCCAAAGGGTGTCACTGAAATTGGCGAGTACGCCTTCTTTGACTGCACTGGCCTACAAAGCGTGGCGATTTCGGAGCGTGTCACCGGGATTGGTAGGAAAGCCTTCTCTGGTTGCGCCAGCCTGCAAAGCGTGACCATTCTGGCAAGTATTTCTGAGATTGAAGGGGTATTTTATGATCCACGTCCCATTTTGATTGCGCCAAATATGTTGGTTTCTAGTTTTAGCGAGGAGGACAAGCCTGGCGCGTGTGCAGGCTTTGCCAAACTGTACAGCGAGCATGTTCCGCTGTCCGAAGACATTCGGGCGGGCTATTTGGAGTACATCAGGAGCCAGCGCAAGTCTCTGTATACCAAGGCAATGGAATACCCGCCTCTTTTGCAGCTGATGGTGGCGGAGAAGGTGATTACGCGGGAGGATTTCGCGGAGATTTTCCCGAAAATCATCCAAAAGGGCAACGCGGAGCGGACGGCGATGTTATTGGAGTACCGACACAGGAACCTGGGCCCGGTAGATTGGGAGCAGGAATTTAAACTGGAGGAGTTTTAATCATGGAGTTTATCATAGAGGGGCAAATTTTGCGAGATTACCACGGTCTGAGCGAAGCGATTGTCATTCCGGCGGGAGTCAAGGAGATAGGCAAGTCCGTTTTCCAAGGGGACAAAAGCCTACGAAGCGTGGTCATTCCGGAGGGAGTGGAGAAGATTGGGGACGGAGCTTTTGCGAAGTGCGAAAACCTGCAAAGCGTGGTGATCCCGGAGAGTGTGACGCAGATAGGCTGGGCGGCATTTTCTGGCTGCTGGGGTTTGAAAAGCGCAGACATTCCGGAGCGTGTGACGGAGATAGGCCGGTCTGCGTTTTCGGGCTGCATCAAGCTGGGGCGCGTAGTCATCCCGGAAGGCATCCGCAAGATAGGCGCGTCCACGTTCGAGTCCTGCAAAAGCCTGAAAGCGGTGGTTATTCCGGAGGGCGTCACGGAGCTTGGCGCGTGTATTTTTGCGGGTTGTGTCAAGCTGCAAAGCGTGAGCATTCCGTTGAGCGTGGTAGAGATTGGCGAGTATGCGTTCAAGGGCTGTGAAGAGCTACTCATCCGCGCTCCAGCCGGGAGCTATGCGGAGCGGTACGCCAAAGGAAAGGATATCCCCTTCCGTGCGCTTTAGCGGAGCGGCGCGGGAGGGGAAGGGGGTTTTACTTATGGATTTTGTCATTGAGGACGGTGTTTTGGTCAAGTACACCGGTCCCGGTAGGGATGTGAGCATCCCGGCGGGTATCGCGGAAATTGGTGAGTATGTCTTTGCTTGCTGCGAACACCTACAAAGCGTGACCATTCCGGAGGGGGTTACAACGATTGGCGAGCGTGCTTTTTGGGGCTGCTCCAGCCTACAAAGTTTGACCATTCCGAAGAGCGTCACAACGATTGGAAAGTATGCTTTCTCTGAGTGTTTCGACCTGCAAAGTGTGACTATTTTGGAAGGTGTTACTCAAATTGGTGAAGGTGCTTTCTCTTCTTGTACCAGTTTGGAAAGTGTGATTCTCCCGGAAAGTATCACTCAGATTGGCGATTACGCGTTTTATGACTGCTACAGTGAGCTGCGGGATGTAATTATTCCGCAAAACGTCACCGAGATTGGTAAATCTGCCTTTGCTTGCTGCGACAATTTGAAAAGCGTGACCATTTTGGCGAAGCTCCCCAAAGTGACCAAATCGGTATTCAAAGGTTCTGGTCCTATTTTGCTTGCGCCGCGCATTCCGATTTCGGGTTTTGACCATAAGGAGAAGCCTGACGCGTGCTGCGGTTTTGCGAAGCTGTACTGCGATCAGGTTCCGATGTCGAACGACATTCGGAGCGGGTATCTCAAGTACATCAGAAAGCAGCGCAAACGCTTATACGCGCGAGCGATGGAATACCCGCCTCTTTTGCAGCTGATGGTGGCGGAGGAGGTGATTACTCAGGAGGATTTCGAGGAGATTTTCCCGAAAATCGTCCAAAAGGGCAGCGCGGAGCTGACGGCTCTGCTGCTGGAGTACCGGAACAGGAACCTGAAACCGGCGGACTTGGAGCGGGAATTTCAGATAGAGGAGCTTTAACAAGACAGCGAAAAAGGGAAAAGGAGGTTTGCGTTTGTGGATTTTTCAATTGAAAACAACACTTTACGCGAGTACATAGGCCCTGGGGGGGATGTGACTATCCCAAAGGGCGTCACAGAGATTGGCCAGGAGGCTTTTGAGGGTTGCGACAACCTGCAAAGCGTGGCCATCCCGGAGAGCGTCGCCAAGATTGGCCGGTATGCCTTTGCGTGTTGCGCCAGTCTGCAAAGCGCGACCATTCCGGAAGGTGTCACGGAGATAGGCTGGAGGGCTTTCTATGGCTGCGCCAGTCTGCAAAGCGTGACCATTCCGGGGAGCGTCACGGAGATTGTCGGGCATACCTTTGAGGATTGCTCTAACCTGCAAAGCGTGACGATCTCAAAGGGCGTCTCGAGGATTGGCGAGGGAGCCTTCTCCCGTTGCAAGGGCCTGCAAAGCGTGACCATCCCGGAGGGTGTCACGGAGATTGACGACTATGCCTTTCAGGACTGCACTCGTCTGCAAAGCGTGACCATCCCGGAGAGCGTCGCCTTGATTTGCCTATCTGCCTTTGAGGGATGCGCCAACCTGCAAAGCGTGACCATCCCGAAGCGTGTCGCGGAGATTGGGGCATATGCCTTTGCGGGATGCGCCAACCTGCAAAACGTGACCATTCTGGAGGGCGTCACGGAAATTGGTTGGCGGACTTTTTGGAATTGCACCAGCCTGCAAAGCGTCACCATTCCAGAGAGCGTCACGGAGCTTGGCGCGCATACTTTCTCCGACTGCATCAGGTTGCAAAACGTAACGCTCCCGGAGAGCGTGACTGAGATTGGCAGGGATGCCTTTGCAGGTTGTGAGAAACTCGTCATCCACACCCCCGCCGGTTCGTTTGCGGAGAGGTACGCCAAGGAGAATGGTTTTTCCTTCCGGTTGTTCTGAGGGGCGCGCGGGTTTTATGCGTTATGCGTCTCGTCCCCATCGGAGTGGAGAGCTTCTCCGAAGTAGCTGTCCCGGACGGTCTGCTGCAAATTGCACAAATTACGATTTTTCAGAGTTTCGTACAGCTGGCTATGGGCGGCGAGCAGTTCCTCGCCCCGGCCGCTGTTTATCATAGTCGCCACCGTCTCGTAGCGCATGGCGTAGGTCAGCGTGCGGACGACCCGGCTGATCTTATCTGCCAGGGGATTTTTCCCCATCAGGGAGATCATATCGTGGAACTCGTTGTCGACTTGGAAGAAGTTATCCACAGTGTTTTCGCCGCAGTGGATGACGGATTTCATCCGCTCCAGCAGTTGTTCCAAGGCGCGGCCTTCTGACTCGTCGTACTTCAGGATAGCCAGGCGCATGATACCGGTTTCGGTCATCTCGCGCAGTTCCATAAGGTTTTCGAAGGAATCCTGATTCAGGATGATCCCGTAGATCATGGGGTCGATCATGCTCTCCTTGAAGCCGTCGCAGACGAAGGTTCCTTCGGAGCGTTTACTTTCGAGGACGCCCAGGTAGGACAGTATTTTGATTGCTTCCCGAACGGAGCTTCGGGCCACGCCCATCGACAGGGCCAGGTCGGGTTCGGGAGGGATACGGTCGCCTGGTTTGAGCTGTTTATTGCGCATAGCGTCGGTCAAGCAGTTGATGACGCTTTGGACCACGGACTCTTTTTTCAGGTTTTTCACATACTCTGGCGTATCGCTCATAGGCTCGCTCCTTTCTGTCTCCTGACATTTGACATATGTATAACATAAT
>CANDKT010000086.1 GCA_947385365.1 uncultured Bacillota bacterium | reverse complement strand
GGGGGGGGGGGGGGGGGGGGGGGCGCGGGGCCCCCCCCCCCCCCCCCCCCCCCCCTGGGGTGCGGGGCTAGCCCCGCCTGCCTGGAAATGATTTAGGTGGAATGGAATGCGTTATTTTGATTATTTGGAACCAGTCCAAATGCAGAGGTTGTTCTCCCGCGCGCCGGAGGAATTTGACCGGACGTCTCCGCACGACCTGCTGCGGGGCGCGGTAGGTGGCCTTCTGTATATGCCGGGGACGCGGACGGATATCGCGGAGATTCTGAGCCGCCGGAAAATACGCGGTTTGATGAGCGCGGCGGTCTGCCTGGAGGACGCGGTCCGGGACTTGGAGCTGGAAGACGCCATACGGAACGTGGACCGGCAGCTATCCTTGCTGGAAGATACCCCGGACCTTCCACTGCTTTTCGTCCGCGTCCGGGACGCGGCGATGCTGGAAGGACTCGCGCCGCTCCTGCTGCGGCACGCGGCGGTCCTGACGGGCGTCATTTTTCCCAAAACAGAACCTGTTGGCTTGACCCGCGCCCTGAACCTCGTGCAGGACATCCACCGGCAATCGAAAGCCCCGTTCTACCTCATGCCGATTCTTGAGAGCGCCGCGCTGGCTGGGCCGGACCGGCTGGAACGTTTGACGGAACTGCTCCAATGCGCGGACCGCCGCCGGGAACGTATTCTGAATATCCGCGTAGGCGCGGCGGATCTGTGCGGACTGTACGGCATACGCCGGGACGTGGACACGTCGATCTATCAAGTTTCCGTCGTGGCCGGATTTCTTGCGGATGTGGTCCGGGTTTTCGCCTTGGAGGACCGTTACACGGTCAGCGGCCCCGTCTGGGAGTATTACCGCTCCCTGGACGGCGTCCGCGCGCAAAACGCCGGGCCGGAACTGCTGGGATTGCTCCGGGAGACCGCCTTAGACCAGCAGAACGGTCTGTGCGGCAAGACGTGCATTCATCCCAGTCAACTGCTCCCCGTGCAAGCCATGTACGCAGTCCGGCCGGAGTCCTACCAGGACGCCTGCGCGATTGTGCAGGCGGGCGGCGGGGTTCAGGCCGGAGCGGAGAGGAACCGTATGAATGAAGCGAAACCGCACATGGTCTGGGCCAGAAAAACCTTACGTCTGGCGCGGATCTACGGGGTTTGGCAGAGCGGTTCCGGTCCGTGGGACCTGCTCGAACTGGCCGGGAGACGGGAGGGACGGCAATGAATCGGACCGTTTTACAGGCTGGCGAAGCGCTGCGGCTGACGCTCCAAGTGGAGGAGGCGCGCTTCGGGCTGACGGCGGACGACTTGTTCCAGACCGCCCTGCGGAACAATCCGGAGCGGGCGTTTCTTTTTGTCAGCAAGGTGCTGGGCAAACATCTGCCCATCCGTCCCGGCGTCCTCTTGGCGGCGGGACGGTTGCTGGCGCTGGCGTTGGAGGACCAACCGGACGCCGGATTTTGGACCGATGTTCTCCGTGGAAAGGACCCCACCTCTTTCCCGGCGCTGGTGGAGCGTCTGGAAAAGGAGCGTTTCCGCCTGAAACCAGAAGATTCCACCCTCTTCACCGGTTTCGCGGAGACGGCCACCGGATTGGCGCGGGCGGTCTCCGCGTGCTTTGACGGGGCGTGCGGCTACCTCAGCACCACCCGCCTGCCTATGGAAGGCCGGGAATCTATCACCTTCCAGGAGTCCCACTCCCACGCCAAAACCCACCTGCTCTATCTGGATTCCGCCCAAAAATTCCTGCCCGACTGCCAGAGGGCGGTCATCATAGACGACGAGTTCACCACCGGCCGCACCGCGCTCCGTCTGGTGGAGGCGCTTCACCAACGCCTCGGCCTGAGACGGTTCGTGTTGCTCTCCCTGCTGGACTGGGGCGAAGATTCCCCGCGCCGAGCTTTAGCAGAACGCTTGGGCGTGGAAATCCAATCGGTTTCTCTGCTCCGCGGGCGCATCCAAGAGGTCCGGACGGACCCCTTCACGCCCAAACTGCCCGAAGATATCCGCCAAACGTCCGGTTTGGCTTTGCAGCCGCGGACGCTGTCTCAGGACGTCCACTTAAACATGGGCCGTCTGTTCCTCTCCCCGGAGGACCAGGAACGTTCCGTTCAAAGCTGCCGGGCCGCGGCGGAACGCTTGGGGCCTGCCGGACCGGACACGTTGGTGTTAGGCAGCGGCGAGCTGATTTACGAACCCGCTCTCATTGCGGGCTATCTGGGCGCATCCTGTTTTCACTCCACCACCCAGAGTCCGATTTACCCTTTGGAGGGCTCTGCGATCACCTGCGGCGTCCGTTTCACGCCCCCGGACTGCTACAGCGCCGCCGGATACCTCTACAACGTCCCCCCGGACCGCTACAGCCGGGCGTTGCTTGCAGCGGAAGCGGCTGCGGTCAATCTGGAAGGGCTGGAACAACTGGCCCGTTGGTTGTTTGACCGGGGCTGCCGCCGAACGGAGGTGGTCCTTCTTTGACGGAACCACTGTCACCGCCGGGCAGTTTTCTGCCGGAAGACGTGATCTTACTGCTCCAGGACGTCACCGGACGGGTGGCGGAACGGGACGTAGCCGTGCGGGAACGGGAGATTCAAGCCGGACGGCACTACTCCGAGGACCTGCCGGTTGAAAAGGTCCCCAGCGCCGCCTATATGGAGGTGTTTCAAGGCTTACTGGCGCGTCAGCTGCCTCTGGCCGCGCTCTACACCGGCGTGCTGGCCCGGCTCATCTTAGCGGAACACCCCAATCCCGTGCTGGTCTCGCTGGTCCGGGCGGGCGTGCCATGCGGCGTGCTGCTGCGCCGCTACGCCCGGCAAGTGCTGGGCCGGGATATCCCTCACTACGGGGTCAGCATCATTCGGGGCAAGGGGTTCGACGAGACCGCGATCTCCTGGCTGCTGGCCCGATACAAAGCCCAAGACTTGGTTTTCGTGGACGGCTGGACCGGGAAAGGTATGATTACCAAGGAACTCGCGGAGTCCTGCGCGGCCTACAACCGGACCTATGGGACCGCGTTGCAGCCTACTTTAGCCGTGCTGGCGGACCCGGCCCATTCCGTTTCCCTGTGCGCCACGCGGGACGATTTCATGAACCCGTCCTGTTGCCTCAACAGCACCGTGTGCGGTTTAATCAGCCGCACGGTTCACAACCAGACCCTGACGCCGCCGGGGACGTTCCACGGCGTGCGAATCTACCGGGAGTTTGCCGGCATCGACCAGACCGCACGGTATCTGGACGGCGTATGCCGGAGCTTCCCCGCTATGGAGGAGGAAATTCAAGGCCGCTTTCGCAAAGTCCAGGCCCAGGATCGGACCCCGGACTGGAGCGGTATGGAAGCCGTGAAACGGATTGCGCAAGCATTCGGGGTCTCCGACCTCAACCGCGTCAAACCCAGCATCGGCGAGACCACCCGTGTTCTGCTGCGGCGTGTGCCGGACCGAATCCTTCTCCAACAGGCGGATCATCCGGACGCGGCCCATATTCTCCTGCTGGCGCGGGAGAAGGGCGTGCCGGTCTCCCTATGCCCCCAGATGCCTTACCTGTGCTGCGGACTGATTGCCGACAAACGAGGGAGTACGCCATGATTTTTGCCGCTGATTTGGACCGGACACTGATCTATTCCGCGCGTCGGCTGGACCCGTTGGGACCGGGCGTGGTGCCTGTGGAGTGGCGCGGTAGGGAGCCTTACGGCTTCATGACCGCGAGGGCTTTACGCGCGTTTCAGGGCCTGGCCAGCCGGACGGCCTTTTTTGTCAACACCATGCGCGGTCTGGAACAAGCCCAACGAGTCGGGTTTGTGGCCAGCGGCTGGTGCCGTTACCTGGCCTTGCAGAACGGGCTGTACCTCCGCCGGGACGGGAAAGAGGACACGGGCTGGTCGGACTACGTCCGCCGCACCGTGGAGGAACTGCCGTTGAGCCTCTCCGACGCCGCCGCCCGCGTGCTGGGCCAACTGCCTGGCGTACAGTGCCTGTCCAAACAGTATACGTATATGGCTGTATTTTTTGTCAAGGATACCTTCGACGACCAAATGTGCGCCGCGCTGGCTGCGGAACTGGCCTCATCCGGCTGGGCTCTGCACCGGCAGCGGAAAAAGTTGTATCTCTCCCCCCTGGCTCTGCATAAAGGCGCCGTTCTCCAACGCGTCCGGGAATTGGAACAGGACGATTTGGTATGGGGGTTCGGCGACTCCTACTTTGATATCCCGATGCTCCGGCTCTGCCAGAGGGCCTGGGCGCCGAAAGAAAGTGAACTCTGGTATGAACGCCCGGATTTTTTTATCGCGTTCTCCCGCGCCCCCGCCCAAGCCGGTACGCAGGAGATCCTGGAACAGGCTTTGCGGGAGTTGCCGTAGGAGCGGCTTCCTGTGGGCGAGTCCCACCTGACTTCGTATATTTCTCCGCCTACGCGGAGTGATATAGATGCCGCTGGCCTAAGGGAGCGGCAACCACAAAGGGCGCGTTCGCGCGCCATCAAGAGGAGAGCATCAATCTATGCTGAAAAAACACGAAATCGACGCGCTCACGGAGGAGCAGGCGGAGGAGAGCCGGAAAAAATACGGCAGTAACGGCATCACGCCGCCGCCGCAAAGTTCCTTCTGGGCGGAGCTGTGGGATACGTTCCGGGGGGACGCGCTGATCCGGATTTTGACCGTAGCTCTGGTGATTACGGTGGTGTTTGCCATCGCGGGCGTGGGGGACTGGCTGGAGGCGGTGGGCATCGCCATCGCGGTGGTGTTGGCTACCACCGTGTCGACCTACAGCGAGTATTCCAACAACCAGCTGTTTCAGAAGCTCCAGGACGAGTATTCCAAGATTCTGTGCAAGGTTTTCCGCCGTCAGGACGGCGCGGTGCAGGTGAAGAACCTGAAGATCGACGACGTTGTGACGGGAGATTACGTTCTGCTCCAAGCGGGCGATAAGGTCTGCGCGGACGGCGTCATCATCAGCGGAGAGATCAAGGTCAATCAGGCCAGCCTGAACGGCGAGAGCGAGGACGCGACCAAGACCGAAGCGGGGGACGGGTTTGTCTACGACCCGGACGTCGTGGACTTTTTGGACAAGCATAAGGTCTACCGCGGTTCGGTCGTCACCACCGGCGAGGCGATCATGCAGGTCAAGTGCGTAGGCGATAAGTCTCAGTTCGGCCGCCTGGCCTCCGAGCTGAAAGAAGAGGATGAACGGGAATCTCCCCTGAAGGTCAAGCTGGGCAAAGTGGCGGACGCCATTTCCAAGTTCGGCTATATCGGCGGCAGTCTGATTGCAGTCGCTTTCATGCTCAACTGCGCGTTCCTGAACCCCACTCTGCTTCCCGGCGCGGAAACCTACCTGTCCGCGGCGAACCTCATGCAGATTTTGCGGGACCTGGTGTCTTCCATCACCTTGGCCGTGGTTATCATCGTGGTCGCGGTGCCGGAAGGTCTGCCTATGATGATCGCGCTGGTTTCGGGGCTGAATATGAAGAAGCTCCTGAAAGACAACATCCTGATTCGCGAAATCGACGGCGCGGAGACCGCCGGCAGTCTGAACATTCTGTTTTCGGATAAGACCGGCACCATCACCCGCGGCGCGCTCCAAGTGGTGGACTTCATCTCCCCCGAGGACCGGGATTATCAGGACTTCCAAGCCATCCCGGAACGCCTGCGGGAACTGCTGCTCATCAGCATCTGCGGCAACACCAACGCGATTGCGCTGGTCAACGACGGCCAGCTTCAAGTCACCGGCGGCAACGCGACGGAACGCGCTCTGCATCAATTTGTCGGCGCGGACGGCACGTTGGCTTATGAGACCTACCGTCTGGAGTGCGTGGAAAACCTCATGTTCAACAGCACCAACAAGTATTCCGCCAGCGTTCTCAAGGGCGGCAAGCTGAATAAAGCCATCATCAAGGGCGCGCCGGAAAAATTGCTGGACCACTGCACCAAGTACTACGACGAGAATATGCAGGTCCGCGAGCTGACCAGCGAAATCCGCGCCCGGCTGGACGCCCGTATGGCCGCGCTGTCTCAGAAAGCCATGCGGGTATTGGCGTTTGCCACGTCCGAAAACCACATCGGCGAGCGTTTGATGCAGGACTTGACGTTCGTGGGCATGGTGGGCATTCGGGACGAGCTGCGCCCGGAGGCTGTGGAAGCCATCCGCACCGCAAAACGGGCGGGGATCCAAGTCGTCATGGTGACGGGCGATAAGAAGGAGACCGCCGCGGCGATTGCCCGGGACGCCGGGTTGATTCAGAACGACAGCGACTTGGCCATGACCAGCGAGGACTTGGCCGCGCTGTCCGACGACGAGCTGAAAAAAGTCCTGCCTCACCTACGGGTCGTGGCGCGGGCTTTGCCCACCGATAAGAGCCGCCTGGTCCGGGTCTCTCAGGAGATGGACCTGGTTGTGGGCATGACCGGCGACGGTGTGAATGACGCCCCCGCGTTGAAAAAAGCCGATGTGGGCTTTGCGATGGGTTCCGGGACCGAGGTCTCCAAGGAGGCGGCGGAGATCACCATTCTGGACGACAACTTCAACTCTGTGGTCAAAACCGTCCTCTATGGCCGCACCATCTACAACAACATCCGTAAGTTCATCGTCTTCCAGCTGACCATCAACATCAGCGCGGTGCTGATTGCGCTGATCGGACCGTTCCTGGGGATGGGGACGCCGC
The DNA here is from genome assembly GCA_947385365.1 of uncultured Bacillota bacterium. Lineage (GTDB taxonomy): Bacteria > Bacillota > Clostridia > Oscillospirales > Oscillospiraceae > Lawsonibacter. Next base: position 4,773 of record CANDKT010000086.1, on the reverse strand, counting down.
TGTCCGTCACGCAAATGCTTTGGGTCAATATCGTTATGGACACCTTAGCCGCGCTCGCGTTGGGCGGGGAACCCGCTCTGGACCGCTATATGGACGAGAAGCCCAAGCGTCGGGACGAGTCCATCATCAGCAAAAATATGTGGTCCTCCCTCATCACTATGGGCCTGTACCTCACCATCGCCAGCCTGGTGTTCCTGCTGCACCCCTTCTTCCAGGGGCTGTTCCGCACGGACGGCGAGATGGTGTACCAAGGCCACGACATCTATTTCATGACGGGATTCTTCTGCTTCTACGTTCTGAGCGCGATGCTCAACGGGTTCAACGCCCGGACCGAGAAGCTCAATATTTTGGACAACATCGGCCAGAACAAGACGTTCCTGTACGTCATGGGTTTGATTGCCGTGGTACAGGTGCTTATGACGCTGATTGGCGGCTCTATCCTGCGCACCGCCCCGCTTACCTTCAACGAATGGGGAGTTGTCATACTGCTGTCTCTCATCGTCTTGCCGGTAGGCACCTTGCGTAAGTTGATTTTCCCCGAAAAAGCCGCCTGAGACTTTCATGCGCAACCGGACAGCTATCCAAACTGTGTGGATAGCTGTCCGGCAAATCGAGGGATTTGCTTATGAAGACGGAAGATATATTGTTTGGGTATTTTGATTTGCCAGCGTGTGGAATGTATGAAGAGGATGATGGCGGTTTTTCCGTTGTGGTGTACCAAGATGGCAGATTGATACATAAAACGTATATTTTTTGCGAAATAGATCAGACTGCAGCGGAATATAAAGTATCGGAACGTTCGCTTTTGAAGATAAAAGCACTTATGGAAAAGTACCGGACGACGATTGACTCATTTGATAATCGTCTTCATAATGATTCCGTTGATGGTGAGGAAAACACCTTTATTTTTGACGGGAAACAGATCATTACGTGGAATATCGCCTATACACACCCAATTTTGTTGGTGCTTTGCAGGGAAAAAAGATATTTTCTTGCTTTGAAACAGGAGAATAAGATACTTTCGTTGTTTTCCGCGGTGAAAAAGATTTTGAAAAGTGATGGGATAGACCTGGAGCTTGACAAGGTGGAGTTTACTACCAATGTCGGAGTTCCGCTCCAGTAAGTAAAGGAGGTCCCCTTATGCTGGACTTTACCCGCGGTCAGAAGGCGTCCGTCCGCCAGCTGTGCGGCGGGTTGGAGCTGGACCTGGAAGTGTACCACCGTGCGCCGGTGGTGATTGATGTGTCCTGCTTCGGCCTGGACAGCGCGGGACGCCTGTCTGACGAACAGTATTTCGTGTTCTACAACCAGAAGCAGACCCCGGAAGGCGCGGTCTCGATGGAACAAGCCGCGGCTTCCGGCGCGGTACGTTTCCGCCTGCGCCTGACGGACCTGCCCGCGCATATCCATAAACTTTCCTTCACCGCCGCCATTGACGGCACGCGTACCATGCGGGAGCTGGAAAAAGGGTATGTGCGTCTGCTCCAGGGGGAGCGGGAAGTGGGACGTTTTGCCTACGACGGCGGCCAGTTCGGCGCGGAACGGGCCATTGTGATCTGTGAGGTCTACCGCCGGGGGGACGATTGGCGTTTCAACGCGGTGGGCAGAGGGTTTCACGGGGGGCTGAAGGCTCTGGTGGAGAGCTTCGGCGGCGTGGTGCAGCAGCCGCAACGACCCGCGCCGACTCCGCCGTCTACTCCGGGGCGTTCTGGTCCGGTCGCGCCGACCCGCGCCGCGGCAAGCCCGCCCAAACGCAACGCCTCTCCTGCAAACAGCATCATTTCCGCGCTGCCCGCCCACGTCTGCACCCGCATGGACGGCTTAGCGCGTCAGTGCCGGGGCGAGACCGAGTACCTGTCCAGTCTCTACCGGAATATGTTCGCGGTTCTGTCCGCGTACCCCAAAGTCGCGGAAGAAGAACTCCGCGTTGTTCTGTGCGCGGACGCTTCGGGTTCTATGTTCGACCTCTACCGCGGCGGGCGTATCCAACGCGTGGTGGATAAGTTTTTCGCGTTCGCCTCCACGCTCACCGACGCCTGCACGATGGACCTATGGGCGTTCGGGGCGAAATGCAGGCAGTTCGGCGCGGTGACGATGGACAACGTCCGTGATTACACGTTCGCCGAGTCCGGCGGGTTTGAACGCTGGATGAGTATGCTCAACTACCAGTACAACAACGAGCCGGAAGCGATGCGGGACGTGACCATGATCTACGGCGGCCAGCGGAAACCGACTTTTGTGCTGTTTCTGACGGATGGACGGCTCAGTTCCGATTGGGAGATCGAGGAGATTTTGATTAAGACGTCCCGTTACCCGCTCTACTGGCAGTTTGTCGGGCTGCACGGGGAGCAGTACGGTATTTTGGAACGTCTGTCGGAGATCGACGGCCGCCACACGGAGAACGCCGCGTTTTTCCAGCTGGACGACATAGACGATTGGACGGATGAGCAGCTTTTCCATACTCTGTTGGGGAACCTGAACGTTTGGCTTCAGGAGCTGGCTTACAAGGGTATGTTGGAGCGGTAAGGGCGGGAGTCTCGTTCTAAATAGGCCCCCGTAGGGGACAATCCGAGAGCGACACGCGGTTAGAGAGTTCCGCGAGGCCGTTATCGTGCAGGTAGTCCTGGAAAATAGCGAGGGACTGGGTGGAACTGGGGCCGATGATGATCTCCGCGATGAGGTCGTTCATAGAGATGCCGATTTTCCGGCACATATCCATCAGGTCCAAGGGGTAATACTTTTTGATACGTTCCTTTGTGACGTGGTAGCAGGGCCGGATGTCGAAGCCGCCCGCGCCGAACGGCGCGACGACGAGACGCATTTCGTCTTCGGAGGAGAAGGACGGGTGTTTGAAGGAGACGGAGCAGGCCCAAGCGTCCCGCATGGTTTCTCTGAGTTCGGGGTGATTGCCTGAGAGCGGGACCCCGGCGTAGACGAGGCGGCAGAAGGCTTCTACCATAGGGTGTCCGGCCATATCGTCCCGGTAGAAGACGGTCTGGAGCGACAGCGCGCCGCCGGTAATTTTTTGCAGGTAGGCGCGGCGGAAGGCGATGCAAATGCCGCGGCCCTGATTGCCGTAACGTTCCCATTGGGCGGCGTCGTCCCGGCGGAACGAGAAGCAGGCGGCAAAGGCGGAATACTCTTTTTTCATCTCCTCCCGGAACAGCGCGAGGATCTCCGCGGCTTGTTCGGGGTAGCCTTCCCGGGACAGCCGCGCGGCGATTGCGCTGGACAGGCGGTTCATGAAGTGCCGCATTTCGGCGGAATCGTTCATGCGGAGTACGTTGTTCACCCGAAGCTGGGCGCAGCGCAGGATACCGTCCACGGCTTGAAAATCGGTGTAGTGGTAGAGAATACTTCTGCGGTCGTCCACACGATGACCCCCTAAAATTCAGTTCGTTGAACTGATTATAACATGGCGGGAGCGTCTTGCAAACTCTTTTTCGCGGTATTGCCACGCCCGTCTCATCAAAGCAGGTTCCAATTCATCGGGCGGTCATCTGGAAAAGATGGCGGCCCGATTTTGGTATTTGGGATTTGCGTTTTTTGGGAAAGGGTGGTAAAATAATATATTCCTGTGGGCAGAATAAAACTGCCGCCCGCTGTCGTAGGACCCGGCGGGTTCAGATAGAAAGGGGCCTGGCGTATGCGCAAGCTGGTCATCGAGAAAGCCGCGGTCAAGCATAACCTCTCCGTCATCAAGGAACGCGCCGCAGGCGCGGTCATTTACGGAGTTCTCACGGGGGACGGCGGCGGTGCGGGTATTGTACCGCTGGCCCGGCTGCTGCGCAATGAAGGCATCGGACGCTTCGCCGTCAGCGAGGTCTCCGAAGCGCAAGCCTTGCGCAAGGCCGGGTTCGTGGAGGAAGAAATCCTCATGCTCCGCTCCAGCACCGACCGGGAAGAATTGGAACAGTTGGTGGACTTGAACGTCGTGTGTACGGTCTCCTCCGTGGACACCGGCATGGCGCTCAACGCGTTGGCGGAAAACCGCTCTACCGTGGTGGAAGCACACATTCAGGTGGACACCGGCATGGGGTTTGGGGGATTTCTCATCGGCGAGCCGGAGAAGATTCTTTTGGCTTACCGCTCCCTGCCCAATGTGGCGATTTCCGGTATTTACACCCAGCTCCACGCCGCACGGCTCAACGACCCGGAGACCAGCCAGCAGTTGGAACAGTTCAGCCAAGTACTGAAAACCATTCACAACGCCGGGTTTGAGACCGGAATCGTTCACGCCGCCGGTTCGTTTGCGCTGCTCCACGACGAGAACGCCCGTATGGACGGGGTGCGAGCAGGTTCCGCGATTCTGGGCCGCTGCCGCAGGACCAGAGACGATGGTTTAAAAACCGTTGGTTACGGCGAGGTTCCCTTGTCGGAGGTGCGCTGGCTTCCCAAAGGTCACACTGTGGGTACGGAGAAGACCGTGGTGCTGAAACGTCCCACCCGCATTGCCGTAGTCCCGGTAGGCTACCAGAACGGGTTTGGGGTAGCCGCTCCGAGGGAGAACGGTTTCTGGGCTGCGGTCCGGCGTTGGCGGAAGGCGAAAAAACGTTTCGTGTGGATTGGGGAGCAGAAAGCCCGTCTGCTTGTGCCGATTGGGTCCACGGAGACGATTCTGGACGTTACCGGTTTGAAATGCGCCGCCGGTGACTTAGCCGTTTTTGAGATCGAGCCTCTTTACGCGAAGGGGTTCACGAGGGAGTTTCGTTAGGGCTGAATGGCGGGGCTAGCCCCGCACCCCATTGGGGCTCTGCCCCAAACCCCGCCAGG
>CANDKT010000085.1 GCA_947385365.1 uncultured Bacillota bacterium | reverse complement strand
GATTGCGTACAGCGGGTTATGGGGGGTATTGAACGTGTAGGTGTCCGGGTAGAGGAAGCCCTCCAAACGTTTTTCATCGCCCAGCGGGATCTCGGACAGGAAGGAAAAGGCGTAGTCATGCGTTGAGGCGACCTTGTTGAGTTCCTCCACGCTCGCCACGCCGCGTTCCTCCAGCAGCTGGAAGATCTGCGCGAGGGTGTAGCCCTCCGGGATGGTGATGGAAATCTCGGCTTTGGTGGCCGAGTTCGCGCTCATGCCGGAGAGCAGGGCGCGGTAATCCATATCGGTGTTCAGCGTGTAGGTACCCATCGTGACCTTCTCCTTGCCGTGGGTGAAGGCGGCGAAGAGTTTAAAGAGGAACTTGTACTCGATCAGGCCCTCCTCTTCCAGCCGCTCCACGATGTCGTCGAAGCTGTCGCTGCTGGTGATGGTGAGCGTGACTTCCTTTTCGGACTTGTTCAGGGCCAGCACATCGTTGGCAGCGATCCAGCCCACGCACGCCAGCAGAATCGACACGCCGATGACGCCGGTGATATACAGCAGGGCGAAGCCTATCGACGCGCCTGCGGAGCGTCTTCTCCGGCGCGGGCGCGGGCTGTTGGAACGTGTTTGGGACCGGTATTCCTGTGCCATAGGGACCTCCTCGAAATATGGGGGCCGCCTGTCACCTGGGACAAGGCGGGTCCATAGAATGATACAGAACCGCGGGAGACGGCAAGCTCCCACGGAAGCAAGTGAGGTGAAAAAGAATGTGCTGTGGAAATAATAGCTGGGGCGGCGGCGGCTGCCTTTGGATCATCATTTTGATCATCATCCTGTTCTGCTGCTGCGGCTGCGGCGGCGGAAACAACAACGGCTGTTGCTGCTGCTGCAACAACAACGGCTGCGGATGCGGCAACAACTGCGGCTGCGGCTGCGACAACGGCTGCGGGTGCGACAACGGCTGCGGCTGCTGCTGAACCGACTACACATGACCGGACTCAGGCGGGGCGTTCAGCCCCGCCTTTTCCGCGCTCAGAAGTAGCACACGGCGTCCTGTACTTCCCGCGCTTTTTCGGCTCCGGCCAAACGCTCCACCAGCATCAGTCCGAACGTGAACGCGGACCCGGCCGCCCGACCCGTCAGCACCGGACCGGCGTTGACAGCGGGTTCTTCACGCCGGACCTCCGCGCCCGTCAGCTGGTCCTCCATCCCGGGGTAGCACACCGCCGCACGGCCTTGCAGCATTCCCCAACGCCCTAACAGCGTCGGCGCGGCGCAAATCGCCGCCACCGGGATCTGCTTCCCGTAGGCCCCGCGCACGAACGTTTCCACTTCCGCGCTCGCGCCCAAGTTCTTCACCCCGACGCCGCCGCCGGGCAAAACCACCATTTCCGCCTTGTCTAACTCCGCCTGCGCTAAGCGCAAGTCCGCCTGCACCGTGATCCCGTGACTGCCCGTCACCGTGTTTCCCTCCAACGCGGTCAGCGCGGTTTCTATCCCCGCACGACGGAGCAGGTCCGCTGGTACTAACGCTTCCGCTTCCTCGAAGCCGGGGGCCAAAAGAATATACACCATAACGAAAATCCTCCTTGATTTTTGATTTTAACGCTGACATAAGAACAAAAAAGTTTTCATTGACGCACCTGGGCCGCCAGTCACAAGTTTCGGGCCGCTCTTTTCAAAGGGCGATGGGGTTCGCTTCCCCTGAATTTGCTTCCTCTTTTACATAAAATATTCCTGCATCAGCGATTTTTTCAAGATTTCCAGCTTATTCAGGCTTTGCTGAATTGTCAATTTTTGTCGATTCACACGTACAACGAAAATAGAAAATTCTTCCTGCAATTTCAGCGGCGGGACGATGACAGATAAGGCTTCCAACTGCTGTTTTGTGATAGCTTGCCGAGTTGCGCCTCCTGCTTCTCCCAATTCTAACAGCATTTTCTTAAATGATGGATTAAGAAACTGTTGATTTGCAAATATGGGTTCAAAAACGGACCGCTTACAGCGAATAATAGACACGTGCTGATTTACTCTTGCAGGAAGCACAGTATCAGGAACTACACAAGAACGTGCCACAGACGCTCCTGTAATATTGATAAACACATCTTTTTCATACACTTCAACATGATTTAATTGCTCTGCTTGTTCACCATTGATGTGTGCCAAATCTTTATATTCAAAACGACCATCATGCACGTTCATACTTCTGATGAGTGCAATACCTTCTTCCTGATAACTTTCTTTTCCACCTCTTGGTGTAGCACCAGAGCCAATTTTAGAGGTTACATTTTTCAAAGTGGAAACAGTCCAGTTCAGCGGGTTAGTGATAGGGTCCCCGAACATCTCCACAAACCGCGCCTTGACCAGTTCATCCAGTTTGGCAAGCTGCTGTTTACGAAGGAAAATCAGATTGGTGAGCTTGTCCAATACAGAAGCAATATGTTGTTGTTCTCCCATAGATGGCAGGTGAAAAGGCAACGCATCAAATACAGGTTTTGTGAGATGTTTCATGGTTGCACCATGAGCCTGTGATGTGGCATTTTCTAATATATTTTGAACTTGGTGAACAAAAAAACTCCTATTGACTTCCGCTTTGTCAAAAACTACTTTGAAAATATGCTGATTCAGTACGGCTTTTTCTCCGGTCCAAATGTAAACGCCAAGACTGGCCGACCATGAAATCAAAATATCGCCAGAATGAACTTCATATTTTTTGTTGTATTCGCCGTTGTACCGGTTCGCTTGATATGCGTTTCCAGTCAAGTCTTGGATTCTGATAATTGGAAGTCCAGTCTCTGACCAGTCCGACGGCTGAAAAGCATAGCCATTCACATACGTAGCAATATCTCCCAATCTCGCCATCCCATCGCCCCCTTCCGCTCTTTTAGGTTCTCTTTCTTGAGAGAAAGAGAACCAGAAAGAACTTTTTTACGAGAGAGTGGCGGGGCTAGCCCCGCACCCCATTGGGGCTCCGCCCCAAACCCCGCCAGGGGGCCAACCCCCTGGACCCCGGTGCTGCGAGACGTGGGCAATTACTGAAACGTTCCCGCCAAGCTCGTCCAAATACTCCGCTCGATCTCATCGGGGGAGAGCAGTTCGCCTTGCTCCGAAACGCACGGGATTCGAGTCCAGTGCAACAACTGCGCGGCTTGCGCCGCGCAAACACGGCACGCCGTCAGGTAATCGACGTCCAACTCGTGGATATCGGCGTGCGTATGGGTGTCGGCCTCCCGCCGCCGGAGCAGTTCCACCGCGTGTTCTGTGGGCATGTCCAGCCAAAAGACCCGGTCCGGACGGGGCAACCCGAACCGTTCATACTCGAAGTCGTCCAGCCAGCGCAGAAACGCAGGCCGTTCTTCCGGCGGACACTTCACCGCCTGATGGACCGCGTTGGACGTCGTGTAGCGGTCGGTCAAAATCAACCCGCCCTGTTCGTACTCCTCGCCCCACGCCTTCTTGAACGACGCGTACCGGTCCACCGCGTAGAAGGCGGACGCCGCGTAGGGGTTGACGTCGGCCGGGTCCGCGCCGAACTCTCCCTTCAGGTACATCCGGATCAGCGCGGAAGACGGTTCCTGGTACTGCGGGAACACTAAGCGGCGGTAACGCACGCCCATTCCGTCCAACCGGCGGCACAATCGGGCGAATTGCGTGGACTTCCCGGACCCGTCGGTCCCTTCCAGAACGATCAGCTTTCCGGCCATTCGCTTGACTCCTCCGGTTTCCCATTCTTGAGCCGCTGTCCAGCCGCTTTGACCAGCACCAAGGGCAGCCGGGCCATACGTCCGATCCGTTTCGGTTCTTTTTTCAGCCGGTAAGCCCACTCCAGCCCTAATTTCCGCCAGGACTCCGGCGCGCGTTCCACGTCCCCCGCGAACACGTCCAGACACCCCCCTAACCCAATCGCTAACCGCGCTCCGGTATGCTTCCCCCAACGCGCCATCCACTTCTCCTGCTTCGGCGCGCCTAAACATACGAACAGTAAATCCGGCCGCGCGGCAGCTACCTCCAACAGAACGCGCTCCTCGTCCTTGAAGTACCCGTCCCGCGTCCCACACAGTGTGATGTTCGGGTACTGTTTCAGGATATTTTCCCCGGCTTTCCGCGCCACACCGGGCTTTGCGCCCAGCAGGTACAACCGTCCGCCTGTTTCGTTCAGGCAGGCCAGCATATCCGCGGCGAACTCGATTCCAGGGACGCGTTCCTTCAACGGCGTGCCCAAAATCTTCGCCGAATACACCACGCCTATACCATCTGCCAGTACCAGATCCGCGCCGTTCAGAACCGACAGAAATTCCGGGTCGTGTTCCACGGCCAGCAGAAACTCCGGGTTCGGCGTGACCGCGTAGTGGAAGCGATCCTCCGCCAGAAGCTCCGCGCCTTTCCGCGCCGCCTCCTCCCGGCTCAAATCGTCAAATTCGACGCCTAAAATCTTCTTTTTCAAACCAATATCCTCCTGTGATCGGGCTTCGCCTGAAACAAAACGCTCCGCTTTCCCGGCGGCTCAGACCTTGTTTGCGCTTATTATAGCATGGCCGAACCTAAAAGTCCATGAAATTTCCTTGAAGGTTTTGTGTCCAAAATCAGACCGTAGTACAACATAAGAATCCGAGAACTCACATATCTATAAAAATCAGGCTGAGGGTACTTTGACGCACCCTCAGCCCCCTCTGTCTTGCTCAAATTTCTTTGCGAAGATTCTCCACTTCCTCGTAGGTAAGACCTGTAATGTCCACAATGTCATCTACAGACATTTTCTTGCGCAAAGCATTCCGAGCAATCTCGACTTTTTCCGCCATCCTGCCTTTACGCTCTCCATTGTCCTCCGCAGTAGCCAGATCCGACTGTAAATCCGTCTGGAATTTTCTGCGGCTGCGGAAAATGGCTCGTTCCTGTTCATTCTGGCTGATGCTCATCATAAAGATTCCCTCTGTTTTGCTCAAATTCCCTTGCGAAGATTCTCCACTTCCTCGCAGGTAAGACCTGTATCTTCCGCAATTTCAACAATCGGTCTATTCCGTTTGAGCATCTTCCGAGCAATCTCAATGCTCCGTTCCGCCCTTCCAGCTATTCTACCGTTGTCCTCCGCAGTAGCCAAATCCGACTGTAAATCTGTCTGGAACTTTCTGCGACTGCGGAAAATGGCTCGCTCCCGTTCATTCTGGCTGATGCTCATCAAAAGATTCCCGGCCACTTGAAGCACCTCCTCCGATTCAATGACCTTGTTTACAAGCTCCCGATGTTTCAAATCAGGAGCATATTGGAAAAACACCGACCACTTATCCAAACCTGTCATGTTACTGACGGGTTTTTTTACCACTTCATCCAGCTTGGACAGCTCAACGAACGTTAAGCTGACAGCATCCGTCAATCGTTCCCCCGTGGTATCATGCCGCAGAGAAAACGAATTTACATAGTCCATCGTGTCAGGAAAGATGGTATAGGCACAAAATGTGATTTGATACGATCGGGCCAATCGATCATATCTCCGCTGTCCTTTTGCGGGTTGGGATGAATGTAAATCCGTCAGGTAGTAAACGCTTTTTCCCTTTAGATTCCTATGCTGGCCATCCAGATCCTCAACTATGCGGCTCGCCTGCATTTCCAAATTTACTTGGGAACCATCATCAATCTTGCAATTGACATCGAACCGCTCCGCTTTTTCCTCCGTATCCCCAGGCGCTAACTCGTTGGGCAGAAGAACCACGTCTACAACAGTACGCCCAATGATGTTCGAAATCAGATTTATCAGTGCTTGTTTGGCCTCTGGATGGGTCAGAATCAACTTGAACACCCGGTCATCGGACGGCGGCAGAATATCCAAGTCCATCGGCAATAAACCCACAAAACAACACCTCCAACGTTCTTTACCTTTTCTATCAGTATATCATACTTCCAACAACATTTCCACTCTATTTTTCGGCTGCAACGGTGTTACCCTGTTCGTTTCGCCTGATATATCCTCCCTAAATGCTGTTTTCAATACCAGCAGACATCAAATGTTTCCATAAACCATCCTTACCTAAAAGTCCATGAAGGTTTTGTGCCCAAAATCAGGCCGCGGTACGACATAAGAATCCGAGAACTCGCATATCTATTGGATGGGAACACCGTTTGATAGGAGTGTTAAAGGGTTGAAAGGAAATATTGAGGACCGGGCCTGCCGGATGGCCCTTTACATCATAGAAAACCGAGCCACTGTCCGAGCCGCCGCACAACGATTCGGCATCTCAAAGTCTACCGTACATAAGGATCTAGCCGAACGTCTCCCAACCTTCAACCGGACGTTGTACCTTCAGGTCAAACAGATCCTGGACGAGAACAAAGCGGAACGCCACATACGCGGCGGGATCGCAACCAGACGGAAGTACAAAGGTCAATAGAACCGCAGAACGGAAAGGAACGCCCCGCTATGACGCGGGGCGTCCCTTTTGTTATCCGCGTTCCATCGCTTTCAGCACCGCGTCGGGATGCGCGTCGACCACAAAATCTACCCGTCCCCGTTCCGCCAGCTTGAAAACGTACTCCAACGCCGCCTGGCTCCTATTCGTCGAACACCTTGCTCAACTCGATAAAGCAGCCGTTGAGAACGTTGACCTTGGCCACGTCTTCCGGACCGTAAAAGGCGCGGGGTTGCAGTATGCCGCTCTCCAGCGTGTAAACCTGTACCGTCTTCGTCTCCGGTTCGACGATCCAATATTCCCGCACCCCGGCCCGCTGGTACAAGGCCAGCTTGACAAAACGGTCATGCCGCACCGTGGAAGGGGACAGGATTTCAATGACCATATCCGGCGCGCCTTTGCAGCCGTGTTTGTCCAGCTTGTTCTTGTCGCAGATCACGGATATATCCGGCTCCACCAACGTGTCTACATCATCCGGCGCGTCTCCGTCTCGCTCAAACAGACGCACACCGAATGGGGCTGGGTAAACCTCGCACTTTTTTCCTTCCAGGTAGTTCCCAATCTGCCGCCCAATTTCAAAGCTGATTTTCTGATGGATTCTGGACGGCAGGGCCATCATGACAGCTTCCCCGTTGATAATCTCTATCCGCCCACTTTCTTTCCATGTGAGGATGTCCGCGAACGTGTACCGCTCTTTTTCTGCCGGTAATGCCATAGCTTCACGTCTCCTTTTCCGAAGGAACCGCCAAAAGGCGATACCTTCCCTATTGTATAAAATAGTATAGCACGCTTGTTGACCGATATCAATACAAAACCCGGACCTGTCCACGCCCGTCTCATAAAAACGGTATTCTCCCCCAAGGGGGAGAATACCCAAAATAAAAGCCGTATTCTCCCCCCGAAGGGGGAGAATACAAAACATCCACTTTCTTTGTTGTCAAATCCGCCCCGCTACTCGGCCAGCTTATCGAGCAGTTCCGCCAGTTCCGCCAGCTTCGCGTCCGGATCGCCGGACTCCACCGCCTCCCGGACGCAGCAGTCCATATGTGCCCGGAGAACCATTCGGTTCGCTTTCCCGAGAATCGACTGCGCGGCCATCAGCTGGTTCGACACCTCCAAACAGTAGCGGTCCTCTTCGACCATGCGCAGAATGCCGTCGATCTGCCCCCGGGCGGTCTTCAGCAGACGCGCAACCTGGTCGTGGTCGGCTTTCACTGGATGGACACCACCTCGTAACCCGCCTCCGTGACCGCGTCGGTCAGAACTTGATCGTCCACTTCACGGTCCAGCGTCAGCGCGGCGGACTTGCCCTCCAAGCTCATGACCACGGCGGTCACGCCGTCCACCGCGGCCAGGGCTTTCTCTACCCGTCCGGTGCAGTGCGCGCACATCATGCCTTCAATTATCATCGTTTTGTTCATTGTCTGATCTCCTCCTTGATTGAAATGGATATCATCCTCACCCTGCGGAACGGGGACCGCTTGCGCCTTGAAGCGGCTCCGGAAAAACCGCAGACGCAGGGCGTTGGACACGACGGTCACGGAGCTTAAACTCATCGCGGCGGCGGCGAACATCGGGTTGAGCTGCCAGTGCAGCGCGCTGTAGAACACCCCCGCCGCTAAAGGAATGCCTAAGGCGTTGTAGAAGAACGCCCAGAAGAGGTTCTGCCGGATGTTCCGGATCGTGGCCCGGCTGAGTTCCACCGCAGCCGCGGCGTCCAGCAAGTCGGACTTCATCAGCACGATGTCCGCGCTCTCGATGGCCACGTCCGTCCCCGCGCCGATGGCTAGCCCTACGTCCGCCCGCACCAGAGCGGGCGCGTCATTGATACCGTCCCCGATCATCGCGACTTTCCGGCCCGACTCCTGAAGCTCCGCGACACGGCGTTCCTTATCCTGCGGCAAAACCTCCGCCATGACCTGCGTCACACCCAGTTCTTTGCCTATCGCGTCGGCAGTGCGCTGGTTGTCGCCGGTGAGCATGACTACCTCCAGACCTAGGGACCGGAACGCGGCAACGGCTTGCGCACTGGTCGGTTTCGGCGTATCGGCCACCGCGATGACCCCTAACAGGCGTTTTCCCTCTTTTTCGGAACTTTCCGCGAAATATAACGGGGTCTTTCCCTGAGCGGCTAAGGTTTCGCCCTTTTCTGTCAAGTTACTCCCCTTTACACCATTTTCCCCCATCATACCCCGGTTCCCGCCAAAGTACACCCGGCCCCCTATCTGAGCCCGCACGCCCTTCCCGTGGACCGCCTCGAACCGTTCCACAGGACGGAGATCCAACTCCCGCCTCCGGCACTCCTCCACGATAGCCGCGCCTAAGGGATGCTCGGACGGTTGTTCCAAACTGGCCGCCAACGACAGCAAGTGACTTTCCTTTACACCTTCCGCCGGGATGATGTCCGTTACGACAGGTTTCCCCTCCGTCAAGGTCCCCGTCTTGTCCAACACCACCGTGTCCACCGTATGCAGCGTCTCCAACGCCTCCGCGGATTTGATTAAAATCCCGTTCTCCGCACCCTTGCCGGTGCCTACCATGATCGCCACGGGCGTCGCCAAGCCCAACGCGCACGGACACGAGATCACCAGCACCGCCACGCCTGCCGTGAGCGCCTGCGTCACGCCGCCCCCCGCAATCAGCCACGCCGCCGCCGCAATCAACGCAATCGTCATGACCACCGGCACAAAAACACCCGCTACCTTGTCCGCCAATTTGGCGATGGGCGCTTTGGACGCGCTGGCCTCCTCCACCAAGCGGATCATTTGCGCTAACGTAGTGTCCTCGCCCACCCGGCTGGCTCGGAACGTGAACGCGCCGGACTTGTTGATCGACGCCGCCGCAACGGAATCGCCCGGGCCTTTGTCCACCGGGAGCGACTCGCCCGTGAGCGCGCTCTCATCGACGGCGGATTGACCTTGGGTAATCACGCCGTCCACCGGGATCGATTGGCCGGGCCGGACCACCACCAAATCGCCTACCTGGACCTCTTCCACAGGAATCTCGACCTCCGCGCCGTCTCGAAGTACGCGGGCCGCTTTGGGGGCCAAGTCCATCAGACGCGTGATCGCCTGACTGGTTTTGCCTTTGGAGCGCGTCTCCAGAAACTTGCCCAGCGTAATCAGAGTGAGAATCATCCCGGCGGATTCAAAATATAAGTCCATGTGGTAGCGCGCCACTAAGTCCATATCGCCGTGGCCCTGACCCCAAGCCATCTGGTAGATCGCGAACACGCCGTAGACAACCGCCGCGGCGGACCCGACCGCAATCAGGGAATCCATATTCGGGGCGCGGTGCCAGAGCGTTTTGAAGCCTACCTTATAATACTTGTCGTTGATATACAGGATAGGCAGCGTAAGCAGCAACTGCGTCAGGCCGAACACGACGGCGTTTTCGTGGCCCAGCAGGACCGCGGGCAGCGGCGCGCCCATCATGTGGCCCATTGAGATATAAAACAGCGGTATCAGGAACAAAAACGACCCGATCAACCGGCGTTTCATGCCGGTCAGCTCCTGTTCCAGGGTATTTTCCGACGGAACCGTTTGCGTTTTGCTCCCGGACTTCTGGGGCAGGGACGCGCCGTAACCGGACGCGACCACCGCTTGGATGATCTCTTGCGGCGTCAACGCCGCCTCGTCGTACTCCGCCGTCATGGAGTTGGTCATCAGGCTCACTTCCGCCGTCCGGATACCGGGCAATTTCCGGACCGCTTTCTCCACGTGCGCGGAACACGCGGAACAAGTCATACCTGTCACGTTGAACTTCTGTTTCAAAACTCTCGCTCCTTTCCGAGGCTGCGCGGCATACACCCCCCAGGGGAGGGGTGTCTATAGGATAACGCATTTCCGTCCATTTGTCAAGACGAAACTTTCCGGACACCGCCTGTCTCACAAGAGGATTTTTTCTATTCTTCCCCCTTCTGGGGAGAATATAGCTTTTATGAGACGGGCAGAAAAAACCGACAGGCCGTCAGGGCCTGCCGGTGAATCTTAGAACAATTCCTTAACATCCGCTGCGCTGGGGTTCCGGTGTGCGAGTCGGCAATCAGCGGGAGCGTATCGACCGCTGACGCGCCTCAGCTTTGCAGCAGGTCCAATTTCCGGTAGCTGTCCAACCGCTGCTTCACGGCCACCCAAGTGGGGCCGGTCCGGAGAAAATCGTAATCGGACCAAATCCGGGCGGTCTCGCGCTGGACCTGAGGGACATCCTCCAATCTGCCGCCGCCGGTGCGGGCGTAGTAGTCCAGCAGCAGGGGATAGGTGACGATCCCGCTCTCCGCAGCGGAGAGATAGTTATCTCCGTCCCACAGCAGGCATTCCAAAAAGTACCTGTGGCCCTTCAGAAAGTCGCACAGCGTCCAAAATCCCCCGGTCCCGCTGTTCAGGTCGAACACCTGGAACGGCGCGCCGCCGGGAACGTCGATCTCCCCGCCGCCGAAGAACTCCGGGCTGTCGCCGAACTCGTAGAACGCGTCGTGGAAGCCGTCCAGAACGAGATCCCTCGGGTCGGAACCGTTCTCCAACTGGGTGCGCATCTGCTCCACCACAACGTCCAGTTCCCCCAGGAGCGCACAGCCAGGCAGTTCCGCCAAACGCCGGCCCAGCGTCACCAGCCGCGCCAGCGACAGCAATCCCCATACCTGTACCTGCATCCCGCCTAAACTCCGCGCCTTCTCTTCCACCTCGGCGGGCAAGGTGTTGTACAACAACGGCATTTCTTCCAGCGTCCCGATACGCTGAGAACAGTCGTCCATCAGCGCGTCCCCGACCGCCTCGCAGACGTCGTCCTGCGCGCTGTACACCGTGTCCGCCCGGTGCAGCCATAGCCACGCGCGATTCAAATCGCCCGTTTCCATCGCCTGCACCCCAAGCTCGTAGTAGGTTCGGGCCAATCCAGCCCAATCCTTGCTTTTTTGGCAAGCCAAAAGCCGCTCTTCCAGAACGGTTTCTTTTTCCGGCATGATCGAAGCACCTCCTGAATCGTTTCCCCGCTCCTGCGGGGATTCCGTCCTCATTATACGGCGCGTCCGCACGGAAGTCAACGCTTGACCGTTCCGGGCGCACGCCTGTCTCGCATTTTATTTGTATCTCCCCCCTTCGGGGGAGAATACAGCTTTTTTATTTGTGTTCTCACCCCTCGGGGG
>CANDKT010000084.1 GCA_947385365.1 uncultured Bacillota bacterium | reverse complement strand
ACTCATATTCTTTGGTCCCAACTGCAAGGATTTGGCTTTCATTCAAGGAAAGCGTACCTTCTATCGCGTTGGTTTTGGATAATGTGATGCGGTCCAGTTTTGTATGGGGATAGATTGTGTCAGGGCCGCTCTTGCTGACCGTACCGATATCGGGGTCTGCTTTGGCAATGACGACCGTCAGGTGTTGTGCGGTGGAATCTTCATGGTTCGCGTCACCCAGCACTTTATAATTCACGGTATAGTTTTTAGCGTTTGTCCCGCTTGGGACAGCGGTGCTGTAAGCGCCGTCATCCACATTATATTGCAATTCTCCTCCAACGGCGGTACCTGCGTTCACAAGCGCCTGTGCAGAACCGGTATAAGAAAGTCCGGTTTTCGCTGTAGGCGCCACAGAAACAGCAGAGGCGGCCTTATTCACGGTCACGATTGCGGAAGCGGTTCCCATGTGAGTATCACTTTCAAACTTGACTGAAACCGTCTTAGCATTTGCGCTAGCCTTGATTGCCTTCAGCGTGATACTGGCGGTGTTAGCCGCGCCGATTACCTCAAAGGAATCATTGGGATAGGTCCAGGACCACGTTCCAGTTCCGCTGTTCGTTTTAGAAGCGGTGAGGGTTACGTTCTCGCCGTATTTTACCGTTGAGTTGGCTGGAGTAACCGTTACGCTGGCGTCGTCCCGATCTTTTGTGAGGAAGGTCACTTCAACAAGGTAGTCGTTGTAATTAGCCGCTCCAGTCACCGCGACGGTGATTTTTTCTGTAGTATTCGCAGGTTTACTGTTGATGTTGCAGGTCAACTCGGTACCGGATACTGTAGGGATTCCATGAAGCAGGCCATTGCTGGTTGTAACGCGCACAGTTCCGTAGGAAGCTCCGTCCGGCAGATCTGGTAAAGCCACTTTTTTGTTGGATGCTTCCAGGTCGCTTCGCACTGTGACGTTTGCTGTTTTCGTTCCGCTATACTCGGCCCGATTGATTTTAAGGGTACCGATGGCCAATCCGGAAGCAGCTGTATAGTTGGTGCCGTCTGCCACGTCGAATGTCACCGTGTAGCTGCCCACGTTAGCAGGGGCAGTGGTGTTGTTGCCATATTTCACTGTAATGGTACCCATACCGGTCTTGGCAGTCGTTGGCGGAGCAACCGAAATAGGGCTTCCGGTGTAAGGCACGCCTTCGCTATTGGGAACTGTAACAGTGAAATCGCTTACGGAAGGCGTTGCTTTCTGGAGAGACCATACGGCAGTCGCACTGCCAGAGTAGTTGCCTTTGCCGGAGATCGTCAGGGTCGTACTTCCCACATTTGTGGCCTTATCTCCGCTGACGATGGTGTAATCGGTATCTTTGGTCAAAGGTTTGGACCCGTCCTGAACGGAAGTGATGACCACATTCTGTTCGGTACCGGAGTAGGTTTTCTGCGTTCCCAAGGTAATCATAGGATTTGTCAAGGCTTTGGGGCGGATTGTTACCGTGACGGTAGGTTGTGTCAGGGTATAATTTCCGGCGTCTGTTCCGGTAAGGCTAATGGCGGGAATTGTGACTTGTTTATTGCTGCCCACATTTGCGTCAGCGATTGTGCCGGAGGTTGGCATAGCAGCGCTGACGGACTCGCCGGAAACAGCGCCTGTTAAGATACCGCCGCTCAGAGCGACTGCTGTCGAGCCATCGTAGGTACGATTTTCGGCGGTCAGACCGCTGACAGTCAGGTTTTTGGGATTTACAGTAAGGTTGTTGATCTCGACGCTCTGGTTGCCTGACTTGAGCGTGACCTTTGTATCGTCTTTCTTTAGGTAGTTCTTACCAGCAGAGGCATATTCAATGGTATAACCGGTGAAATTTTCATCTACGGTGTTGTCGTCATAGGTTGCCTTTACTGCCATACCCTTGGGATTGAATGGTTCTCCGTGGGTGTAGGTTGTAGTGCTGGGCGGGGTAATCACTTCCAGGGCCTGCAATTCTTTTGCTTGCGTAGCGGGGAAGGTTTTGATTAGGGTCAGTTCTGTATCGCTCACTTTGGTGATCTGGAATCCGTCAGGGGTAGATGTACCGTTAAGGGAGGCGTCAAACACTTCGCCCTCGTCTGCTGTCAGGGAGATTTTAACGGTGTAGACTTGGCTGGCTTCGGCGAGACCGGTGACCGCCGTACCGCTGACGGAGGTTCCTTTATACCACTCTGCTGTACCGGTGTAAGCTGTTGCGCCGCCGACATCGACAGTGGTATCCAGAGCGGTTCCTTTTGCGGGCGCGTCTACTGTAGCCGTGACGCTGGTATGAGGAATTGCGATTCCGCCATTTTTAACGAAAAAGCTGATATTTTCTTCATTGCCATCGAACACGTCATCGGGACTGTAGCTAATGTTGATGTCTTTATGTCCAGGCGCAGCGTTTTCGAGGACTAAGAACGTTAATGTAGCAAAGGTAAAATCTGGATCTGGATGCACATACGTACCGCCTACCCAGTTCAGGATGTAGGGGTAAACATCTATGGTGGGCGAATTTGTTGTATTACCTTTAGATATACTCACGTTTGCATCTGTCAGTTTAAGCGCATTCTTATCATAAGAGAGAGAGAACTTTATGGAGGCGATTCCGGGGCTATTTTTGACTTGGATAGGGATTTCGACTGTGTCGCCTGGTTTTCCCTGGAGGGAACCCACTTCAAAGGTAGGCGGATTTGTTTCGGCTGCGAACACGAATCCTGGCAGCATCAGATTAAGCAGAAGGGCGACGGTCAAGAGCCAGGCAAGCCTTCTAAAGATTTTAGGCATGATAAAAATTCTCCTTTGACTATGTTACAATTTCTCTATTCCCGCCCCTTAGCAGGGGCGGGAACGGCAAGGGATTGCATGGAAGCTGTTATCTCTCGCGGTACTGGACCCAGTGCTGGACATTGGAGATTGTGTCGCTGTCTTGAACGGCACTGTTGCTCTCTTTGGATTCGATTTTGTAGTATTGGAACATCTTGTAATAATCGGTGTAAGTGCTGGTGTAGTAGTCAAAGCGGAAGAAGCGGGGGGTACACAGGCCCTTGACATTTTGGCCATTGTATTTGGATACGGCGGGCCAACAGTTATAGCTGGGCAGGTTTTGGTTGTTACAATAGAGCTTATCCAGATAGGGGTAATTGGTTTTATCCTGGAATGCCCAGAAATAGCTGAAGCTGAGTCCGCCAGCACCGGAAGACAAGTATTTACTGGATATGGTACGGTTGGTCACATTGTACAGAGCGGCATTATACGCCCAGTGATAATACACATACCCCGCCCGACGGTTTGAGACCTCTCGCTTATTGGTTTCATTCTCGTAAGCGGAGTAGGGGGATTTTGCGAAGCTGGTATAAATCTTATGGCTCTTATCAAACCCGCTGGGGAAAGAGGCATAGTTTTTGGACCCGCTGCCCGACTGCTCCCAACGGCTCCCGTACTGGGTATAACCGGGGAGAGCGGTTTCCTGGGATTCCGTATTTGTGCGTTGGTCGTATGTCCACTTTTCGTTGACTGTTTGGGCATTGGAAGGAATTTCGGAGGCCAAGACCCAATCAGAAGCGGAGTTTAAGGTCCAATGGGCGTATAGGATGATATCGCCGGTTGTATTGAATACAGTATCTGAAGTATAGAGGTCACCCCCATTTGCCGCCGTGTACCAACCGCCAAAGGTATAATAGTCCCGGCTGGGGGTGGGGAGGTCTCCCACAGGGTCGCCGTAGATTGCTTCCAGAGAGTCTTGCGCTATGTTGCCGCCATTGGCGTTCAGCGTGATATTGAAAGCGCTCAGTGTCCAATGGGCGTAAAGCGTGATATCGCTTAACTCCTCAAAGACAGAATCGGAAGTGATTAATCTGCCGCCTTCTGGTTCGGTGTACCATCCGGCAAAGAGGTAATGCTCTCTCGTGGGTTCAGGCAGGGAACCATACGGCTGGCCAAAGGTAACTTCTGTAGCTGGCGTGGAGATACTTCCTTCGTTTGCGTCCAAGTTGACCGTATAGCCGCCGTTGATGAATTTATCGAAGTTGTCTTCTGAGAGTTCCTTGATTTCTCCATCATAAAGGACCAGGTTTTCCTCTCCTGTCATGCTGCCGCAAACATAGACATTCCCGGAAACCTCCAAGTAGCCGGAAGCGCCCTCAACTTCTTCTGATAGGAAGGCAGGGTCTTTGCAAACCAACGCATTCCCACGTGCGGAAGTCAGTCTGGAGTCGCGGAACAGAGAAATCTCAGGGGAAGCTGAACCGAGGGCCATTGCGAAATTGGTGCTGTTCACGGAAACGACTTCGAGGGACAAAAAGTCGGAATAGATTTTCAAGGGAATCTCGTTATAGTTCTCGATTCTGGCTTCACGAATCACGGTTTCGTCGGCGTGGGAAACCAGCTTAAAATCGGAATAGGTCTTCCGCCCGCCGTTCAACTCGAACCGGGACATGGCTGGAATATTCAATTTTAAGGTCATGCCGTCTATCGCAGAAGAGAGATCAAGGTCAATCTCCTGCGCTCCGGACTGCACCACGTCTTCAATCAGCTGCTCTGTAATGTTCCTTGCTCTGTCACGCAAGTTTTTCTCGTTCTCTTTTTCAAGCTCGTCAGGGTCAAAATCGTCGCCTGTTGGCGGTACGATTGGCGCTGTCGATGCTTCTGCAAGCTCAAGGGCCGCATCGCTGCTCAGGGCTTTGACACGGATTTTCGCGGTGTTCAAAAAGGCGTCCGTTCCAATCGAGGTAACGTATTCGGAAACGTTGAATTGATTCAGAGCGGTACATCCAGCAAACGCCCGGTTTCCAATCTTTGTAAAGGAACCTGAAACCTCTTCCAGCTCAGTACAGTTTTCAAATGCGCCGTCTGGGATCTCATCAATGAATTTGCCGAGCATGACCGCACGGACAGGCTTTTCCGCGAAAGCCCTTGGAGCAATTTCGGTGACTTGATACATCGTGTTTCCAGAGGAGACATAAGCAGGAACGATTACGTCAGCAGACGCGCCGGTATAGCCGGTGATTGTGGCAGTCCCGGACTGCGTATTGGTTCTGAATCGAAGGCCGTCCGTCATAGCAGTGACGCTTGCAACGTATTCATGAATCAAATACGGGATCTCGAAGGGCAGCACGCTATATTCACTGTCGTCGAAGTCGGAACCTTTTGGTGTATAATCTAAAAATTCGTAAGTCTTATCGTCCATTACGCTATAAGTATGAGTGAAATACGAGCGGCTGGCAATATCGTAGCCCACCACAGCAAATACATGCGCGGTCCCTGCGATCACGAGGCGGTATTTGCCTTCCAGTCTGCCATCGGAGGAGTAAGTTGAAGTAGTTGTTTTGATTTCCTCTTTTGAATAGGAGAGGGAAGAGGAACTATTCACGCTTGTGCTGGCACTGTTGCTAAATCCCTGAGACTCGCTTCCTGAGCCGCCATAGGCGTAAGTTTTCCCGTAACTCTTTTCGTTGCTGATGACCTGAGAGAGGGCCTTGCTGACCGAGGAACTTACACTTGCTGTCTGCGTGATGGATTGCGTGGTCGAACTGTTCCATGTTTTGGTATCTTCCGTGACGGTCGTGTTCACTTTTGTGGTATCTGAACCGGAATGTGTTGTAGTTTTATTTTTACCATAATTGCCATAGCCGACTTCTCCGCCGACTTCCAGTTTCGTGCCGGCGTCCACTAAACCGCCTAGCTTGATGCCGCCGGAAGTTTCGTATGATGTGGAACCCTTGATATCAAACTGAGCGCCTTTTTCTTTCTCTTTCTCCTTGCTGTCGTAGGTCAAAGTCGTCGTTCCATCGGTTTTCGTACTGGATTCTTTCCCGCCGTTCGAATCGGTGACGCTATATGTACCAGTCTCGGTTGCCGTCCGATTCTCAGCCTGTTCTACGGTCATTCCATGTTCCTCAGCCCAAGTCTCATTCACGCTGGTCGACTCGTTCCATTCCTCGGACAGCGTCCATGTGCCAGAATCTACCGTCTCTTTTGAGATCGTATCCGCAATGCTGCTGGCCTGGGCGGATGTGATAGATGTGGTCACGGTTGTGGACCTTTGCTGTTCCAGTCCGGCAACACTTTGCAGTTCCCAAATGGGGTCAGAGAGCGGGATGTTATTGATCGTTCCGAGTTCATAGGTGAAATAGATGATTCCTTCGTCTGTATTCTCCAAAATAATGGGATTTTCGACTTTTTGGGCTTTTGCCAGATTCCGCAAACTTGTCCAGTAACCGTTCAAGGTGATATGCCCTGTTGTTCCGGCTGGAATACTTTCCACTTCTTTCCCGTTCTGGTCGTACCAGCCCAAGAAGATATAGTTTTTGACCTCCGGATTAGGCAGGTTCGCCTTGCCTTGGTCGACGGAGTAATGCAGCGCTTTTTCATCCACGACATCGCCCACCGGAGTTTTATAGTTCACATAGGTGATATCATATTCGATCAGCTCCCACACAGCACGAACTCTCACGATGGTTCCGGGTGCCTGAGCAGGTATTTTAGTGACCGGCGTACCTTCTGAAGTTCCATCCACAATGCGCCAGCCAATGAATTTATATCCCTCTGGTGCATTCAACGGAGAGAGGGTCAAGCCTTGCTCCGAAACAAATTCGCTGGGGTTTTTGTTCTCTACGCTGACGCCCCTCAAGTAATCGTCCCCGCCGTACAGGTCGTATTGGACGACAGTTTTGCCCTCATCACTCACGGGTATTTCAATCTCGCTGCGGTCGATTTCCTCCGTGCCTTCCGCATCGAGGAAATATTTCGAGCAGACCGTACAGTGCCAGCAGGCAATCGTACCGGGCGTTGTGGCAGTCGGAGCCTTGTAAGGCACCTCTTCAAGGTTATGTGTTACCTTGATAACCGTGTCTTTCAGTTTGATTTCCACAGTTCCGGCCTCAGAATTGAAATACTTGTTGCATTTCGTACAGTGCCAGTAGGCGGTATTTCCTTCTTCTGTACAGGTAGCCGCTTTGAACGGGATTGCTTCCATAGTATGGTCACATTGGGGGCCAGTTGTTTTCCCGCAGCCGCAATAGAGCGTCACGGGCCAGCCTGCGAGGTATTTCATCAAATTGGAAGCGTCTTTGTTGTTGACATTTCCGTCATTGTTGTTGTCCAACGTAGCCTCAATGACAGAAACGTCCCAACCGGCCAGATACTTCATCAAGAGGGAAGCGTCTTTGTTGTTGAGCCGGTCGTCCCCATTGACGTCGCCCGGTTCACAGGAGGAAACGGTAACGGTGCCATTGACGACGTTGAGTTTGATGTTGTTATCGCCGATATCGTAAATATCTTCCTTGTCATGTTCGATTGTCAGATTTGCAGTGGAATTATCCGCGGCAGATTCTGATATCTGAAACGTCAAGGTAGCGAACGTTGCATTCACGGCTGTAAAGTTCTCGGTTGAATTGATCCAAATCAATTTTGCGGGGCTATTCAAGGTTGGGGATGATACGGTACTCCCGCCCATTTCGGGGTTAAACTCGACGGATTTGAGTGTGATGAGGCTGTTGTCGTAAATCAAAGTCAGCCCAATCGAGGCGATACCGGGGTTTTCCTCCAGCAGTAGTCTGACCTTGACCTCGGCGCCTGCGGAACCGCTGACGGATTCGGCCCGTAGTGTCACCTCGGGTTCTGCGGCAAAGACCTCCACGGGCAATACTCCAAGGAGCATCACCAACGTAAGGAGCAATGCCAAAAGTCTTTTCCTTCCTTGTTTCACATATATCTCTCCTTTTCTTTATTTGGTAACGTTAATTGCGCCATTGACCACAGCAAAAGAAACGTTATCCATTTCGCTGTCAAAGACATCATCCTCGTCGTAGACCGCTGCGATCTGGTGATGTCCAGGGGCTGCGTTCTCGTCTACATCAAAGTAGAGCGTAGCCAGCACACAATCTTCTGTAACATCGGCAAATGGACTGATCCAGACTAATTTTGCAGGATTATTCATAGCGGGAGGCAACATATAGGTTCCTCCTATTTGGTCATTGTAAACGATATTTTTCAAGGTCAAGGCTTCGTCGTAGGAAACGGTCAATCCGACAGAAGCAATCCCGGGATTATTTTTGATGAACACCGTCACGGGGACATTTTTGTCACCTTTTTTCGCGTCGCCGGAACCCAGCACGAAAGACGGGCCATAAATAGCGGGTTCTACCTTAGCAGGTGTTCCCGTTCCAGAGGAGGAACTATTTCCGGAGGATGAGCCATTTTCTGGCTGTTTATCTGAGCTTTTGGTAACTCTTGTGTCAGGTTCTACCATTCTGGATACTATAGTAGCCACATGGCTGCGTTGGATATTGGTGTCAGGAGCAAAGGTTCCCTTTTGGTCATTTCCGACCAGGATACCGGCTCGATACAGTTTATAGACGGCTTCGCCGTAAGGAGTGTCTATTTTGACATCGGGGATTGCGTTATCAGGGATTTGATTGATTTTTTCCAAAGCGTAGTCAGGGAAAGCCGCGGAAAGTATTACTGCGAACTCTGCTCTTGTTGCGGCGCGGTCATAATTCTGATAAGCGCCGCTAATGATTCCGTTTGACATTGCGTAGTCGGCGTAAACTTGATACCAAGGTGTAGTTGTTTCGAAACGCTCATTTCCGGAGTAGAAGAGGGAATGCAGGCGAGCTGCAATGGTAATTGTTTCGGCGATGCTCACATTCCCGTTTGGATTGAAGGTAGTGGTGCTGTTTCCTACCATCAATCCATATTCATAGACTGTTTTGACGTCGTTGTGAAACCAGTCATCTGCCTGAACATCTGAAAACTCTGCGGTATAGGCAGTTTTCTTTTGAAAGTAGCCCAAACTACCCGTTTCAGCAGAAGCTGTCCAAAGGTTTTGGGCGCCTACAATCAAGCCTAAGCTCAACACCAGACTTACAAGGCTCCACCGCAGGCGCATTTTTTTAGATGCTTCCATAAACTCCAGTTCTCCTTTAAAACTTGATAGGAAAAATGATCGCCGCATTTTAGGTAAGTTGACAAATTTGGTATGCTATTGCTGCCTGGTAAATGCAAAACAGAAATGTGTACTTTTTTGTAAGGCAACTTCACATTCCAAAATCTTCTTCTTTTGCTTGAAATTGCAAGGTTTTTCTGATATAATGTTCCACAGAGAGGAGGACTTTTGATTTACAAAAAAGTACACCTTTTCGTAAATTCCTGTTACGTCGGGGGATACTTTTCCGCAAAGTTACGGTTTGGTTCCAAGGCGGGTTCAAAATTTTGAAGCAGACAGACTAAGGGTTGCTCTTGGTCTGTTTTTTGATTATAATAGAGGCTGTAAGCACCAAATAGAGGAGGAATTTATCATGACAAGATTTGACCACTACAACTTCAACGTTCTGGATCTGGAGCGGAGTCTGACGTTCTACAAGCAGGCGCTGAACTTGACGCCGGTACGGGAAAAAACAGCGGAGGACGGTTCTTTCAAGCTGATCTTTCTGGGCGACGAAGCAGGCAGTGATTTCCGCTTGGAGCTGACCTGGCTGCGGGACCGCACGGAAGCGTATAATCTGGGCGAATGCGAGTTCCACTTAGCCTTCCGCACGGACTGCTTCCAGCAGCTCCACGAAATCCACAAAGAGATGGGCTGCATCTGCTACGAAAACACCGCTATGGGCGTGTACTTCATCTCCGACCCGGACGGGTACTGGATCGAGATCGTCCCCGAGAAAACATGACCTTAAAAAGCCCGTTTTTGACCCGAAAAAAGGGGGTTTTGGCATGAAAAACAGCCCAAAAATGCTGTATTATTTTTCTATTTTAATACTTGCCGTATTTTTTATGAGCCTGACAGCTACCTCCGCATTGGCGTTCACGGACGTGAACGCGAACGCTTGGTATGCGGAAACGGTGGAAGCGATGGCGGCAGAAAATCTGCTTTCCGGTTATCCAGACGGCAGTTTCCGACCGGAAAGTACCATTTCTGCGGCGGAATTTGTTGCAATTACGGCCCGTTGTGCTGATCTGACGCCCATTTCTGGTCAAACGTCTCATTGGGCGGCAAACATCATGGAAGCCGCCCTCCGCGCCAACTGGTACGACTGGGACGAACTGCCTCCAACAGGCGAAAAATTCGACCAGCCGATTCCTCGGAAACTGGCCGTAAAAGTTCTGATGCGCGCGCTTCTACCGGAAATTCAGGGAGATTATAACAAGCAAAGTCAAAAAATCCGGGATTTCTCCGAACTGAACGGACGTTACTACGAACCCGTTTTGGCCGCCTATGAAGCGGGTATCGTCTCCGGAGACAGCAACGGCTGTTTCCGCCCCGAAAGCGGCTTACGCCGCTGTGAAGCCTGCGTCCTCTTCCGTCAAGCCCTGAAAGTAACCAAAAACGTTCCAAAAGCCCCAACAGAACAACAATTCTCCCCTCAACCAGTCCAAACATTAGGAGACGGCGTGTCCAAAAACGGCTGGCTCCAAGTAAAAGGGACTCAGCTGTGCAACGAACAAGGTCAACCGGTGGCTCTGCGCGGCATGAGCAGTCACGGTATCCAATGGTTCAGCCAGTTTACCGGACCGCAAGCTATTCAAAATACCGCTCAATATGGCGCTAACGTCTTCCGTGTAGCGATGTACACCGCTGAAAATGGTTATCTCAGTAACCCAAGCGATATGCAGCAGAAAGTCATTCAGGCGGTAGACGCCGCTATCGCCTGCGATATGTACGTCATCATTGATTGGCATATCCTCTCCGACGGCAACCCGATGGACCACGTCTCAGAAGCCGAAACCTTCTTCTCCACTATGGCCCAACGTTACCAAAACTCTCCCAACGTCCTCTACGAAATCTGTAACGAACCAAACGGAAACGTCTCCTGGTCCGGCGACGTGAAACCTTACGCCCAACGAATCATTCAAGCTATCCGTACTCAGTCGCCTCAGGCCCTGATCTTGATCGGTAGCCCTACCTGGAGTCAGGATATCCACCTCGCCGCCGCAGACCCCTTGGAACAATCCAATCTAATGTACACCTTCCACTTCTACGCCGGTACCCACGGGAAAGATCTCCAAAAACGCTTGCTCGACGCCCTAAACCTGAATTTGCCCGTCTTCGTCTCCGAATGGGGCGTCAGCCGCGCCGATGGCAGCGGCGGCGTGTTCCTTCCAGAATCTGCCGCTTGGCTCGACCTCCTCGATCAGCACGGCATCAGTTGGTGTGCCTGGTCCCTCTGCGACAAAAACGAATCCTCCGCCGCGCTCCTCCCCGGTACCCCCCCTGACCAGCCTTGGTCTGACCAAAACTTTACCCAGGCAGGCGCGTTCCTCTTTTTCCGCTTCTCCTACGGGCGTTAAGATATGCCCCTTTTCTGTTAAGAAATGTTAAGAAATCAAAGGAATGCCCTCGAACAGCACGTCAGACCAATACCTCCCCATTCTAACCGCTTTGGCTACCATACGGAAAAAAACACGGCTGGTCGCCGTGCCTCCCTCCGTAAATCTATTACCCCTTTTACCTTTTGTGTTCCTGAATGTACAATCCCTCAATTTTTCCTCAAAATAGCGAAACGGGCAGTTATCCGTAATGGATCACTGCCCGGTAAACTGGAATTTACCTTTCTAACTTAACAAGATATTCGGTGGTACCTTCTTCAAACTTTTTCTGACCTGTCAAATGAAAGCCATGCCTTTGGTAAAAAGA
>CANDKT010000083.1 GCA_947385365.1 uncultured Bacillota bacterium | reverse complement strand
GTGCAGTGGCCTTGAAGGTCACGGTCACAGTCACGTCATACTCGGGCATGACGAAAGTGTTGTTGGTGACTGTTACAGTAGTAGTGCTGTCGCCAGTCTTGGTCACGGTGATGGCGTCGAGTTCATAGCCGGAAGCCGGTGTGGCAGTGATGGTGACGGTCTCACCGGACTGGGCGGAAGTTTTGTCCACGCTCACCGTACCGTTGGAGACGGCGGCAGTGGTGACGGTGTAGGACTGCGGGGGCTGTGCAGTGGCCTTGAAGGTCACGGTCACAGTCACGTCATACTCGGGCATGACGAACGTGTTGTTGGAGACGGTCACAGTGGTGGTGTCGCCGGTCTTGGTGACGGTGACGGTGTCGAGTTCGTAACCATCGTCCGGTTTGGCTGTGATGGCGATCACATCGCCGGGACGGGCGGAATTTTTGCTTACGCTCACTGTACCGTTTTCCGCGGCGGCGGTGGTGATAGCGTGCGGCAGGGCGGGTTCTTCGCCGGAACCTTCCTTGGCCTCGAAGCCCAGGCGTCCTACGGCCAGCTTATCGGTGCTGTTGTCCACGGGAACGATACGGAAGGACTCGGAATAGGTAGGCAGACCTGTGGTAGTGGGGTAGAAGCCGGGCAGCGGGATATGGTTGAAGAAGCCGGTATTGCTTACGCCGCGCTGCATGGCGTCGATGCACCAGTAGGTGTCCTCATCCATAGGCACTTCGGTGGAGTGGCGGTAAGTGGGGTCGTTATAGGGGCGGGAGTCAGTGGAAAGGTTGATGTTCTCGGCTTTCACGTGGAGCGCGGAGGTTTCCACGGTGCCGTTTGCGACCACCATCAAGCCCTCGCCCTGCTCGTTGGTCAGGGACGTCCAGCGGACATCGGTCCGGTTGCCGTTCTCCTGCGGTTTAAGGTACTGAGTAATGAACTGTTCGTCTACAGTACTCTGGTAGAGGCCCACCACGGAAGCGGTTTTCCGGTCGCAGTAAGTCTCGTCGGGGCCGCGGCCCAGGTACTCCAGCGTTTCGTAGCCGGGAGCCACGGTCATACGCAGGCCGACTTTCGGCAGGGACCACGCGCCAGCGGCGCCGGTAGCGAAGTCCGACTTGGGGGTGAAGGCGCTGGAGACCACGATCTCGCCGTTGGCGTAGATGTCGTAGGTCATGGTCTGGGTAGCGTCCGCTTTGGGGGCTTTGGTCATGTCGACGTTCAGCTCCACGCGGATGTGCTTGTTGTTCGGGTCGACGGTGATGACGGGCGCTTCCAGCAGAGCCATCGCGTCGTCCGCGTTGCGCAGCTCGGAGTTATAGTTGGTGGGGGTATCGTTGTAGGTCATAGCGCGCCAGAGGCTGGGCACAGGGCCTTTCTTGAGGACGACCTTACCGTTCAGGGTATAGTTGGAGATGATGCCGGTGGTTTTGTCCATCGTGAAGGAGTAGATTCCGCCGCTGGCGGTGATGCCGGACACGGTGAGGGTTTCCTCGCCATTTTCCGCAGTGGTGAAGGGGTTCATGGTGGACAGGTCCAGTTTATCCCGTGCCACGGCGTCGTCGCCGGTGGGGGTCAGGTCGAACTGGTCGTAAGCCACCACGTTGTCGTACTCCCAGACGGAAGTATCCCAATCGGGCTGGACTTTGTTCTCCACGGAGAAGTTCAGCAGGTAGTTGACGCCGGCCTCGGGGGTGACGTCGGGGAGGGTGATGGTCACGATGGTGTTGCTGAAGTCCACAGCGACCTTATACTTATCGTTGGAAGGCGCGGTGCCAGTCATGGAGGCGGTGGAGAGGTCCAAGACGCCGTTGGCCAGCTCAGTGGTATCGGCCATGAGCTTCCAGGTGATGTTGAAGGCGTCGAGGTCGGTGTTCTCGTACTCGTTGACGACCTTGAACTGCAAGGTCTTGTCCGTGACCTTGTAGTCGTTCTTCGCGTCGCCGTTGCCGTCCACGGGGTAGAAGTTCACCTGCTGGTGATCGTAGCGCATTTGGATCGCGCGGGAACTGGGGGTGCGGTCGGCGTTGATGACGCCGTTGCCACAGAAGGCGTCGGCGTTGGTGACGGTGTCGATCCAGTCGCCGCCGTAGCCCCAGAAGGTAGACTTCTCACCGGTTTCCTCGTCGATACGGGTGGTGACGCGGGTCTGGTCCATCCAGTCCCAGACGAAACCGCCCTGGACGTTGGGCATGGTGCGGTTCAGGTCCCAGAACAGGGTAAAGCTGCCGAAGGACTGCCCCATAGCGTGTTCGTACTCCTGCTCCAGATAGGGGAGCTTATTGCCGGTGTTGGAGGCCCATCTCTGGACAGCGGAAGCCTCGGGGTACTGGGTCGCGTGGGCGTCGATGACGTTCTTGGCGCGGTGTTCGTAGCTCCAAGGATCGTCGTCGTTGTTATCCTTGACGTAAGAGTGTTCATAGCCGTGGTTTTCGCGCTCGTACATACGCAGGCGGCTGGGGTCGCGCTTCAGGATGGCCTGCGCGGTGGCCCAGAAGCAGTAATCGTTGTTCCAGTCGATGACGGTGTAGGTAGATTCATTGGCGTAGGACCAGATGATGACGGAGGCGTGGTTTTTGTCTCGCTCCACCATATTCATATTGCGGTCCATGACGGGCCACACCCAACGGGCGTCGGAACCGGGGATAGCGGAATTAGGTCCAGCCATATCGTAAGCCGCGCCGTGGGTTTCCACGTTGGCCTCGGCGTAGACGTAGAGGCCCAGCTCGTCGGCCAGGTCGTAGACCAACCGGTCATTGGGGTAGTGGGAGGTCCGGAACGCGTTGACGTTCATCTGCTTCATCATCTTCAAGTCGTCGATGATGTTCTGACGGCTGACGGCGTGTCCGTTGACGGGGTCGGTATCGTGACGGTTGACGCCGCGGAAGATGAGCTTTTGACCGGTGATCTGCATCTGTTCCTGACCGTCGTCGTTGATGTTGACCTTGTAGACCTCGCGGAAACCGATGCGTTGCGCGGTCGCCTCGACCACGTTGCCGTCTTTGTCCTTCAGTTCCAAGGTGAGCATATAGAGGTTGGGGGTATCAGGGAACCACTTTTCGGGGTTGGTGACGGTAAACTCAGCGGTCTGACGGTCGCCCAGGTTGACTTTTTTCTCGCCGTCGTGGGCTTTTTTGGTGGGATCGGTCGCGCCGGTCACGCCGTCCAGGGCGGTGAGGCTGTCGTAGGAGATGGAATCGCTGGCGACGGTTTTCCCGTCCAGGGTCTTGAGGGTGACGTCCACGGTGTAGGCGTCGGTGATCTCGGTGTTGGTGAGGTTACGGACGTCCACGTCCACGGCCACGTTGACGTCGCTGTTGACGTCGGTGCGGTCCTCGAAGGAGGTCTGGACGAAGAAGTCACGGATTTCGGCCTTAGCGTCCTTGGAGTAGAGGAAGACGTCGCGGATGATACCGCTGCCGTGGATCATGTCCTGATTTTCCAGGTAGCTGCCGATGGAGAAGCGGAAGACCTTGACGGCCAGGGTGTTGGACTCACCGGCGGCGTTGAGGTAGGGTGTGATGTTGAAGTCGTGCGCGGTGAAGCTGTCGGTAGAGTAACCGACCTGCTGACCGTTGACGTAGACGTAGTAGGCGGACTTCACGCCCTCGAAGGAGACGAAGATATTCCGGCCGTTCCAATTTTCGGGGGTAGTGAAGGAGGTGCGGTAGTAACCGACGGGGTTATAGTGGGTAGGGGCCTGCGGGTCGGCGTAGTTCGGCGTGCCGTTGCCGGGGATGCTGCCCCAAGGCAGGTAGCTGTTGGTATAGACGGGTTCGTCATACTTGAAGGTGCCGTCGGCGTTTTTGTACGCCTGCCACTCGGCGGGGACGAACTCTTTCTGGAACGCGGAGCTGTCGGCCAGAGTTTCGGCCAACCAAGCGGCGTCCATTTCCTCGGCCTCGGCGGGGGTCTCGACCATAGCGAAGTCCCATTCGGTCTGGCTCAGGAGCTGGTAGTAATCGCTGGACGTCTCGTCCACGTCGTCCAAGGCGCTCTTTTCCGCTGCTGCGGCGGTGCTGGCGTCCTGGTAGGGGAAGAAGTCGGCGTGGGAAGGTTCCCGGTTGATTTCGGGGGTGGTGATACCCTTGAACCACTCGTCGCCGGAGAAGAGGGGGGCCTTCTCTGCCACGGTGATCTCCAGCTCAGCGGTGTAGGGGGTACCTTCCAGGTTCATGGTGGCGGTGAGCTTAGCGGTGCCGGCTGCGACGCCCTTGATGGCCACCTGTGGCACTTTCTGGCCGTCGAAGCTGACGCTCTCGGCGAAAGCGGGGGTAGCGGCGGAGCCGTCCGCCACGGTCAGGACAGCGGCATTGCTGCTGGTGACGGTGACGGTGGGGGTCAGCGCGGTGCCGAACTTATCACGGGCGTTGATTTCGGCTTTCGCGGTACCGCCCACGCCGATGGTGGAAGCGGAAGCGTTGAAGTAGAGTGCGGGCTTCAGCTCGGAGAACTTCCAGTTGACAGACTTGAGGGCTGTGTCTCCTGCGAGGATGATCTTTGCGTTGCCCTTATCGCCTTCGGTGGCGATATAAGTAGAATAGGCTTTGTTTTGAATGGTATAGACGCCTTCCTTGTCTGCCACAGGGGTGATCTTCCACTTCTGGGCATCGCTGGCGGTGTCCAGGGCCTTTTGAAGCACGGTGGAAGCGTCCGTAGCGGCGATGACGATACCGGAGTTGTAATCGAAGTGCCAATAGACGTAACCGTCTCCGGCGTCGGAGAAGCGGTACACGCGGTAATTAGCGACGGAGTTGTTCCAGTTATACATTTCGTTGCCGTCGTAGATATTGCCGGTTCCGCTGTTGCCGCTGGGTTCCAGGATACCGCCGATGCTGTCGCCGTACATACAGAAGCTGCCTTCCAGCCCGGCGGGAGCGCTCAGGACGGTAAAGTTCTGATTGACTTTGGTGGATTCGTCGTCGCCGATTTGGGCGGTGATGATTGCGGTGCCGCCCTTAAGGGCAGTGATCACGTTCCCATCCACAGAAACGACGGTCGGGTCGCTGGAGGTGACGGTAACGGGAGAAGCGGGGTTGGTGGCGGAGACAGTCGCCTTCTGGCCCACAAACAGGCCGGTGGGGATTGAGATCGTGTTGGGCTGTTCGGCGAACTTCAGGACTGCGGCTTCGGCCTCATTGGTAGTCAAGACGCCATCCTTGCTTTTGGAGACTTCCTTTACATATTCGCCGGTCGCCACATTTTTCAGCAGATACTGATTTTCAGCTTCGGCAGGAATGACCTCCCACTTGATCTTCTTGTCGGAAGAAGTAGCGAAATCGAGGGTCGTTCCAGTTGAAGTGATGTAAAGGCTGGTATTGGTCAGGGGTTGCCAGTAGACATAGCCGTCTCCAGCGTCGGGGAAGATCCAAAGTCGGCTTTCCTGTGCCCCGTGGGTCCAGAACCACAAGTTGTTGCCTGCATTGATCGCGTCGCCGCCAGGCTCAATGCACTGGTCCTTCGCCGCACCGGTGCCAGTTACGAAATAGATCCCATCCAAAGTGGGGGTTTCGATCTTGTCCAGAACGGACAGTTTTGCTGTTGCGGAGCATTCCTGTCCATCGATGGTCAGTTTCGCAGTGATTGTGGTTTCACCGGCGGCCAGAGCAGTAATCGTCGTGCCGTTCACGGTAGCGGCGGCGGTATTGCTGCTGGTCACGGTAGCTTTAGCCAGTTCAGCCGCTGTCACGTCTTTATAGTTGCTGTCGATAGCGGCAAGGGTGATTTGAACTGTCTTGTCCGCTGTACTCAAGTCGACCCGGCTGGCGCTGAGTTCCATAGACAGAACAGGTTCCACGTCCACCTTCTCGATATCGAAGGTGATGCCCATCGTGTCGCTCAAAGTGGGAGCGGACTTCAAAGCGCTGGTGAGGAATTTGCCGCCCTGTTTCAGGATGTAGGACTTGTCACCCAATTTTTCGATGGTCCACTTCTGATTTTCGGCGGTGGGGTCTTTTGCGGCCAGTTTCAGCGTGCCGTTATCATTGGCCACAGCACGTTCGCTGTTGTTGCGGCACACCCAGAGGTAGGTGTTATCCGTGCTGTTTTTCTCGAATTGGAACATCCGCTCATGATATCTGGTTTCGTTTTGCCACCAGCTATACATTTGGGTGCCCACTTCCATGCTCCCCCCGTTCGGGCCGATGAGGTTACGGCCTTCTGCGGCGGGGCTGTCCAGGTTCAGGTACACCCGGTAGAGGGTATCCGCTTCCAGATTAGCTGGTTCGGCTTGTTCTGAAACGGTGAGTTTGATGCTGTTGGATGTGTATGTCTGGCCGTCCGCTTCATATTTCGCAGTGATGTTCGTTTCGCCTGCGGCCACGGCGGTGATGGTCGTACCTTCTATGGTAGCCACAGCGGTATTGCTGCTTTCCAGCGTCACGCCATTGGTGCTGGCGGTGATGGTCTGGAAACTGGCGTCATTGCCGCTCACGGTAGCGGTCACTGTGCCGCCTAGCAGGGCGCTGTTGCCGCTGAGGGAGAGGGAGATCTCCGGTTCGATCTTCTTCAGCGTCCAGGTGACTTTATCGGCAGCCAGTTTGACTGCACACTGTCTGGTACCGCCGCCTGCATACAGCGCGCCGTTCTGGATGGTGTAGGTACCATCCTCCTGAGCTGTGATGACCCACTTTTGAAGCGGATCAGAAGCATTTTTCGCTGCTAAAGTGACTGCTTGGTCAGCAGCGGCCCCTTTCGCAGCGACCACCATGTCTTTATTGGTCAAGCACTCCCAATAATAGGTATTCTCCTCGCCTGCATCGGCGAAGGTATACGCGACATGGGATTTATACTCGAGGTTATCATTTTTCGCCTCAATTTCCCAAAGCCATAAATCATTTGCGGCTTGCACAAGGCCGTTGCCGGGACCCATGACTTGGTCGCTGTTGGGATACATGACCCAGTACGTTCCGTCCAGCGACGCAGTGCTGGATGGCGTATCCGGGTTCGCTTCTGCTGCGAAGGCAGGCGCAGCCATAGACAGGCAAAGCGCAGCTGCCAACGTAAGGGAAAGCAGAGAGCGAAGTTTGTGTTTCCATGTTTTCACTGATATGACCCTCCCTTGTTAATTTAGGGGCCGTTGCCCCTTAGGATACAGAAACACCTGCTTTTTGATTGGTTCTGTAGCAGATATTTTCTGCGATAAGAATATATACCGCCAAGCGTTCCAAAAGCGTTCCAGAAGCGTTCCTTTTTTTACGATTCTACAAATTAAACAAATACAGGAGCGTGTTCTTGTGCAAAGAAACAAGAAGCACACTCCTGCATTCAAAGTGGTTCGGTTCGTTTGTGAAATTCCGCGGACAGGTGTTCCAGCATAGGGATATAGTACTCGCTCCAGGAATATTCGGTCATAAAAGCGCCGTGATAAATGGCGCAGGCTTTCGGGTCGCCGTTCATCATGTCGAAGAAGTCGCATTTCACGCCGCTGAAATTCATCCGCAGCTGGCCGCGGGAAGCCTCGAGCATTCTGGACAAGCCCAATTCGTCCAACGTCTGCCGCAGGTACATGACGGCCTTCCGGTACTTGACCTTGACGCCTTCGGTGTAGGCTTCGCCCTCCCAGAGCCGGTCGATGACCATTTCCATAGTCGTGGTTCCGCCCATCCGGGCGGTCATCAAGGCCAGCAATTCTTTTGCTTTCCGGCTTTTGAACAGCACTGCCTCGCCGTTCCGGAACAGATCGAACCGTCCGAAGGTACTCAAGAACAGTTCCTCGGAGGGGGAGCAGAGGTGGCTGGCTCGTTCCAACGCCTTTTGGACGTCTTCTTTCGCGATTGGCTTGAGCAGGTAGCCGCAGGCATTTTCCTGCCAGGCTGCCAAAGAATACTCCTCGTAGGCGGTCACAAAGATGGCCTGTAGCTTAGGCAGGACCGCGCGCAGGCGCGACAGCAGGTCCAAGCCGGACATTTTGGACAGTTGGATATCCAGGACTGCAAGTTCCACCGGATGCTCCTGGATATAGCGCAGGGCTTGGAGCGGATCGGTGAACGCACCTGCGATGTCCCAACCGGGGATATCGCCGCACAGGTATTGCAGATGTTCCAGTACGAGCGGTTCGTCGTCCACTATAATCAGCTTCATAGCATACCCTCCTCTCCATCAAGAGTGACCGGGAAACAGGACTGTTTTGCCGCGGGCTTTGAGGTCGTTGGGAAATTGGGCCTGATACAAATCTGGTTATACAGCAGGAAAGCTTCCTTCTACATAATACTCTCATTGGGCATTGCTTGTCAAGGAAAGTCCGGTTGGTTATTCAAGGTATTTGAGTGCATTCTCCCCCCCCCGAAGGGGGGAGAGAATACAAGAAATCTCTCTTCTTAAATGGCAAACTTTGAAAAAATCGTCACTGCTGTCCCTTCAGCCAAGCGGAGAACTGTTTCAGCACCGCGGTGTAAAGTTCGCTGTCTGACGCGCTGTCCAGAGAGGCCATTTTAGAAAATCCTGTGTTGTCTCGTGTCCGTCCGGGCAAATCGTCCAGCTGTTGGAGGTACCGGAACCTCTCGTCACCGATGCCGATGAACTGGATGAAGAGGTTCATGGTGGAGGCTTTCAGGATGATCTTGTTGGTTTGCGACCGGTCCACATTCTCCCCATCGGTGATGAAGAGGACGAAAGTCGGGTCGTCCTGTGTTCTCACGCCCTTGAGGATCGCCTGAAGGACCGGAGCGTAGCTGGTGCCGCCCATTGGGTAATGCTCTCTCTGGATGACATCGGTGACGTAGCGTTCGTAGTTGGACAGGTCCAGGTCCGGTATTTTCCGGTAGTCGGACTGGAACAGGTACACGTCGATGGAGCCGTTGTCGTCGAAGGTCAGCCCCAGCGGGACCAAGCGGTTGATGGTGCGCTGAACGGTCCCGTTCATGTAGAGGCTGTACATGGAACCGCTGTAGTCCAGCACGACGGCGACCTTCGCCCGGACGGAGCCCAGATCCACACCGTTTTCTTTTTTGAGATTGACCACGCATTTGCTGAGGTTGACCACGTGTTTTTCCAGGTTGACCCGGTCTTTGGACAGGTTGATGCGCCTCATGATCGTTTTCGTGAACTGTTCCTCGCTGGAAGGCTGGACGGGCGGCGCGGGGACTGGTTGCGTTTCCTCCGTACCGCCGAAGGACTTCAGCAGAGCGGACAGCCCGCCGTTGAACCCGCTGGCGACTGCTGCGGCGCGCCACTCCCCTTTCCGGTACAGCTCCAGGGAGATGATCGCTTTTTCCTCCCGAAAATCCGCCCCGGACAGGTCTATTGAGATGGACTCCCTTCCGTTCTGAGACAGGACCACGCGGTGGTTTCGGATCGCGCTCATGGTACCCGCCCCGTCAATGTTGCAGGTGAACACCAGTCGTTCGATTGTCTGGGGCAGTCTGGAAAGGTTCACCTGAAACTCCGCCCTGCCGGGCTGGGCGGTCAGGCAGACTTCCCGGCCTGGGGAAGCCGGTTGGTTGTAAAAGACCATGTACCGGTCATCGGACAGTTTCCGTTCCCCATCCAGCCCGAAGCAGCAGAAGTCATACACTGCCGGACCGTCCAGCTTCATAGACACGCAGAACGCCGCGTTCACGTCTATGTACTTGCTCAGTTTATCTCGGGTCCCTCGGGTAAAATTCATACCAAACTCCTCCGTTCAAGGATAGATTTCCGTTCTCTCTGCGTTCTTTCATTATAGCGAACGGAGAACAGAAAGTAAACAGCAGCTTGAGGGAAAGGAAGGGCTGGCCGAAAACCGGCCAGCCCTTTTGGGTTTGCTGTGCAAGGGAAAGGCAGCAATTACTGCATTGCCTGGAACAGGAAGGTGACGATCTGCGCACGCGTGCAGACGTTCTCGGGGCTGAAGGTCGTGTCGCTGGTGCCGCTGGTGATCTTCTCGGCGACCGCCCAGCGGACCGCGTTGGTGTAGTAAGCGCCGTCGGCCACGTCCGTGAAGGGGTTCTCGGAAGCGGGCGCGGGACGATTGGCGTAAGCGTACAGGAACACGACCGCTTGCGCACGAGTTACGGAGGCGTCCGGGCTGAACGTCGTTGCGCTGGTACCGCTGGTGATGCCCTTTTCCACCGCCCACAGAACGGCGTCATAGAAGTAATCGCCGGACTTGATATCAGTGAAGGGGTTCTCGGACTTCTGCGCCTTGGGAGAACCGGCGGCTTTCCAGAGGAACGTCACCATCTGCGCACGGGTGCAGGAGTTGTCCGGGCTGAAGGTAGTCGCGCTGGTACCGCTGGTCACGTCGTTTTCAACGGCCCAGCGGACCGGGGCGTAGAAGTAATCGTCGTCTTCCACATCGACGAACGGGTTCTCCCAAGCCTGGGTCTCGTCGTAACCGATGACGTACTTGGAGAAGTGGCCTGCGGTAAAGATGACGCTCTTGGAACGCACGTCGTACATGGTCTCGCAAGGTGTGATGTTGCCGTCGTTATCCAGGTAGTAGACCACGATACCGGCGGGTTTCTGGCCCTCTTTCAGGGTGTAGGGAATCGAAACGGTAGCGTAACCGCCGCCGAAGTCGGTGATGACCTTGCTGCCAGACTTGAGGATGAGGTCGAAGACGGGGGCGTCGCCGACGGTCTCCTTCTGGCGGGCGTTGAGGTCGGAAGGCTTGGCGGGGGCGACGGTCAGGGTGAGCTGAGTGCCGCTGGCCTGCTGCTGGATCTCGTCCAGAGCTTCGGCGTCGAACGCGACTTCGCCGCTGGACAGCTTGACGGTCAAACCGTCCACGTCGTTCTCGCTGTCGTTGGCCGCTTTAGCGATCTCCTTGACCGCCTTGGTGGGCAGGTTGACGGTGCTGATGGTCTTACCCATGCCGGAGAAGTCGACTTCCACAGTGCCGGTCTTGACGTCGCTG
Organism: uncultured Bacillota bacterium; assembly: GCA_947385365.1. GTDB lineage: Bacteria > Bacillota > Clostridia > Oscillospirales > Oscillospiraceae > Lawsonibacter. Next base: position 937 of record CANDKT010000083.1, on the reverse strand, counting down.
CCGACCACGGAGTTCAACTTGCTGGTGTCGATGTCCTTCACGGTTGCGGTGGAGCCAGACACGCTGGCGTTGACCTTGACGGAGTTGGAATCGCCGCTCACGGGTACGGTAACGGTACTGCTGCTGGAGGAGGAACCGCCGCCTCCGCCGCCGCCAGAGCTGCTCTTGACGCCTTCCGCGGTGATGACCAGATTACCGGTGATCTGGCCTGCTTCGATGGTAATGGTACCATTGGAGGAATCGTACTGGAAGCCTGTGAATGCCTCGCCGCCCATAGTGACGGTGATGGTTTCAGGCAGCTTGTAGCCGCTGGCCGCTTCCAGTTTGCCGGTGTAAGCGGCCTTGTAGTCCGTCTTACGGGGAGCGTTGGCCTCGGGTGCGCTCAAACCGTTCGTCAGGGTGTAGTTGACCACGTAGGTTTTGACGATACCGGTTGCTTTGATGGTCAGGTTGCTGGTCACGCCGCCGGTGATGGTGATTGTGCCGTTGTCGTTAATCGTCCAGCCGGTGATAGCGTCGCCGTTGGCATTGGTGATCGTGATGGTCTCGCGGGCGGGCAATGCGTAACCCTCGGCGGGAACCAAAGTGATCGCTTCCTGCGTGCCGTACTCTACTTCGTGGCTGTGTCCCTCGCTGTTTTTGCTGCAAGTCAAGTTGGTCAGTTCGTGGGTGATGGTCAGCTTGAGCTTCTGGAACTGAGCGGAGACGGTGACGTCCTCGTCAGGCATGGTGAAGGTATACGCGCCGTCCTGTTCGGTGACTTTGACCGCGCCGCTTGCGCCGGTGACGGTGAGGCTGGCAGGCGTCAGCTCATAACCTTCGTTAGGCTGGACGGTAAGTGTAATAGACGTACCTGCACCGGCCTGGCCCACGCTGCGTGTAATGGTGCCGTTTTCCAGATCGGAAGCGATGTTGATCTTATGGAAGTTCTGGTCAT
>CANDKT010000082.1 GCA_947385365.1 uncultured Bacillota bacterium | reverse complement strand
CTCCGGCGTGACAGGCCGGCGTTCTAACCAACTGAACTACCGCGCCAGGTAGTTTGGGGAAAGGAGAGTACTTGGTGGGAACAACAGGGCTCGAACCTGTGACCCCATGCTTGTAAGGCATGTGCTCTACCAGCTGAGCTATGCTCCCTCACGTGCCCGCTCCCGCAACAGCCATGTCATTATACTAAACTATGCTTTGGTTGTCAACAGCAAAAACGAAATTTTTTTGAAGAAATTTTCCTCTGAGATTTGGCGGTTTTCTCCACCGGGGCGGGCAGGCATGATACAATTTGACAGTTTCGGGTCCTGGGAAGGTCCCTTCTATAGGGAAAAAGACTGACTTGCCAGGTATGTCCAGGGCCTTCTTGACTTTTTTTTGCCGCAGTGACATAATATTCTCGCTGATACCCCAGAAACAGGGCTTCGCCCTGAATCAAATCAAAGGGAGGTTCCAGAAATTATGGACAGTCAGGTAAAACGGATCGGGGTTCTGACCAGCGGCGGCGACGCGCCCGGTATGAACGCGGCAGTCCGCGCGGTCGTCCGCAGCGCGACAAGCCAGGGCATCGAATGCGTCGGCATCCGGCGCGGTTGGAGCGGCTTGATTAACAGCGACTTCGTCCGTATGGACAGCTCCAGCGTCAGCCACATCATCAACAAAGGCGGCACCATCCTCTACACCGCACGCAGCATGGAGTTCATGCAGCCCGAAGGCCGCGAAAAAGCTATCGCTACCTGCAAGCTGCTCGGCCTGAACGGCATCGTCACCATTGGCGGCGACGGTACCTTCCGCGGCGCGCTGGCCCTCTCCCGCCAGGTCGCCGAAAAAGGTCAGAAGCTGGATGTCGTCGGCATCCCCGCCACTATCGACAACGATATCGGCTGCTCCCACTACACCATCGGCTTCGACACCGCCTGCAACACCGCCCTGGAATGTATCGACAAACTCCGCGACACCATGCAGTCCCATGAACGCTGCTCCGTGGTGGAGGTCATGGGCCGCCACGCCGGGTACCTCGCCCTCTACGTCGGCATCGCTGTGGGCGCGACCGCCGTCCTGATCCCGGAACGCCAGCTCGACTTTGAACGCGACGTGGTCGAAAAAATCCGCCGCGCCCGGCTGGCCGGTACTACACACTACATGGTCGTCGCCGCGGAAGGCTCCGGAAGCGCTTACGAGATCGCGCAGCGCATCCACGAAGAGCTGGGCATCGACCCACGCGTGACCGTCCTGGGCCATATCCAGCGCGGCGGCGCACCTACCGCCCGGGACCGCGAGACCGCCAGCCGTATGGGCTTTGAGGCCGTCAAGACCCTGGTCGAGGGCAAAGGCAACCGCATCATCGCCACCTTGGATGGCCGGATCGTCGACCTGGACATGGAAGAGGCCCTGGCTATGCAGAAGAGCTTCGAAATGGACCGCTACACCATCCTGGAGAGCCTCACCAACAGCGGCAAGTAACCTCCATACTCCAAACGCGGAAGGCGCTCAGCGCCTTCCGCTTCTTTTTGAGAAAGGTTGTGTCAATTTGGCCATTTACATAACAGGCGATACCCACGGGGAGTTCAAACGTTTTCAGAATCCCGACTTCTACGAACAGGAAGGCTTGACCAAACAGGATTACCTCATCATCTGCGGCGACTTCGGCGGCGTCTGGGACGGCAGTCCTTACGAACAGTATGAGCTGGACCAGCTGGAAGCCAACCCCTACACCACCCTCTTCGTCTCCGGCAACCACGAGAATTTCGACCTCCTGGCAACCTACCCCGTCGAACCTTGGCACGGCGGATCGGTCCAGCGTATCCGCCCATCGGTTATCCACCTCATGCGCGGGCAGGTCTACGATATCCAAGGCAAAACCTTCTTCACAATGGGCGGGGCCAGCAGTCACGACATCGACGGCGGTATCCTGGAACCCGACGACCCCCTGTTCAGCCGGAAGCTCCGCCAGCTCAACGCCAGCGGCGCATTGTACCGCATCCATCACCGCTCCTGGTGGCCCGAGGAATTGCCCAGCCCCGCTGAGTACGACACCGCCCGCGCCAATCTGGACCAGCACGACTGGAACGTGGACTACATCATCACCCATTGCTGCCCCTCCTCCCTACAGGCGGAGCTGAGCGGCGGGTTATACCAAACCGACGCCCTGACCGATTTCCTGGACGAGGTCGCCCAACGCTGCCGCTTTCAATGCTGGTTCTTCGGCCACTACCACCAAAACCGTGCCTTTCACCAAAAATACGCCCTGCTGTATGAGCAAGTCGTTCAGCTTACGCCGCAGAACTAATGAACCTTCGCCCCGCGTTCGCAGCGGTTGCCCCAGGCGTCGATCAGCTCCTCCCCGCGGTAGACGCAGATGATCTCACAGCGGTTGGAACAGCCGTCACAGTTGGCTTCCCGCGTGCGGAAGTCGATGTTTTCAATCGAAAAGTCAAACTCCTGCCGCTTGCTGCCCTTCCGCGCCAGAATCGCCGCGCCTAACGCCCCCATCAAATGCCCGTTCTCATCCACGATCACTTTACACCCTAACGTGCGCTCAAACGCCGCCACGACTCCCTTGTTCTTGCTCACGCCCCCCTGGAACACCACCGGAGAGACGATCTTCTTCCCCTTCCCCACGTTGTTCAGGTAGTTCGACGCCACCGCGTTGCACACGCCCGCAATGATATCCTCCCGCGGATGCCCCATCTGGATCTTATGCACCAAGTCCGATTCCGCAAACACCGTACACCGCGCCGCAATCTGCGTCGGGTGGCTGGAACGGAGCGCGTACTCCCCGATTTCCTCCACCTCAATGCCTAACCGCTTCGCCTGGCTGGACAGAAACGCCCCCGTCCCCGCCGCGCACAGCGTGTTCATCGCGTAGTCCACCGCTACCCCGTTTTCCACGAGGATGATCTTCGAGTCCTGCCCCCCAATCTCCAAAATCGTGCGCACGTCCGGGTAAAACGCCGTCGTCCCTACCGCGTGCGCCGTGATCTCGTTCTTCACCATCGTTGCCCCTAAAATCGTTCCCACCAGCTTCCGCGCGCTGCCAGTCGCCCCCGTGGCCACGATCTTGTAATGCTCCTTGTCAAACTGACCCTCCAGCAAACGCACCAGCTCCTTCACCGCCCCGATGGGATCGCCCTGTGTCCAAATGTACTGGCTGCTCAAAATCTTGTTGTCCTTGTCTATAATGACGCCCTTCGTGGAAATCGACCCCACGTCTATGCCCAGATACGCGTGTTCCAATTCAAAGAACCTTCTTTCTCATGTCGATCATGTCGTAAAATGCCTCCAGGCGGGTCATCAGCCCTACATCGCTGGTCTGCGCGTCGTAGGTCAGATAGAGGACCGGTATCTTATAGTCCGCGCTGATGTTTTGCAGCACCGGCATCACGTCGATCTCCGGCGTGCAGCTGGCCGACTTGATGTGGATCAGCCCGTCAAAACGCCGCTCCGCGCACTCCCGCGCCCACCAAATATTTGCCGTCGCTGTCGGACCCATCTCGTATGCGCACAGATCCTTCACCTTCACGTGCATATTCTTCTGCCCGCCGTGGTGGATGAACTGGTTCGTGACGTTCATCCAGCGGTGAATCTCCACCCGCATCTCCGCCAGCTTCTGCTCCAGCTCCAGGTTGGAGAACGGGTCCATCACTGTGTAAAATTCCCCCGCAATGCCTACTTTCAGAGGTCGCTGCGGCTTGTCCAGCGGCACCGCACGCAACGCGCGCTTCGCCGCCCGGTAGCCCTCCTCCACGTCCCTCCGGCCCCGCGCCGTGTACATCGCCGTCAGAAAATCCTGGTACGCCCGCCGGTAGTCCCCGCCGGTGGTGTCAAAGCCGCAGTTCTGGTAGTACTCCGCCGTGATCTCGTCCAGGTACTCCACCATCCGAACCCCTTCCATGAACTGCGCCAGAAAACGCGCCGGGTTCACCTTGGGGTCAAAGCGCCGGACGATACGTAAGTACTCCTTTTTCTTGCTCATGTCGTAGTCCGACAGGTTGATGAAATCAAACTGGTACCCCAGATCCCGCAGAATCTGCTCCAGCAGTTCCCCGTAGTACCCCAGACGGCACAGGCCGTGGGTCATGAACAACGTGTCCGCGCCCGCCTCCAACGCCTCGATCATGCTGCCCAGAATCGTCTTGAACGGCGTGCAGACAAAATCAGGGCTGTACTTCGCGCCCAGCTCCATCGTCCGTTTCGTCAGCACAGGCGGCATCACATACCGCGCGTCCAGCGCTTGCTCCGTGATGTACTTGAACGCACAGTTGTACTCCGCAAACCGGGGGAAGGATATGTTCCGCTTCTTCTTTTCCGCCATCACAACGTCCCCCTCTTCAAGCGGATGATGTCGATGAAACTTTCCAGGCGCGTCTCCACGCCCGCCGTGCCGGTCTGGCTGTCCAACACCAGGTTCAGAATCGGCACGCCCTTGACCCGGCGCGCGATCAGTTCGTTGACCATCGCGTCCGGCCCACACGGGAACGCGCTCACCAATATGATCCCGTCCACGTTCTCCCGGTACTGCACGATCCCGCCCAGGATCTCCCGGCTGACCTCCCACTTGCAGGTCGGCGAAAGCTCCCGGCTGCGTTTCAGCGCGCCGTCCCGGTCCACCAGATCCGCCCGGAGCGGGATGACGCCGGATTCCTTGAGGTACCCCGTGACCGTCCGGCCTATGTACGGGTCCTCCAAGACATAGCTGTGGCCCGCCAGAAGGATCTTCAACCCCTCCTGCTTGCTCAGCCGCTCCTGTTTCTGCACGCGCTCCTTATTATGCGCCTGCTCCGCCTTCTTCGCCAGCTTGTAGGCCCGCTTGACCTCCCGGACCGGACACCCCAGCTGTCGCCCCATCTCCAAAAACGCGCTCTTCTCGTCCCGCTTCTCCAGTACGTCCAGGTCGTAGGACAGGAACGCTTGGTCCGCGTCGCGGAACATATTCCGCACCAGATCAGGCAGCGCCTCGAACCGGGTACACATGTTCCGGTGCCAGCCGAAATTACTGACCCGCGGAACCAGGATGTAATCACATTCCCCGATCAGCTCCGCCACATGGCCTAAGTAGATCTTCAGCGACAGGCACGCCTCATCAATGGCCAACGCTGTGCCATGCTCCAAAACCTCCCGGTTGGTCGGACTGCTGGCCTTGACCTCCATCCCAAGCTCCTGGAAGAAGGTGCGCCAGAGCGTGCGGTAGCGGTAGTACAACATCGCCCGAGGCAGTCCAATGGTCCTCATTCGTCTCTTCATGATCGTTTTCGTTCGCCTCTTCTCTTCGTTTCGGATCGCCTCTGTTATTCTAGCAGACCGCCCGCCGCTTTACAAGAGCCTCAGGTTGCACACTCCCCTTTTCGCACGTGTGCGCGATTTTATGAAATGTGCCCAAAGCACTTGATTAAACCGCCGCGCCTCGCTATAATAGGGAAGTGACCATCCAATAGGACCCGGGCTTGGCCCTCTGTTCGATAAAGGAGTTCGACGTGAAAAAGCAGATCATCTCTCTCTTCCTGACCGCCGCGCTGCTGCTCTGCCAGGCGGTCCCCGCGCTGGCCGCGCCCAGCGCAGACTACTCGCTCACCGGAAACGGTGCCGATGACACCGTGTCCGTCGCCGCCGCTCAGCTGGGACACTCCGGCGCGGACTTCGGCTGGACCTCCGACTGGAACGTCCCCTTCCTCTGCTGGGCCGGACGTACCGCCGGCGCAGGTTTCCCCTCCTTCGATCTGGAATCGCCCGTTTCACTGGCCCTGTGGTTCCTGAACAACAACCAGGGCAGTTTTTACTACTTCCGCCAGACCGACTACGACGCGCTGGTCGACGGCGGCTTGACCGACGCCGCGCGGCCCATCGCCTCCACGCGGAACACCTTCACCCCCAAAAAAGGAGACTTGGTCTGCTGTCTGTCCGCCGGAGCCGACGCCGCCTCCCCTTGCAGCCGCGCCGCCCTGGTCTCGCGGGATTACGACGGCTCCGGCTACCTCCAGACCATCGAGGGCAATTCCGATGGCCGCGTCTCGTCCCGCCGCCAGCCCTACGACGCCACCGTCGCCGGATTCCTCCGCCCCTATTACAGCGGCTCTGTCTCGCCCTCCGTCCCCTCCGTCGACATCAAAGCCCCCACAGACCCCGACTACGTCGCGAAACTTCACGTCAGCGACACCAACGCCGTCATCGTCTTCGAGATCGACAAGACCGCCGGGACCCACCTCAGCGGCGCACAGCTGAACCTCAACGGCGAAGACGGGCTGTCCTTCGGACGCTCCGTCACGCTGGACAACGTCACTGACAGCAGTTCCCGCTCCCACGTCTGGTTCGACCTGAACGCGGACCTGGGTCTGACGCTGACCCCCAACACGAAGTACTCCTACAGCCTGGAACTGTCCGCCGGAGGTTGGCGTTTCGCCGGTCCGACCCTCTCCTTCACCACCACCGGCGCGTCCTCCCCCAATACGGCCAGCTGCACCGTCGCTTTGAGTCCCAACGGCGGCGTGGTCTCCCCGGCGGCCATCACGGTGGCTTCCGGTCAGTCCCTCGGCTCCCTGCCCATCCCCGTCCGCTCCGGCTACGTCTTCAACGGCTGGTATACCCGCCCAACAGGCGGCTCCCTCTTCTCCGCCTCCCGCGTGGTGACCGAAAATATGACGCTGTACGCCCAGTGGAGTTCCACAGACGCCCGGACCTTCGTCATCACCTTCGACGCCAACGGCGGTACCGTCTCCCCCGCCTCCATGACCGTCACCGACGGCGGCGTGTATGGCCCCCTGCCCGCCCCGGTCCGGGAAGGCTACGCCTTCCTGGGCTGGTACACCGCCACCTCCGGCGGCTCCCGCATCCAGCAGGGCGACGCCTACAGTACCCACGCCAACCAGACCTTGTACGCCCACTGGACCGCTCAGGCCAGCCACACCATCACCTTCGACCCCAACGGCGGCTCCGTCTCGCCCGCGTTCCTCACCATCGCCGCAGGCGCGCCTTACGGTTCCCTGCCCGTGCCGGTCTACCCGGACTACCTCTTCACCGGCTGGTACACCCACCCCAACGGCGGGACACAGATCACTTCCAACCAGACCGTGACCGAAAACCGTACCCTCTACGCCCACTGGAGTCAGGGCAGAATCGCGTTCGCGGACGTCAAGCCCGGCCAGTACTTCTACGAACCCGTCCTGTGGGCCGTGGAACGGAGCATCACCGCCGGAACCACCGCCTCCACCTTCTCCCCCTACGAGACCTGCACCCGAGGTCAGATCATCACCTTCCTCTGGCGGGCCTACGGCTCCCCGGAAGCCTCCGCCAGCCAGAACCCCTTCCCGGACGTACCCGAGAGCCACTACTGCTACCCCGCCCTCCTGTGGGCCTACAGCCGCGGGATCGTCACGGAACTCCCCTTCCGCCCCGACGCGCCCTGTACCCGCAGACAGACCGTCGTCTACCTGTGGCGGGCAGCGGGCAGCCCCGTGCAGACCTCCCTCGCCCGCTTCACCGACGTGCCCGCGAACGCGGACTACGCCCAAGCCGTCTCCTGGGCCGTGAGCCGGAACATCACCGCCGGGACTTCCACCACCACCTTCTCCCCCAACGCCACCTGTACCAGAGGTCAGATCATGACCTTCCTCTACAAGGACCTGGGCGGATGACCAGCCGGAGGCGTATATGACCCCTTCTCATTGGTATTCCCGCTTCTGCCACGCCGTCTCCCGCCTGTATCACCGAGTCCCTGTCCTCCCTCGGGACTGCGGCTTCACCGTTCTGCTCCTGTGTGCCGCCTACCTGCTCAGCAGTATCCTCATCTCCCACACCGGCGGCGAAAATAACTCCGCCCTCGTCTTCGTACTGGCCGTGGTGCTGATCTCCCTGCTCACCACCGGATATTTCTACGGCATCGTCGCCTCCATCGTGGGCACCTTCTGCATCAACGTCTACTTCATGGTCCCCTACGCCTCCTTCTCCCTCAGCCGCGCCGGATACCCGGTGACTATGCTGTCCATGCTCGCCATCTCCTGCGTGGTCTGCACCCTCACCGCCCGGGTCAAACGTCAGGCTTCCGAGGCCATCCGCCGGGAACGCAACGCCAAGTCCCTCTACGAACAGAACGAACGGCTCAACGCCGAAAAGACCGCCATCCAGCTGGAATCCGCCCGCGAGACCATCCGCGGCAATATCTTACGCGCGGTCTCCCACGACCTGCGCACCCCGCTGACCGCAATCTCCGGTGCGGCGTCCGTGCTGCTGAGCAGCGGCGAGATCAACCCAAAAAATACCTGCCTGCTTCAGGACATCAAAGCCGACGCGGATACCTTGATCGTCATGGTGGAAAACCTTCTGTCCATCACCCGTATCCAAGACGGCAAGACGTCCCTGAAAAAACGAGAGGAAATGCTGGAAGAAGTAGCTGGGGACGCTATTTTAGCCACACGCCGACGGTTCCCCGACTTCGAGATCCGCCTGGAAATGTCCGAGGACCTTCTGTTCCTCCCTATGGAACCGCTGCTCATCAAACAGGTAATCGTCAACCTGCTGGAAAACGCCATCCGTCATTCCGGCTCCACCGCACCAATCACGCTGCGCCTCTCCCAACAGGACAACTGGGCGATCGTGGACGTGCGGGACCAGGGGCGCGGGTTGGACGCGGCCCTCTGCAAGTCCATCCAGGAGGGCAAACCCTTGACGCAGGACCTGTCCGACGACAGCACCCGAGGTATGGGAATCGGCCTGTCCGTCTGCCAGAGCATCATCAAAGCCCACGACGGCTTCTTCGCCGCCGGAAACAGCCCGGAAGGCGGTGCGGTATTCCGCTTCGGCCTGCCTATGGGGGAATCCGAATCATGAGTGACAAACGCCTGATCCTTCTCATCGAGGACGACCACGCCATCAGCAACTTCATCTGCCGCGCCCTGACCGCTAATGAGTACAAGCCTCTGGCCGCGTTCAGCGGGAAAGAGGGCCTGTCCCTGTTCTTCTCCCACGGACCGGACCTGGTGCTGCTGGACCTGGGCCTGCCCGACCTGGACGGTTTGGAAGTGCTGTCCCAGCTGCGCGATCTGCCGCGGGAAGTGCCTATCATCATCATCTCCGCCCGGGACAGGGAATCCGAAAAAGTCCGCGCTCTGGATATGGGAGCCGACGACTACGTCGTCAAACCCTTCGGCGTCTCCGAGCTGCTGGCCCGTATCCGCTCCACCCTGCGGCGGGCCGACCGGCTCAAGATCAGTCAGGGCATCCAGCGGGACGTCTACCAGGTGAAAGACCTGACGGTGAACATCGCCAAACATCAGGTGATCCAAAACGGCGAGGAGATCCACTTCACCCAGAACGAGTTCAAGATCCTGGAACTGCTGGCCATCCACGCCGGGAAGGTTCTGACCTACGACTTCATTTTGGAACACGTCTGGGGACCGTACAGCGGCAGCAGCAATCAAATCCTGCGGGTGAATATGGCCAATATCCGCCGGAAATTGAAGGAAAACCCCTCTGCGCCCAACTATATCTACACCGAATTGGGAATCGGATACCGAATGCTGGAGGATTGAACCGCTCCGGTCTCACAGCCGCGCTGTGAGACCGGTTTTTTTGTATCCGCACCACCTCTTCCGCTGCCCCATACAATGGGAGTGGAAACCCACCGCCTTCGGGCGGTTGCTGGAGGTGGAAGCTATGAAACATGAACTGAATTTTTGGGTGGTGGGCGGCGATATGCGGCAAGCCAAACTGGCCCAGCTGCTGGCAGAGGATGGTCACACCGTCCACACCTACGCGCTAGGCCAACCGCAGGAACCGCTGCCCGGTCTGGCCGTTGAGGACACCTTGCGTCATGTGGAGCGGGCCGATTGCGTGATCCTGCCGCTGACCGTCGCCGATGGAAACGGTCAGCTCAACGCCCCGCTGGCGGTCGCGGAGTACCCGCTGGGACCGGTTTTCGACCGGCTGTCCCCGAAACAGTTCCTCTGCGGCGGGCGGATCAGCCCCGACGTGCAGGCGTTGGCGTCGGAACGCGGCCTGACCATCCACGACTACTTCGCCCGAGAGGAACTGGCGGTCGCCAACGCCGTCCCCACGGCGTTAGCGATAGGACACATAGAAATTTGTTTCTGCATAACATCCCGCCTTGTCTGTACCAAAGTAGGTTTTGCGCCGCCAGCGGATACCGTAAGGGAACCCCTTGCGACGCAAGGGATTCCCTCAAAGACGGGCTTGCTTAATCAATCTCCAATGGCAGGCAGACGATATGTCCGTCCATACCCCAGAACATTTCCGGCGTGTGGAATCGCTTCTGATAGCGTTCAATCTGCTCCGGGGTCAGGCTAGTAAAGTGTTCGTTGTCCGGCGGCACGCCGCACAGAAAGAACGTGCCGAATATGATGTCGAATATCTGCCCGTTTTCAGTCCAAAGAGCGCGGTTTGCGGGCAGATTCATCAATTTTCCCTCGTCATTACAGACCAACGCAACGGAATCCTCAAAGGGATAGGCAGCCTGAATCCAGCCGCCTACAATCTCTTGCATGGCCTTTAAGGAATCGTTGATTTCCCGCACTTCCGGTCTGCGTTCCGGTTCAACTACTAACACACGCATAGTAAGTAATCCCTTCCTTCTACCTTTCAAATTTACCCCGCAGCCAGCGGATAGCCTGGTGCTTCCGGGAAAATTCCTCCGTCCATGCGTCCCCGATAGTGTTATCTACTGCCACCCATTTACAGCCTTCTTTCGTCAGAAAGAGACCCAGCGGAGTGCGGAGATCGATCACATTCAGCATCTCTTTCGAGCTGACCCGATGAATCCTACACATGGTTTGTCCCCTTGGGAACGGCGGCGAACTCCATGTGGTACGCATCCAGGCATTTCCCCAGAATGACGTAATCGCCCTTGTAGTAGGTCAGCTGACGGAAGCCAGCGACATGGGCTTCTGTTTCTGTGGAAAAGATGGCGTCGATCCGAACCGTACAGAATCGAGGCGTGTAAACAAAATCACCGATTTTCATTTCTAATTTCCATCCTTTCGATTGAAATACGGTTGAGATACCGTTCCAGCAAGGTGCAGTAGCCGTATACGCGGTCTATGGACAGCTCCATCCACTCGTCACAGGCGGTCTGATCTCCGTCCACAGGCTCCAAGCGAATTTTCTCGTTCTCATGGGATTCCCGAACCCGGATACAGGTATCGCCAAAGAAATAACAGACCGTTCCATCATCCTGCTCCGTTCTGGTCAGGCAGGGAATCGCAGCTGCATCCTGCATCCACTCCAGAATGTAGCAGTTCTCAACCTCCCAACCGCTGATGTTCCGCTCCCCAGCTATGTAGTAATCCAGACGGACACCCTGATCGGTCCCATCCAGGCAGTAACTGAAGATGGAATAGCCGCCCATATTGGGCCAGAACGCCTTGTTATCGCTGGAAATACGATAGGTACGGCTCAACGGGGAGTAAGGTTCCCTGAAGCTGTCTTCCGTAAAGATGATGTGCGCTGTCAGATCTTCTCTTGGAAACGTGCTTTTTAACTCCCGGAAGATCTGTTTCAGGTCTCTGTAGTTCATAATGATTCCTCCAAAAGAAAACGGCCCAGTATTCCCGCTCTATGTTGGGAATACCGGGCCATCTTAGCATTTTTAGCTAACCTGTGCCAGTTCCGGCACCACCTGAGCGGCGTTCACAATTTCCATGAACTGCCGGGCATAGGTTCCGGCTTTCGTAGCTTCCTCCGGGCTGAGGACGCTGACCGCCTGGAAGTTGAACAGAGCGTAGGGTTTGCCCTGTTTGCTGGCAGTCTTCTCCAAGGTGATCTTCGTGACCA
>CANDKT010000081.1 GCA_947385365.1 uncultured Bacillota bacterium | reverse complement strand
GGGGCGGTTTGTGGGGGGGGGGGGGGGGGGGGGGCGGGGGGGGGCGCGGGGGCCCGCGGGCGGGGGCGCCCCGGCCCCCCCCCCGGGGGGGGGTGGGGCCAACCCCCCCCACGTTACACGCTGAGCCCGAAGTTCCGGCACAGAGCTTCCAGCCCGCCCTGGAACCCGGAACCGATTGCGGCAAATTTCCACTCACCGCCGTGACGGTACAACTCGCCGACTACGATAGCGGTTTCGATGGAGTAGTCCTCGCCCAAGTCGTAGCGGATCAGCTCCTCATTATTGGCGACGTTCACGATACGAATATAGGCGTTGGAGACCTGGCCGAAATTCTGACCGCGTGCGTCAGCCTCGTGGATGGTGACGGTGAAGGAGATTTTCTGGATATTCGCGGGCACCTTACTCAGGGTGATGTTGACCGACTCATCGTCGCCCTCGCCCTCGCCGGTGCGGTTATCGCCGGAGTAGATGACGCTGCCTGCGGCGTCCTGGGGGTTGTTATAGAACACAAAATCGGTATCGGTCTCCACCTGACCGCTTGCGCCGGTCATGAAGATGGAGACGTCCAGGTCGAAGTCGTGGCCGCCGTCGTAGCGGTTGGTGTCCCAGCCCAGACCGGCCAGAATCGCGTCCAAACCTGCGTTGGTCTTGGTCAGGTCGACCTTTTGTCCCTTAGAAAGATTGATTGCCATGTGAAAGCACTCCTTTTGTCGTGAAATTGTTGGGTCCTATCTTAAAAACGCCCCTTGGCGTTGGGAAACGTTTGAATCAGCAGACGCTTTGCGCTTGGAACTCCTGCCGCGCCTGCGTCAGCTGCGCCGCGTCTGCGGCTTGTTGCGCGTCCGTCCGATCCTGAAGCGCACGGGTATCCCGGATGCCTTGCCGGATCGTCTGCCAGGTCTGTTCCAAAACCTGCTCTTCCTCCTCCGGCGGCTGCGGACGGTTCCGGTACTGTTCCCGAACCCTCCGGTCTAACGCTTGCAACGCTTGTTCCTGGAGCCGCTGCCGTTTCCGCTGGACCGCCATCGCCAACGCTTGCCGGAAAACGGGCAGCGTAACCAAAAACGCGGAGTTCAACTTCTCCAACAGCAAGCTGTTGTTGTGGATCATCGTCTGAAGCACCGGGAGCGATTGCAACGCCAGTATCTCCGCGATGTGCAAGTCCTGCGTCCGACGTTCCAGCGCGGCGCGGGACTGCCGGACCGTGGTTAAATCCATTTGCAGCTCCATGTCCCCCGGCCTCCGCGCCGAATCCGCCGCCATTTGCGCTAAATACGCGTCCAGTTCCTGCAACCCCTGCCTCGCCGCCAGAATGTACCGGTACAGCTGCCGGTAACAACGCGCGCTGGCATTCATCATCCCCGTGAGCTTGTCCTGGAACCCGGAGACCTCCGCCTCGTAGGTTTTCAGCTGAATGTAGAGCTTATCCACATCCTGCCCCATGTCCCGGTACTTCGCCAGCAAACGATCCTCCGCATTCTCCCGCCGCTTGGACAGAAAGGGGAACACGGAACGTTTCTCCACCCCGGCGGCCTCCGCAGGGTCGAACTGCTCCATCACCCGGCTCAACGCCTCCAAAAACGGCCCAGGTTGACCTACCTGACCGCCGTTGACGCTGCGGAGTATCTCATCGGAACAGCGCGCCACCTCCTGGGCCGCTTCGCTGCCGAACGTCACGATGCTCAGGGAGTCATAGACGCTGATCTGACTGACCAATTCGTCCAGTTCCCGACTGCCGGTGAGGGTCCGTTCCAACTCCTCCCGGCACGCGGCGGCGTCGAACCCCGCGCCGGACGGCTCATTCTGCAAGATTTCCGCCTCCTCTCGGACGGCAAGGGCGTCAGCCGCCCCGGAAAATACGGTCTAACCAGCCACCGCCGCGGCTGCCGCCTCGACCGCCGCTGTACAGACTCGGGACCACCAGGTCAAATTGAAACGCCCCCACCACTAACGTGTCAAAACTGTCCGGCCGCAGGTACTTTTCCAGGTTCCGGTAGCCCGTCGGGGTGAACACCGCAATATCAAAACCGGTCAGGTTCAGGAACGCCAGCAGAATACATTCGTTCAGGCTGAACAGATGTTCCGTCACGTCCACAATCATGAATTTCGGGATCGTGCGGGTGAAGTCGAACTGTTGCAGCAACCGCAGAAGTTCCTTGTCCAAATCCATCAGCACCGACAGAATGCAGGCGGGCAGGTCCGGCCCGGTGTCTACAACAAGGTCGTAGTCGATCAGTGCCTGTATTTTTTCCAGAATATAATCCTGCGTGTCATCGGGCAGGTAGTCGTACTGGTAGAACCGGGACGCTTTCAACGCTTTGGGGTCCAGGCGGCCCTTGTGCAGGAACGCGGCGGCTTGCGCGGGGTTCATCGCCGGTCCCTTCTTCAGGAACGGCACCTCCGTGACCAGATACGTCTCCGGGGTGCGCATGGAACGAATCTGGTTCCAGTAGCGGTCCAGCTCCCCCTTGTCCACGCCGGATATCTTCACGAAAAGGTTCGGAACGTAAACCACCCCGGATTTGGTCTGGAACGAAGGCCGGTATTGCGCCTCCTCCCGCCACAGCTGCTCCACCTCGTCGTAGGTGGTGCGCAGCGTCACCGGCTGGGAGCGGGCAAACTGACGGTCCCGGAACATCCCGGTATCGCTGTGCAGCATTTGGTCTAGCTCCCGGGACGCGTTGTAAGCCGTGGTTCCCGCCCGGACGCGTTCCTCCCGCTGCGGGAACGGCTCCAGCGGCAAGGTGTTGTCGAAAAGTACCTGCTGCCAGTCCTTGGACAGGAAGTGCTTGGAAAACCCGCTCTGCGCTCCGGCGTCGGGGTTGATCCACAATACATCCGCCCCCATATTGGCCAACGCCCACAAAAGCGACAGTTCACTTTCGGAGATCGGCCCGTAGTACAGCAGCGCAGGGACCCCTTGACTTCCCGCGGCAGGGAACAGTTTCCCGGCGTACTCCGTCAGCCAGCACGCCAGCCGCGCCCCGCGGTTGAAACTCCGCACCGGGTCCTTTTCCGGGTGACGCTCCATCACCTGAACGAACGCCCATTGCGCGAAAAGAACGTCTTCCGGCCTGCAAGCGGGCCTCATCTTCTGCGCCAACGCCCGAATCAGTTCCGCACGCGTGGCGCGGCGGTTGATCTGGAGAAACGGCGCGGTCTGCGCCGCGGTCGGCGCGGGGAGTTTCCGGTCCAGCAGCAGCCACGTCCGGCCGCTGTCCTCCAGCCCGCGCCGGAGCGCGAAAAGCCGGTTGCGGTACGCGGTCCGCTCATCCGCCCCGATGCAGGCCGCCAGAAGTACGTTCCTTCGACTCGCCGCGCCCGCACCCCTCTGCTCCGGCGGCAGCAACACCGCGTCCCATACGCTCAGACCAGCCGCCCAAGTATTCAGCCGCGCCCCTTGCACGCCCTCCCAAGGCGCGGGTCCCAACGGCACGGGAAGCGTATCCCGAACCGGCGCAGGCGTCGTCCGGGACGCGGACTTCGACGCGGGCGCGGGTCTTGGCGCGGGCGCGGACCTCGGCGCATCCCGGACCGGCGTTCCTTGGACCAGCTGGGAAAATTGACCCTGCGGGTCCCCCTTCCGGTAAAACTCCTCGGTCGCCGGGTGGACGTACCACACATCACAGCCCGCCAGATGGAGCATATGCAAAATCAACACTTCATACTTGGAGATCCTGCCCTGAAACAAAAGTTTCGGCGGTTCCGCCCGCCCTAACGCAGACAAAACCCGCCCCAATGGGCCCCGGAGCCAGCACATGAACTTGACATACGCGTTTTTCAGGATATTCTCGTTGCAGCCCTGACCCTTGAGAAATTCCAGCGATTGGAACAGCGCGTCCCGGAAAATCTGCCGCGCCGCCGGACGCAGCTGCCCTAACCAGAGCGTCGCGTGACGTTGGAGAAGCTGCTTATCCAACGCGAACTGCTGGCCTACCGCCGCGTAGAAACGGGAGATCTCCCCTTCCGTCGGGTTCGGTATCCCGTCCTGGAAGCACGCCCCGCAAGGCCGCGCCAGCTGTTCGTAGCGGGTCAGGAGCGTTTCCAGACCGTCAAATCGCCCGATGATACGGACAAAACAGGGCTGCGGTGGCTCACGCCGGTCCAGCGGCAAAAAACACCGTTCCAGCTCTTGTGTGTTCGCCATTCCGCGTCCCTCCTTCCGTCGTTGTGGTTGGCTCTCACCGGAACAGCCGGTTGTCCTGTCGACTGGGCCGCCCGCCTTGCCCGTCGATCCCAATATCAAGCCCGGACGTGCGTTCATTGGGCTGGATGATAACCGTCGTGCGGGGATCGCTGAACTCCAAAAAGTAGGACTCACCGGACGCCTGCCCGATGAAGTTCTTCCAGCTGAGCTGCGTCCGGAACTGCGGCTCTTCCTGCCCGACGTAGAACACGAACGCGTCCGGGTCGACACAACACGGACCGTTCATCGCAATGGGGTTGCCGTCGCACAGCAGAGCGCACTGACCAGGACCGGTCAGCACCGAAGTAAACATGCCTTTCTGACTAATCACGCCCGCGCCCATAAAACGGACGCTGTACTGACAGGACTCCGTGAAAGCCAGGATATTCTCGCTCTCGACGCTCACCCGCTCGCCGTGCTGGAGATCCAGAACAATGACGTGCTGGGCGAGGTTCGCAAAGTAGCCCACGGACTGACGCCGCGGCGTGACCAGCATGAGCGGGAGATTCTCACCGGTCAGCCTGCGGGTCAGCTGATTCAGAATCGCGTTTCCTGCGCTGCGGCCCGGACCCAGAAGTTCCTTATCGAAGTTCAAGTCGCCCTGAAAGCCGATCATCGCGCCTGCTTTGGAGTGGACGCGTTCGCCGTTGTCGAACGTCACTTTCAGCGTCAACTCGTTTACCGTTTCAAATACCGCCATACTTTCCGTCTCCTGTCGATCACACGTTGACGCCGTAGCGCGTGCATAAACCAGCTAACCCGTCGCCAGTGCCGTTGCCTACGGGATTGAACCGCCACTCGTCTTTGTAGCGGTAGACCTCGCCCACGACCATACTGCACACGGAAGCGTAGTAATCGGTCAGCTGGAAGCGGACCAGTTCCCGACCGCTGGACTTGTCCACGATCCGGACGTAGGCGTTGGCTACGTTGCTGAAATTATAGCCCCGTTCCTGGGCTTCGTTGATGGTCACGATGAAAGTGAGCTTTTCGACTCTGGGGTCCAAGCGGCTGAGGCGGACCTGAATGATCTCATCGTCGCCGGGTCCCGCTCCAGTGGTGCTGTCCTGAAGCAAACGGACCGCGCCGTCAGGACTGATGGGCTGGTTATAGAAAACAAACCAGTCGTCGCCCAGAACCTTGCCGGACGCGCCTAAAAGAAAGGCTTCCACATCCAAGTCGTAGCTCCGCCCGCCGGGGCCGAGGTCCCAGCCTAAGCCCACTTCGATGAAGTCCAACTTCTGGTTGAGCTGAGACAGGGAGGTTTTTTGTCCCTTTTGCAGCACACGCCCGCTGGCTTGCGGATGTGGGCGGGACTTGGGGACTGCCGGAGACGGTACAGACCGCGGCGGCGTAGGCGCAGGCCGAGGCGTAGGCGCGGGTCGCGGCGGCGTCGGGGTAGGACGCGGCGTAGGCGCAGGACGCGGCGGCGTTGGTGTAGGCCGCGGCGTAGGCGCAGGCCGTGGCGGCGTAGGTGTAGGTCGCGGCGTAGGCGCAGCCGAAACGCTCCGGTTTTGCAGCAGCGTTTCCAACGTCTGCTTCTTGCCGGTCCTGTTGATGCGGCTCAGCTCAGAAGTCCGCATAGGCGGTTTCGGCGTCATCGGGATGTTGACCATGCGGTACTCCTTCCCATCGGCCCGCTCCGGGATGCGGGGGGACGTCTCACGTCCTACTTACGCCCCGCCACCCAGCGGAAGCCAAAGTGGTAGTAATTATCCACTTCCCGGTGTCCCGCAAAGTATCTCTCCTCGCGCTTGACCTCCAACGCGCCGCTCCGGGCGGACAGGCTGGCCAGAACGCAAAAACGGTTTTTGCTGTCCGGGTTGTCGATGCGGATCTCAATATCAGGGGAACCTTTCTGTTTCAGCACCACCGCCGCGTCCGTGCTGCGCCAGTTGGGCGCGCCTTCGTAGATGTACGCGAACACCACGGCGAAGTCCAGCAGGTCCGGTTTGGTGAAGTACATATTCTCCCCACCCACGCTGGCTCCGGAACGGTCGTCCTGGTCCAGGTAGATGAAGGGCAGCGAACTGCCAGACCCAAAACTGTTGCCCAACGCTTGAATCACACCTTGCTGCCCCGTCTTGAGACGGAACATACAGGCCAAGTCCAAGTCTACGTTCCCGCCGCCGCCGAACAGCGACCGGCGGCCGGTGTTCCAGTTCAGGTTGACGTGGATCTCGCCGCTGTTTTTGGACAGGTCGATCTTGTGCGTGTCGCCGCTTTTTTTCAGGCTGATCTTGCTCAAGCTGACCTTCGGTCCGGGCGCGGGCGCGGGAGCCGGTGCAGGAGCCGGAGCGGGCGCAGGAGCCGGAGCGGGCGGCTGGACGGCTTGTCCGCCGAAGTGGTTGAGCAACGCCTCCAGCCCGCCGTTGAAGCCGCTGGCTACCACCGTGTAACGCCAAATGCCGTCCTTCCGGTACAGCTCGCACAGGATCAGCGCGCGTTCCTCCTGGAACCCTCCGCCGGAAAAGCGGTACTCAGCACTCCCCGCGCTGCCCTCAAGCGTGATGACCCCTTGCCCAATATCCCGCATCTTCGCACCGTCCGCGGCGACGGTGACGACCAGCTTCTGGATCGAATCGGGGAGCTTGGCCGTGTCAACCACAAATTCCGCGCCGTTCGGAGCCGCCTGCATGGTCACAGCTCCCTCGGGAGACGCGGTCTGGTTGTAGAAAATAAAGTACCGGTCGTCGGAAAGTTTCCCCGCCCCGTCAACGCCAAAACAGCTGACGTCCGCCTCGCCGCCGCTGATCTGCACCGCAACGCGGATGTGGACCGGTCCGGACGCGTTGAGATCCGTGAGCTTGACCTTCTGTCCCTTTTGCAGTTCCATAGCCATACAACTCCTTTTGCTCTTATCCCAAGTTTTCCGTTTTTTCGATATTCCCGCGTTTTTGAGTGCGGAAAAGAACGCTCCGTGACCGCCGTTCTATACGCGGCGGGAAGATGTATCTTTAGAAAAGGCTTTGGTTTCAATTTAATTCTAACTTTTAGTATAGCATATGTGTTCTATGAAATCAATTAAATTTCTATGAAAAATCAAAAAATCTCGCATCCCGTACAGAGATCCGCACGGAGCCGGTGAAGTAGGATATTTGGCGTCCCTGTTCAGAACGGTGTTGCCACACCCCTGTCATACTTTATCATACGCTTGTCCAGATGTCAATTAAGATTATCTTTTAGATAATGAAATATCTTTTTGACTACTATACAATAATATTGATTCAAGGGGTGATTCTGTGATTGGAGAGACGATCAAGTCATTGAGAGAGCAAAAGTCCATGACACAGGCCATGTTGGCAAAGCGGCTTTGTATCACCCGCTCAAGCGTCAATGCCTGGGAAATGGGGATTTCAGTTCCATCTACCCAATCACTTGCAGAATTGGCAGAGATTTTTGATGTGTCTACGGACTTCCTGCTTGGCCTGAACGCTACTTCCAGCGTCAATCTCAAAGGTCTGACGGAAGAGGATAGGCTGATTGTCTATGCGCTCATTTCGCATTTAAGAAACAAGAATACTTGAACGAATTAACAGGCGGATAAAACAGATCGTCCGCCTGTTTTCTATGATTTCGTGCCATCACCAGAGTCCGTCATCAGCAACACCTATTTTTGCCGCGGGGGGATATCATGGAATTGAAGGACAGGTTTCAGCTCATCCTCAGAGAACAACAGCTCCGTCAGCGGGACTTGGCCGCCTCTATCAAAGTGACCGAAAGCTACGTATCCAACATCCTGAGCGGAAAACGTGCGAATATCTCCGAGGCCCTGGCCCTGCTGATCGAACAGCTCTACGGCTACTCCGCTCGCTGGGTCCTCACTGGAGAGGGAAATCAGTACGTCTCCTCCAACGACAGCCCCAGCTTATCGCTGGCCCAACGGCGCATCATCGCCGAAATCGAGAAAATGTCCGCCGAGGAATTGGACGCCCTCAAGGTCTTCATCGACTCCCTGGACGACTACAAAAAAGCCTTCGGCTTGGACCCAAAGGACAACAGCGGGAAAAAACGAAGACGCGGCTGCTTGTAACCTTTTGCACACGTTCCGCCCCATCGGGGTCCAGAGAGCTGGTCTGTTTATTGACCACTTTCCGCCGCATCGGGGTCCAGGGGGCCGGTCTGTTTATTGACCACTTTCCGCCGCATCGGGGTCCAGGGGGCTGGCCCCCTGGCGGGTCCAGGGCGGAGCCCTGGCGGGTTTGGGCGGAGCCCAACATAAAATCATAAAAGTTCTTTTTGGTTCTTTTTCTTTCAAGAAAAAGAACGCTTCCCCCACCTGAACCGCCCCCGTAAACTTGCAAGCGAGGAGATGTCAACTTATGATCTACACCGAAATGACCCGACAGGCTATGCGTCTGTGTTACCAAGCCCACGCCGGACAGCTGGATAAAAGCGGCGTGCCTTACGTCTTCCACCCCATCCACCTGGCTGAGCAAATGCCTGACGAAACCACCACCATCACCGCGCTCCTGCACGACGTGGTCGAGGATACCCATTACTCCTTGCCCGACCTGGCCGGAATGGGTTTCAGTCAGCAAGTCCTGGACGCTTTAGCACTCCTGACCCACGACGACGACACACCCTACTTGGAATACGTCGCCCGCTTGAAAAATAACCCCGTCGCCCGCGCCGTCAAATTGGCCGACCTGCAACACAACAGCGACCTCTCACGCCTCCCGGAACCAGACCCCAAAGCCTACGCGCGTGCGGAAAAGTACCGCAAAGCCATCGCCCTGCTCACCGGCGACGCGGAACTGTAAACAATTTTTGAACATCCCGAAACCCCCCTTGACTTTCCAAACGTATCTGCTAAAATACGGAACACGTTAATTATTAACGTGTTAATTATTTGTCGAAAGGAGGGTCTCCCCATCCGCGACGATATGTTTTACAACCTGGACCTGCTGTCCCGCCAATTGCGTCAAGCACACCGTATGGCGGTTCAGGCGGAACTCAACGCGGTTGGACTGCGCGAAGTTGGTCATCCTATGCTCCTGTCCATCCTGGAGTCCGTCGAAACAGACCAGAACCGTCCGTGTCAGGCGCAACGCGACTTAGCCGAACTGCTCCACGTCTCCCCCGCCGCCGTCGCCAACTCCCTCAAATCCTTGGAACGCAGCGGCTACATCCGCCGCGAACCCGGCCGTCAGGATGCACGCCGTAATCAGGTCATCCTGACCGAAAAAGGCGCGCAGGCAGTCGCCGGTTGTCAGGCCGTCTTCTATCAGGTGTCTTCCCGTATGCTCGACGGCTTCTCCCCGGAAGACCTTCAACAGCTGGCTCAATTCCAACGCCGGATGCTCCAGAACCTCCTCTCCCCGCCCGACCCTCACGAAAAGGAGTGATCTCACCTTGCTTTCCCTGTTCCTGACCCATCTGGAGGGTTACAAAAAAGACGCCGTCAAATCCCCCGTCCTTATCATCCTGGAAGTCGTCTGCGAACTGCTGCTGCCCCTTGTCATGGCCGAGATCGTCGACGTGGCCATCCCGACGGGAGATACCAGCTACATCTTCCTACTGGGCGCGGTGATGCTGGTCTTAGCCGCCCTGTCTATGACCTGCGGCGTCCTGGCCGCTAAATACGCCGCCTTCGCCAGTCAAGGCTTCGGCGGCAACCTGCGCCAATGCCTGTTCGATAAAGTCCAGGACTTCTCCTTCGCCGATATCGACCGCTTCTCTTCCGCCTCCCTCATCACACGCATGACCAACGACGTCAACGCGATGACTATGATGCTCGCTATGGGCCTCCGGATGCTCATCCGCGCCCCCGTCATGCTCCTCGCCGCACTCGCCGTCAGCCTCTACCTCAACGCCCGGCTGGCCGTCATCCTGCTGGTCATCATCCCGCTCATGGCCCTCATGATCGCCGGACTCATGAAACTGTGTTCCAAACTCTTCGAGACCATGCAGAAGCGTATTGACGGCCTGAACAACGTGCTTCAGGAAAACCTCGTGGCCATCCGCGTCGTGAAAGCCTTCGTCCGCGAAGACCATGAACGTCAGAAATTCAACCGCTCCAGCGACGAGCTGATGACCGCCGGTCTCAACGTCGGAATGCGTGTCATCGCCATGATGCCTATCATGATGCTCTGCATGAACGGCGCAACGTTAGCCGTGCTGTACTTCGGAGGCCGCATGGTCATGGGCGCAACCTTCGAACTGGGCGACCTCAACGCCTTCCTCTCCTACATCATGCAGGTCCTCATGAGCGTCATGATGGTCGCTATGTCCCTGCTCCAGCTCTCCCGCGCCCAAGCCTGCGCACGGCGTATCCGCGAGGTCCTCGACACGGAACCCTCCGTCCAGAACAAAGCGGAACCCGCCGCGCTCCCTGCCCCAAAAGGCCGCGTGGAGTTCCAGGACGTCTCCTTCCGCTACGCTACCTCCGGGTCCGGCGACGACGTGCTGTCCCACATCAGCTTCTCCGTGGAACCAGGCCAGTTCGTCGCCATCGTCGGCGGCACCGGGACCGGTAAATCTTCCCTGGTCAACCTCATCCCTCGCTTCTACGACGTCACCAGCGGAGCCGTCCTCATCGACGGCGTGGACGTGCGGGACTACCCCCTCGAAACCCTCCGGAGCCGGATCGGGATGGTCCTGCAAACCAACGTCCTGTTCACCGGAACAATCCGGGAAAACTTGCTGTGGGGCCGCCCGGACGCCTCCGAAGCCGAGATTATTCAAGCCGCAAAGGACGCCCAAGCCTACGACTTCATCATGAACCTGCCCGACGGCTTCGACACGCTGCTGACCCAAGGCGGTACCAACGTCTCCGGCGGACAGAAACAACGCCTGTGCATCGCCCGCGCTATGCTCCGCAAACCCGCTATCCTTATCTTAGACGACTCTACCTCCGCCGTGGACTCCGCCACCGAAGCCGCCATCCGGGAATCGTTCCACAAGAACTTGGCGGATACCACCGTCATCATCATCGCCCAACGGATTTCGTCCGTGCAGTACGCCGACGAGATCTTGATTTTGGACGACGACCACATCGCCGGCCGCGGCACCCATGAAACGCTGCTGGCCGGGAACAAGATCTATCAGGAGATCTACCAATCTCAGCAAGAGGGGGTGGGCGGATAATGCCAGGACCCAATCAAGCCTTTCGGGCCGGAGCGGTGAAGCCCAAAAATATGCGGAAGACAATCCGGCGGCTGCTGGACTACCTGACCCGGAGCAAATGGCCGCTGCTGCTCGTGCTGCTGTGTCTGGTGATCTCGGTCGCCGCAAACCTGGGCGGTTCGTACCTGGTGCGGCCCATCACCAATCTGATGATCGACCCCAACCGTACCCTGGCGGAAAAATTGAGCGGCTTAGCCGCCTTCATCGCGCTGCTGGCAGTGGTCTACCTGTGCGGCGCGGCCGCAACTTACGCCCAGTCCGCCATTATGGTTCAGCTGGCCGAACGCGGCGTCAACCGCCTGCGTAAGGACCTGTTCGACCAATTGCAAAAACTGCCCCTGTCCTACTTCGACCAGCACCCCCACGGCGAATTGATGAGCCGCTTCACCAACGACGCCGACAACGTCACGCTGGCACTTCAACAGAGCGTCGTCTCCTTATTTTCCAGCTGCCTGATGTTCGTAGGTCTGGTGCTGCTGATGCTGGTCATCAACTGGAAACTGTTCCTGGTCACAGCCGTGGTGCTGGCCGTGACCATGACCCTGTTCAAACAGCTGGGCGGCCGCAGCCGCCGGTTCTACCAGAAA
>CANDKT010000080.1 GCA_947385365.1 uncultured Bacillota bacterium | reverse complement strand
TGCGCGGGAAATTCCCGGCAGCCAAAATAGGGCTGGCTGTAAAACTGTCCCCGCTTGATCCGACGCTTGATGATATCCTGGAATTTCCCGTCATTATCGTTGGCTGTCGCCTGATCGGTGAGGTCGAAATGGGCTTCGATGACGTAGTGTACGTCCCGCAGCAACATAGCAGCCCGCTGCTGGATGTCCTGGGAGGTGACAAGATACAGTTCTCCGTTCCCTCGCTCCATCACCGTCCGAGCCGACCGGGCGCTGGCGGTGGACTTCACCTCATTGCGCCGCAGATTGGTGAAGCAAATAGGGGCGCAGACATGGATGCGATCAATGACCCAGCGCAGGCCGGGGTGCCAGTAGACACTTTCCAACAACCCTCGGGCGGCGGACGGAGTCATCATATCGTAGCTGACTCGTTCCGCCTTCATCTCCGGACGCGTAAAACAGGCGTAGTCTCCCCAGACTTCCAATGAAATTGGCACGGCGCTCACTCCTTTCTCTTTTGATATTGTACTACAATAGGACTATTCCAGAGAATAGCCTTGTATAAAGAAGCAGATTGCTCCAAAAACAGGTAACGCTTTCGCGTGTGGCAACATAGCCATACAGTTCACCTCCAGTTTTTAGCGGCAGAGGTTCTGCCGCTATTACCCTATTTTATAGGAAGATACCTCTTCCGCTGTCTACTGCCAGCGATAGACCGGTGCTGTTATCATACAGTTCCAAGTTGTTCAGGATTGCGCTGCCA
Source organism: uncultured Bacillota bacterium (assembly GCA_947385365.1). Taxonomy (GTDB): domain Bacteria; phylum Bacillota; class Clostridia; order Oscillospirales; family Oscillospiraceae; genus Lawsonibacter. The sequence goes on along the minus strand of CANDKT010000080.1, from coordinate 11,241 downwards.
TCCTCCAACATCTCCAAGTCGCCTGTCAGAGCCTCAAAGTGCGGCGGGTAGACCGATACGCCGTACTGACCCAACGCCCGGAACAGTCCCCTGCTGCGCTCGCCGGAGCGGAGCCGCCCGATTAGTTCCTCCCCTGCCCCCAGCGGGATGTATACGGTTTTGGTATCGTTGTCGATCAGATGAAACCGCTCCGCAATTTTTTGGAAGGGCATGTAGTCCCGCTTCATTGCGGAGAGGATATCCTTCTGATCCAACGCTTCCGGACCTTTCAGGTCCAGCAGCTCCTGGAAATAACACTGGATGGCCTCCAGACTGTCCGGGCGGTCGCAGCAGCTCAACGCCCAACGCCCTGCGGCTACGGGAATCTCAAACAGAGACGGCGGCAGAGTCTCGCCCTGAAATATGGTGACGATACTCTCCCCAGCAGGGCGTTTTCCCTCCCGATTGCACCGGCCCGCCGCCTGAAGAATAGAGTCCAGTCCCGCCTCCTCCCGAAGTACCGCCGGAAAATCTACGTCCACCCCAGCCTCGATCAGCGAAGTGGACACTACCCGGCAGGGGTGGCCGTCCTTTAACCGAGCCCGGATTTCTTGCAACACCGCTTTCCGGTGGGCGGGGTACATCAGAGTCGACAGATGGAAGGCTCCCTCCTTGTCCAGCAGACCGTAAACTTTCTGCGCATTTTTTCGGCTGTTGACAATGCAAAGAGCTTGCTTTTGCCCGTTCATCTGTTCCGCCACAGACTCCCAGGACAGTTTTCCTTCCCGCCGGAAGCTGACTCGCCGGAAAATTTCCTGATGAACCGCCTCCGGTGGACACAGTTCTACAGCGGGCTTGTCCGGCAGAAATTCCCGGAACACGCCGTCCAACGCGGGCTGTGTGGCTGTACAGAGTACCGCAGAGATACCATATCGTTCCACCAGCTGGGCAATGGCAAAGACGCAGGGTCGGAGATAGGGTACGGGCAACATCTGTGCCTCATCGAAAATAATGACGCTTTGCGCCAGATTGTGCAGCTTGCGGCATTGAGAAGATCGGTTGGCAAAGAGCGATTCAAAAAATTGTACCGCTGTAGTCACCACTACCGGCATATCCCAGTTCTCGGTAGCTCTGGCCAGCCTGGCATTCTCCGGCCTGGCCTCGTCTGCAATGTCGTATAAGATACCGGAATGATGTTCCAGCACGTTTTTATCCCCCAGAATATCCCGAAAAACCTGAGCATTCTGCTCAATGATAGAGGTGTAGGGGATCACATAGATGATACGGCGCAGACCATGAGTCCGGGCGTGGCGCAGAGCAAAGGCCAGAGAAGCTGTCGTCTTGCCGCCCCCGGTGGGGATGGTGAGCGTGTACAGCCCCGGATGCTGATGCTCTCCCTGCTCCGTACAGCGTTCCAGTACGGCGCACCGCTCCCGGTCCAGCTCCGTTTCGGGTGAGGACCACCGGGAGAGGTAGGAACGGAGCTTGTCTTCCAGCACTTCCATCGGGTCCCCGCCGCCCCGCTCCAGCGCATCTCCCGCCATAAACGTCTCTGTATCCAGAAAATCCGCATCTACCAGACAGGAGTAGAGCATTCGAGTGAAAAACATCTCCTCCAAAGGACCCGAAAACGTTCGTTGAGGAATCGCAGGCAGTGCAACCTCCTGCTGCCAGGTATCGTAAGGTTCCAGTTTTCCGGAAGCAGCTCTTTTCATCCGGCTGCAGAAGGTCGTATCTTCAGGGTGATCCCCCTTCCCTCCGCCGTCAGGTAGGCCGCCGTGGTGTCCCGCTACGGCAAAAGCTGCGCACCACTGCCCCATTTTACCGCATTCCGCCGCGCCGGCAGTGGCGTGATCCACACGCTCCGGGCTTCCCCGCAGCCGACGTTGGAACGCAGCAGAATATTTTCCCAGATCATGAGCCATCCCGGCGAGCCGTCCCTGATCCTCCGCCCCAAAGACGGCCGCAAACCCAGCGCACAGATTTGCGGTCCCATTCAGATGCTGTTGAATGGTCTGCTCTCGTTCGTCCTCCGACTTATGGGCAAGGAATTTTTCTTCAGCCACTTGATTCCACACCTCCAAACAAAACGATTTCTGCCTCCTGCTAAGACCTCGCTGTGCAGGCTTCAGTTCCTCATCATGGTAACACAAACAAGTGTTCCCGTCAATACTTCTTGGAAATTTTTGTACGGAGTTGGTGAATATGACGATTCAACAGTCACTTGCAAACCGGAAAACGAAATGCTATAATTGCTACAACAAATGAACAGGGGAGCTTGTGTGACAGGCTGAGAGGAAGGTGGACCTTCGACCCTTACACCTGATGCGGATAATGCCGCCGGAGGAAGTTGCAGAAAAACTTGTGCTTTTTCAGGGGACATCCGATTCAGGGGTCCCCTGCTTTTATTTGCAGGAAAGGATGTGATACCAGCAACCGCAGCACCTCTGCGGCGGGTTGAGGGGGAGCGCCCTGGACCTTGTATGACAGCGATGGGAAGCCGTGTTCCGGCGTGAGAGGAGGCCAATAAGCCTCGACCGACCTTTTCCAATTGGACAGTGTATCTGTCCGCTATATATAGGGAAAGCGCCGCTATACAGGGACGTCTTCTCCCGACTAAAGGAGTAAAAGCTATGTTTGAAGCAATTTTTGAGAATGTCAGACGGAAATCTCCCCTGATCCACAACATCACCAACTATGTCACCGTCAACGACTGCGCCAATATGCTGCTGGCCTGCGGCGCTTCGCCCATTATGGCAGACGAACTGGAGGACGCAGTGGAGATCACCGCCCTCTGCGGTGGACTGAACATCAACATCGGTACGTTGAACCGGAACACCATCCCCGCTATGTTCGCCGCCGGGAAACGGGCCAATGAACTGAACCATCCCGTAATACTGGACCCGGTGGGGGCGGGAGCCTCCACACTGCGAACGGAGACCGCCCTGGGACTGCTGAAAGAGGTCAGGTTTACCGTGATCCGAGGCAATATCTCGGAGATCAAGACCCTGGCCCTGGGCAGCGGCACTACCAAGGGTGTGGACGCCGACGTGGCGGACCGGGTGACGGAGGAAAACCTGGATGGAGCGGTAACTTTCGCCAAGGACTTCGCCCGCCGCGCCGGGGCGAGGGTCGCCGTCACCGGGGCCATCGACATCGTGACAGACGGGACGCGGACCTTCTGTATCCGCAACGGTCGGCCAGAAATGTCCGCCATCACCGGCACCGGCTGCCAGCTCTCCGCCTTGACGGCGGCCTTCGTTACCGCGAACCCAGACCGCCCCTTGGAAGCCGCTGCCGCCGCTGTATGCGCTATGGGCCTGTGCGGGGAAATCGCCTACAGCCGTATGTCCGAACTGGACGGCAACGCCTCTTACCGGAACTACATCATCGACGCGATGTGCCACTTGACGCCGACGGCGTTGGAAATGGGAGCTAAGTATGAGTTGCGATAAAAAACATATGCTGCTCTACGCGGTCACGGACCGGGCTTGGGTGGGAAAACAATCGCTGCACCAACAGGTGGAAGCCGCCTTGAAAGGCGGCGTGACCTGCGTGCAGCTGCGGGAAAAGAAATTGCACCAAACGGCCTTCCTCCAAGAAGCTGCGGATCTCTGCGCCCTGTGCCGCCAACATAAGGTCCCGTTCCTTGTCAATGACAACCTGGACGTCGCCATCGCCTGCGGCGCGGACGGTATCCATGTGGGACAGGAGGACTTGCCTGCAACAGAGGTCCGCCGCCGTGTGGGAAACGCCATGATCTTAGGCGTCTCCGTCCACACGGTGGAAGAAGCGCGTCAGGCCGTTCGGGACGGTGCGGATTACCTGGGCCTGGGAGCGGTGTTTCCAACCGGTACCAAGACCGACGTAGATGTGATGTCAACCGAGACGTTGCGGGCTATCTGTGGGGCAGTGGATGTGCCTGTCGTGGCCATCGGCGGTATCAATCGCAACAATCTGCTCCAGCTGTCCGGCAGCGGCGTCGATGGCGTGGCCCTGGTGTCCGCTATCTTCTCGGCCGAGAACATTGAAGAAACTTGCCGGGAACTTCGGACGCTGTCCGAGAAAATGGTGCTGCTATGAGAATCCGCGGCGCTATTTTTGATGTGGACGGCACGCTGCTGGACTCTATGTCTGTCTGGGACTCCATTGGCGCGGACTACCTGCGCTCCATCGGGCGTGAGCCAATGGAAAACCTCAACGAAACGTTCCAAACTATGAGCCTGCGCCAAGCGGCCCGTTACTGTCAGTCCGAGTACGGCGTGACCTTGCACGTCAGCGAGATCATGGTGGGAATCAACGCTATGCTGGAACAGTATTACCGCTCCGAAGCCCCGCTGAAACCAGGGGCGGCGGAACTGCTGGAACTGCTTCTCAGAAACGGCGTGAAACTGTGCATTGCTACCGCTACAGACCGATACTTGGTAGAAGCCGCGCTGGAACGGTGCGGGGTGCTGTCCCACTTCAGCGAGATATTCACCTGTAACGAGGTGGGCCACGGTAAGGATGAATCGCACATCTTTGAAACAGCACTCCGTTTCCTGGGAACCCAAAAATCGGAGACCATCGTATTTGAAGACGCGCTCCACGCCATTCGGACAGCAAAAAAAGCCAGCTTCCCAGTGGCAGCAGTCCGCGACAGTCACGAAAAAGCTCAGAATCAGATTCGCGCATTGGCAGACGTGTATCTGGAAGAACTGACACAGTTGGATGAACTCAAAAAGTACCTCTTGGCTTAACCGCCAGGAGCTTCAGACGAGCCGCCTCTTGCCAGCCTACAAAAATGCGAAGGAGACAACACAATGAGGACAGCTTTATCAATCGCCGGGACCGACCCCAGCGGAGGCGCCGGGATTCAGGCCGACTTGAAAACGATGACCATGAACGGCGTTTTCGCTATGAGCGTCATCACAGCACTGGTCGCTCAGAACACCACCGGCGTGCGGGAGATCGTAGAACTCACTCCCGCATTTTTAGGAGCGCAGATCGACGCGGTGTTCCAGGACATCCCTCCCGACGCGGTGAAGATCGGTATGGTAGCCTCCTGCGGCTTGATCGAGGTCATCGCGGAACGCCTGCGCTCCTACCAGGCAAAGAATATCGTAGTCGACCCCGTAATGGTGGCGACGAGCGGAGACCGGCTGATCTCCGAGGAGGCGGTGGACACTTTGAAAAATCGCCTGCTTCCTCTGGCCGCTGTAGTTACCCCCAACATCCCGGAAGCGGAGATCTTGTCCGGCATGACCATCCAAACCAGAGCGGATATCGAATACGCCGCAAAAAAGATCGGCGACGCCTACGGCTGCGCCGTCCTGCTGAAAGGCGGACACAATATCAACGATGCCAACGATTTCCTCTGCGCGGACGGCGCGGGGACGTGGTTCTATGGAACGTATATCCATAATCCGAACACCCACGGCACGGGCTGTACGCTCTCCAGCGCTATCGCCGCCAATCTGGCTAAGGGATTCGACTTGCCCACCTCCATTCGGCGGTCGAAAGAGTACCTCTCCGGCGCGTTGGGAGCTATGCTGAACCTGGGAAATGGCCGTGGGCCAATGCAGCACAATTTTAATCTGACCGGCGAGTTCGCAAAGGAAGCGGAAACGTGAAATCGTTCCTCAGTCTTTGCGACAGCCCCTTTGCTAATTTGCGTGCGGGGACTCCGTAGGGACAGGCTCCTTTGTGAAAATCCACAAATCCGATGGTTCAGCCTCCCATCGCCCGGTAGAGGAAGGTGACGATCTGACCCCGTGTACAGGTCAAATCAGGGCTGAACTGAGCGTTTCCAGTACCCGACGTGACGTTCCGGCTGACGGCCCAAGCTACCGCTTGCGCGTAGGGAGCGGAAGGCGGTACGTCGGAGAACGGCGCGGAATCAGCGGCAGGACTTCCGGCAAGCTGCCATAACCAAGTCACAGCCATCGCTCGGGTGCAGGGCGCGCCGCCGCCGAGCGTGGCGCCGGAAATCAACCCGTTGGCGTAGGCCCAGCGGGCGGGCAGATCATAGTAATCGTCAGGCCGGACATCAGAAAAAGGATTCTGACGCGTGACCGTCGGGCTGCCCTCGGCGCGGTAGAGGAAGGTCAGGATCTCCGCCACAGAGCAGGTCCTTTCCGGAGAGAAGGTGCCGGGACTGGTGCCGCTGGTGATGCCGCGCTCCAAGGCCCACTGCACGGGTTGGGCGAAGTAATTGTTGGGGCGAACGTCGGAGAAAGTGAACGGGCCCGGTTCAGGAAGATTGGCGAAGTCGCTCAATTCCGGACCGTCGCTGCCTTGCCGCCAGGCGAGGAATTGGAGTTCAGGGAGATACACGTCGACGTCAGGGAGCGGTTTGAGGTACTTGTCGGCAGGGTTTTCCCGGAGAAAGGCGTTCAATTTGTTCTGTAACGTACCGTCGGTCAGTTCCGCTTGGGAGAAGCTGACGCCCTGGCCCAAGTCGCCGGAATCCAGAAGAATGTAGTTCTGCTGGTTGGCGTAGGGGGAAATTTGAGCCCCGGCAGCGGAGCGGTTGGAGATCTGACCGGAAGAGTACGCGTTGACGACGCCCATACCGATACCGCTGCAAGCGGTTTCGATGTTTGAGGTCACTTTAACCGAGATATCACCGGAATTGGCGCAGTTCACGCCGATAGAGTGGAAATTTTGACCGACCACGCCGCCAATACGGGCGCGGGTGTCTTCCTCGGCGAAGAGGTCCACGGAGAGCGTGCCGGTGTTGACGCAGTTGGCCATGACCCCGTAGAAGCCTAGACTTCCCGCCACGCCGCCGATGAATCCCCAACAGCCAGGGACCCGTCCGCTGACCGAGAGGTTCCCGTGGAAAGCACAGCGATCCAAAACCGCCATCGTCTTGCCGGGCAGGGATTCGAGATCTCCCAGAACGCCACCCACGTAGAAAGCAGCGGACGACGACCTATGGTCGAAGGTGATGTCCAAATACGAGACGCAGTTTTCAATAACGCCAGATTCCAGTTCCGCCGCGATGCCGCCAATGCGCGACTGCCCGCTGGAAGGCGTCATAACACCGGAGATGACGCAATTGGAAATACGCCCCTGACACAGCTCCACAAAACCAAAGTTTCCTTTCGAGATGGAGACGTCGGCTAAGGTCAGGTCCCGGATCACCCCGCCCTCCCCTAAACGACCCATGAAACCATACCAATCACTTTGCAGATTGGAGATGGTGTGCCCGCCGCCGTCGAAGGTGCCGGTGTAGGGTTCGCCGTGGGATTCCAGGGAGATCGGAAGCCAATCCCGGCCCGACAAATCCAAATCCGCCGCCAGTACAGCGTTCAGATCGGTCTCCTCACCGAAATCGACCCGTTTTACAAATTCCTCCAGATCCTCCGGCGTGCGGATAATTACCGAATTTTCCGCGGCCAGCGTCCCAATCGGAAGCTGCCACAGACAGATACATAGGGCCAGAACCAAATATAGCCAACGTGTTCTGCTCTTCATTGTGGATTCCTCCTTAACTCTGCGTGAACGCAATGGGATACCTTTATTTTATCGTGAATGAGAACGGATTGCAAGGGAAGATCGGAGAAGATTTCACGCCTGTCTCACAAATCACTTTTCCACGTGTTAGCCGCTGATTTTTTTCCCATTTAACAACAAAGAAAATGGATTTTTTTGTATTCTCCCCCTTCGGGGGAGAATACAGCTTTTATGAGACGAGTGTGACGCATCCGCGTTCGGTACTTGACTTAAAGTTAGGTCCAGGTGTTATAATCGGTCAGGCCAGGACTACATATGGCAACAAAAATGTTATGAGAGGTATTTTTTATGGAATATCGCCGGAACAGAATGACAGGAGATTTCATCAGCGTGATTGGGTTGGGTACCAGCTGCATTGCGGAGGCTTCCGAAAAGGACGCGGTGGAAGCTCTGCTGCTGGCCCACGAAAACGGAATCAACTACGCGGATCTGGCCGCCGCCGGAGCAAAAGCCTTCGAATACTACGGCACGGCGTTCGCCAGGCTGAGAAAAGAGCTGCTCTATCAGGTCCACTTCGGCGCGAACTACGAGACGGGAGAGTACGGCTGGACTACGGACCTGGAAAAGGTCAAACGTCAGCTTGATTGGATGCTCCGCAGCCTGAAAACAGACTATGTGGATTACGGCTTCATCCACTGCCTGGACACCGCGGGAGATTGGAACAGTTACCAGAAAAACGGCGTGCTGGCGTATCTCCTGGATATGAAAAAACAGGGAGTGGTCAAGCATATCGGTCTGTCTACGCATACGCCGGAGTTGGCGAATCTCGTGCTGGACGCCGGGATCGTAGAACAGCTGATGTTCTCCATCAACCCCGGCTACGATTACCACCACGGCGAATACGCCAACGGAAACGCAAAAGAACGCAGAGACCTCTACCGCCGGTGCGAGGCGGAAGGCGTCGGGATCTCCGTCATGAAACCCTTCTCCGGCGGACAGCTCCTGGACGCGAAAACTTCCCCCTTCAAAAAAACCCTCTCCATGTACCAGTGTATCCAATACGCTTTGGACAAACCTGGCGTCCTGACTGTCCTGCCCGGTATCCGCAACGCGGAGGATGTGCGGGAACTGCTCGGATTCCTGGACGCCTCCCCTGAGGAGCGGGACTACAGCGTGATCGGTACGTTCACCCCGCAGGACGCAAAGGGGAACTGTGTGTACTGCAACCACTGTCAGCCCTGCCCCGCCGGTGTGAACGTGGGACTGGTCAATAAGTATTACGACCTTGCTATGGCCGGGGACGCGATGGCGGCAGACCACTACGCAAAATTGGAAAAACACGCCTCAGATTGCGTGCGCTGCGGACACTGCGACAGCCGCTGCCCCTTCCAGGTGAAACAGTCCGAACGGATGAAACAGATCGAGGGATACTTCGGAAAATAAAAACGTGTCCGCGTCCCACTCCTATCTTATCCGTGTGCAGTTTGTTCAACTCGTTCCGCAGACCAGCACGACAGCTTATCCAAACAGCTGATTTTTGCAGGACCGTCACGAAATAAATTCATAGGTCTTGGGATATCTTATGGAATTTGATGGTTGACGTGCGAAACGCATCGTGCTAAGATTAGCGCCAAGCAAGGGCAAAGACGTCTTCAGGCAGCATCGCCGCTGACGTCTTTGTCCTTGCTTTCCTTTGCGGATCTCCGAATCTTTTTACCCGGAAACGGGCGGAAAACGGAATCTTTTCAGGATATCCGCTGCGTGTGGTCAAGAAAGGAGAAATTTGTATGGACATGTCAGTATGGTATCTCGTCGGCGCAGTGCTGGTCTTCTTCATGCAGTGCGGCTTCGCTATGGTCGAGACCGGCTTCACCAGAGCCAAAAACGCAGGCAACATCATCATGAAAAACTTGATGGATTTTTGCATCGGCACCGTTGTCTTCATGCTTCTGGGCTACGGCATCATGAACAGTGAACATTACTTCTTCGGCCTGATCGGAATGCCCGAATATCAGCTCTTCTCCGATTTCTACGCCTTCAACTGGTCCAATTTCTTCTTCCAGCTGGTCTTCTGCGCTACCGCCGCTACCATCGTTTCCGGGGCTATGGCCGAACGGACCAAATTCCTCTCCTACTGCATCTACTCCGCCGTCATCAGCGCCGTCGTCTACCCCATTGAGGCCGGCTGGGTCTGGAATAACCAGGGCTGGTTAGCCAAACTCGGCTTCGTGGACTTCGCCGGCTCCACCGTGATCCATATGGTAGGCGGCATCGCCGCTCTGATCGGCGCCGTCGTCCTCGGCCCCCGCATCGGAAAGTATACCCAAAATGCGGACGGCTCCGTTCAAGTCCACGCGATCCCTGGCCACTCGCTCACTATGGGCGCGTTGGGCTGCTTCATCCTCTGGTTCTGCTGGTACGGCTTCAACGGCGCCGCCGCCGCTGACCCCGCCCAAATGGCTTGGATCTTGGGCAATACCACCATCGCTCCCGCCGCCGCTACCGTCAGCTGCATGATCTTTACCTGGCTCAAAAACGGGAAACCCGACGTCTCTATGTGCCTCAACGCCTCCCTTGCCGGACTGGTCGCCATCACCGCGCCCTGCGCTACCGTGGACGCGCTCGGCGCGCTGGTCATCGGCCTCACAGCAGGCGTTCTGGTCGACGTGGTCGTGGAATTTCTGGACTTCAAACTCCATATCGACGACCCGGTCGGCGCGGTAGGCGTCCACTGCGCCAACGGCATCTGGGGCACCATCGCGGAAGGACTCTTCAACACCCAAAGCGGCCTGCTCTACGGCGGCGGCTTCGCCCACCTGGGCGTCCAGCTGTTAGGCTTTGCCGCCGTCGCGCTCTACACCACCGTGGTCATGACCGCGGTGTTCTACCTCATCAAAGCTACCGTGGGCCTGCGCGCCTCCGCCGAAGAGGAGATCATGGGCTTGGATATCACAGAACACGGCTTGACCTCCGCCTACGCCGATTTCCTCCCCTCTTACCCCGATACCATCGGCGGCGAGACCGCTTCCAAAACCGTGGACCTGTCCGGACTGGAACCCTTGCAGCTGACCCCTCACCTGGCTACCTGCACCGGAAATGATCGGCTGACGCGCGTGTCCATCATCTGCAAAGAAGAACGTTTCCCAGTCCTGCGGGACACGATGGCCGCCCTGGGCGTGACCGGTATGACGGTCTCCAACGTGATGGGCTGTGGGGAACAGCTGGGTAAAACCGGTCAGTACCGCGGCGTGGAAATGAGCATGAACTTCTTCCCCAAAGTACAGGTTGATATCGTGGTATCCAAAATCAGCCCCGCGCTGGTCGTGGCCGCCGCCCAGAAAGCCTTGCGCACCGGCGGGGAAGGCGACGGGAAAATCTTCGTCTACAACGTGGAAAACGTGGTCAAAGTTCGCACAGGCGAGATCGACTACGACGCCCTCCAAGATGAGGAAAAAACCTGATCTCTCCAGTGGGGACCGAACGGAAACGTTCAGTCCCCGCTTCAATTTCCGTCCGGCTCGCTCCGCGTGAAGTGGAGATCAGCCAGCAAAACCGCCGTCTCTTCCGCATCCTCCGGCTCATCCTTCCCTTTCCAGGCAACCAGAAAACGGACCTTCGCGCCGTCCGGAACGTAACCCTTCTTTGCTAAGTCTTCCAGCCTCTCCCAGCAGGATTGGGAGAGCTTCGCGGCGTAGAAGGAACCTTCCGTCCCTTGGGCCAGCAGATACCGCCCCTGAAGCGTCAGCGGCATCCCGCTCCGGAGTCCCAGAAGCTGCCTCTTTTTGCCCTTGAAAAAGTTCAGGACCACGTCGCGGTGGGTCA
>CANDKT010000079.1 GCA_947385365.1 uncultured Bacillota bacterium | reverse complement strand
ACGTCCTCGCCGGAGGCCAGCACGTGGTCCACGCCGCCGAAGCCGATGTCGTAGGCCCAGCCGTCGCCGCCGAAGATCCAGACGGACTTTTTGGCCAGGTACTCGCGCTCGGCGAGAATCTCCGCGACCAGTTTGCAGGCGTCGCAGTCGCAGAACTGCTTCCCGGCGGCTTTCAGCTCTTCGCCGTGCTTGGCGAAGTCGCCGCCCATAGCGATCAGCTCATCCACGGTGCAGATGCTGGCCTGGAGGGCGGCCACGTAGGCTTTGGACGCCTCGGCGTTGGCCTGACCGTCTTCCATCGTGTCCAGCCACTTTTGCGCGGCGGCTTTCAGTTCGGGACGGGCCCATTCCACGGCGATCAGAGCTTCGGTTTTCGCTTTCAGGCGGTTACGGATGGCCTTCTGGCCCAGGTACATACCCAAACCGTGTTCGGCGTTGTCCTCGAACAGGGAGTTGGCCCAAGCGGGACCTTTGCCCTCGGCGGTGGTGGCGTAGGGGGAAGTCGCGGCGGGGCCGCCCCAGATGGAGGAACAGCCGGTGGCGTTGGAGATATACATCCGGTCGCCGAACAGCTGGGTAATCAGGCGGGCGTAAGCGGTCTCGGCGCAGCCCGCGCAGGAGCCGGAGAACTCAAGCAGGGGTTTCTTGAACTGGGAGCCTTTGACGGACAGGTCGGAGACGTCCTCTTTGACGGAGACGTTGGCGACCATGTAGTTGAACGCGTCCTGTTGCGGCAGTTCGCCTTCCTGACCGACCATAGCCAGCGCGTTGGTGGGGCAGATATTGGCGCAGACGGAGCAGCCCATGCAGTCCAGGGGGCTGATGGCGATGGAGAACTTGTAGACGCCCTTACCCTTTCCGGCCTTGACGTCGACGATCTTAGCGGAAGCGGGCGCGGCGGCGGCTTCTTCCTCGGTCAGAGCGAAGGGGCGGATGGTGGCGTGGGGGCAGACGTAGGAACACTGGTTGCACTGGATACACTTGGAGGAGTCCCAGGTGGGGACGGAGACGGCGACGCCGCGTTTCTCGTAAGCGGCCGCGCCCAGTTCGAAGGTGCCGTCCACGTGGGGGACGAAGGCGGAAACAGGCAGGCTGTCGCCGTCCATACGGTCGACGGGTTCCAGGATGTTCTCGACCAGGCTGACCAGCTTCGCGGGGCCGGACAGGGTGCTGGACTTCGGCGCGTCCTCGGCGGTGGCCCAGCTGGCGGGGACCTCGAACTTCTTGAAGGCGGTGGCGCCGGCGTCGATTGCCTTATGGTTCATGTCGACGATATCCTGACCTTTTTTCAGGTAGGAGTGGGTGGCGGCGTCCTTCATATACTGGATGGCTTCCGTTTCGGGCATGACCTTGGCCAGGGCGAAGAAGGCGGACTGAAGGATGGTGTTGGTACGCTTCCCCATACCGATCTCGCGGGCCAGGTCGATGGCGTTGATGGTGTAGACTTGGATGTTATGCTCCGCGATGTAGCGTTTGGCGACGGCGGGCATATGCTTGTCCAATTCCTCGTCGCTCCACTGGCAGTTGATGAGGAAGGTGCCGCCGTCCTTGACGTCGCGGACCATCGGGAAGCCTTTGATGATATAGGAGGGGACGTGGCAGGCGACGAAGTCGGCTTTATTGATATAGTAGGGGCTGCGGATGGGCTTATCGCCGAAGCGCAGGTGGCTGATGGTCACGCCGCCGGTCTTTTTGGAGTCGTACTGGAAGTAGGCTTGCACATACTTATCGGTATGGTCGCCGATGATCTTGATGGAGTTCTTGTTTGCGCCGACGGTGCCGTCGCCGCCCAGGCCCCAGAATTTGCACTCGATGGTGCCTTCCGCGGCGGTGTTGTGGGAGGTAGGCTCTTCCAGGGAGCTGTTGGTGACGTCGTCGACGATGCCGATGGTGAAGTGGTTCTTGGGCGCGTCCAGGGCGAGGTTCTCGTAGACGGCGAAGACGCTGCGGGGCGGGGTGTCCTTGCTGCCCAGACCGTAGCGGCCAGCCACGACGGTCTTGTCGGTGATGCCAGCGCCAGCCAGGGCGGTGACGACGTCCATGTAGAGGGGATCGCCCAACGCGCCGGGTTCTTTGGTGCGGTCCAGGACGGCGATTTTCTTAGCGGTAGCGGGGAGAGCGGCGATCAGCTTATCGGCGCGGAAGGGGCGGTACAGGCGGACTTTAATCAAGCCGACTTTTTCGCCGTGGGCGTTCATGTAGTCGATGACTTCCTCGGCGACGTCGCAGATGGAACCCATCGCGATGATGACGCGGTCGGCGTCCGGCGCGCCGTAGTAGTTAAAGAGCTGGTAATCGGTGCCCAATTTAGCGTTGATCTTGCCCATATACTCTTCGACGATCTCGGGGAGGGCGTCGTAGTAGGGGTTGCAGGCTTCGCGGTGCTGGAAGAAGATATCGCCGTTCTCGTGGGAGCCGCGCATGGTGGGGTGCTCGGGGTTCAGGGCGCGGGCGCGGAAGGCGGCCACGGCGTCCATATCGACCATTTCGGCCAGGTCTTTGTAGTCCCAGATGGCGATTTTCTGGATCTCGTGGGAGGTACGGAAGCCGTCGAAGAAGTTGATGAAGGGGACGCGGCCTTTGATGGCGGCCAAGTGGGCGACGGGAGCCAGATCCATGACTTCCTGCACGTTGCCCTCGGCGAGCATCGCGAAGCCGGTCTGGCGGCAGGCCATGACGTCGGAGTGGTCGCCGAAGATGTTGAGGGACTGAGCGGCGACGGTACGGGCGGAGACGTGGAACACGCCGGGCAGCAATTCACCGGCGATCTTATACATATTGGGGATCATGAGCAGCAGGCCCTGGGAAGCGGTGTACGTTGTGGTGAGAGCGCCGGCGTTCAGCGAGCCGTGGACGGTACCGGCGGCGCCTGCTTCGGACTGCATTTCGATGACCTTCACCGTAGTGCCGAAGATGTTCTTCTGACCCTGAGCGGCCCACTGATCCACATAGTCGGCCATCGGGCTGGACGGCGTGATGGGGTAGATGCCAGCGACTTCGGTGAAGGCGTAGCTGACATAGGCTGCCGCGTTGTTGCCGTCCATAGTCTTGAATTTTCTTGCCATGAGAGGTTCCCTACTTTCTTCCAAAATTTACTTCGGGCCGGAGGCGCCGGACCCTTAGGCTGAGTCTCTGCTCTATTTTACAGGCCCGTCCCCTTTTGAGCCAATCATGAAAACGATTATGGCCTGTATAAGCAAAGGGCTATACAAAACGGATCTGTGCCGTTTCCGGCGGGAGAGCGCGGACTGAACACGCCATACGGCATACAGTGTACCACTTTTTATACCGTTTGTAAACTTTCGGGGTAAAATTTCGTTAAAATTTTTACGTGCGTTCCGCGTTCCGCACGGGACGCGGTTGGGTACGGTCCCGGCCCACCGCGCCGCTCTGCTGTTCCAGGCGGTTCATCTGACGTTTCCTCGCCGCGGAGAAGGACAGCTTTTCCGACAACGCCCGCGTGTCGCCGGAGAGGATCGCCTGACGGTACTGTCTCAGGTGGGTCTCCAGGTGTTCCAGAGCCGCGCACAGCGCGTCGGAGTTCATGGAAAACAGCTGCGTCCACAGCGGCACGTCCAGGGCCGCCACGCGGGTGCAGCTCCGGAAGGAGTCGCCTTCGAAGCCTTGGTACTGGAACAGGTTCTCGTCGTCGCAGACGGAGACCGCGATGATGTGCATCATTTGGCTCGTGTAGGCGATGATGGCGTCGTGTTGTTCCGGGGTCGTTTTGATGACGTCGGCGCAGCCCACATGGCGGGCCAGTCGTTCCATAAGCGCGATGTGTTCCGGGGAGGACTGCCCGTTGGGCGTGAGGATGTAGTGCGCGCCTTGGAACATATTCGCCAGGGAATGTTCGATCCCGGAGAACTCCGTTCCGGCCATTGGGTGTCCGCCGACGAAGGACACGGTGTCCGGCAGGACCGCCGCGCCTTTTAGAATCGCGCCTTTCACGCCGCAGACGTCCGTGACCATAGCCCCCGGTTTGAAGTGCGTCCGGTGTTCCGCCAGGAAGTCCACAATCCCGCGGGGGTGCAGACACAGGAACACGAGGTCGCCTTGCGCCAGGGCTTGGATTGGGTCTTCTTCGATCCGGTCCACGACGCCGTTTTCGATTGCGTAGCGCATCGTGGGCTGGCTGACGTCCACGCCGATCCGTTCAAAGTCCTCGAACCCCTGCAAAGCCCGGGCTATGGAACCGCCGATCAGGCCAAGACCTACGATCACGATATTCTTTTTCATAGAAGCTCCCCCCGTTTCCGCGATTGCCAACTACTTTAGCACATTTATCCGGTGAAGTCAACCGCTGTTTTTCTCCCTTTGACAGCAAAGAAGGAAGATTTTTTGTATTCTTCCCCCTTCGGGAGGGAGAATACAGCTTTTATAAGAGGCGTGCGCAAATTTCCCATCTCCGGAAGGGTCACGATTTTCTTTCCAAGGTGAAGATTGAACTGCGCGTCGATTTGTGTTATACTAGAGAGCAAGGCCGCGCCATTCTGACATACGCTGTTCCGGCGAAACGCTCCGCCTGCGGCCCGTCCGGCGGAAGTAAAGGAGTTTTGTTCTTATGTGGTTCGATCACGCTGTGTTATATCAAATTTACCCTCTGGGTTTGTGCGGCGCACCGGCGGATAACGATGGCGTCTGCACGCCACGAATCCTGCGCCTGCTGGACTGGGTGGAACACATCAAAGCCACCGGCGCGGACACGGTACTGCTCAACCCGGTCTTCGACAGCGACCGGCACGGTTACGACACGCGGGATTACTTCAAGGCGGACCCCCGCCTGGGCAGCAATGAGGATCTGGCTCAGGTGTGCCGCGCGTTCCACGACGCCGGTCTGCGGGTGATGTTCGACGGGGTGTTCAATCACGTGGGCCGGGGGTTCTGGGCGTTCCGGGACGTGCAGGAGAAAAAATGGGACAGCCCTTACAAGGACTGGTTCCACATCGACTTCAACGGCAACACGGACCGCAACGACGGGTTCTGGTATGAGTGCTGGGAGGGCCACAACGAGTTGGTCAAGCTCAACCTGTGGAACCCGGCGGTGGTGGACCATCAATTCCAAGCGATCCGCGCTTGGGTGGAGCAGTTCGGCATCGACGGGCTGCGGCTGGACGTAGCCTACTGCCTGCCGCCGGAGTACCTGCGCCAGCTGCGCGCCTTTACGAACGACCTGAAAGAGGACTTCGTTCTGCTGGGCGAGACGCTCCACGGGGATTACAAACGCTGGATGGCTCCGGATCTGTGCCACTCCGTCACCAATTACGAGTGCTACAAGGGGCTCTGGTCCGCGTTCAACTCCATGAATATGTTTGAGATCGGCCACTCTCTGGCCCGGCAGTTCGGCCCGGAGCCGTGGACCTTGTACAAAGGCGCGCATCTGCTGTCCTTCCTGGACAACCACGACGTCACCCGCATCGCCTCTCAGCTGACCAACCCGGCGCATCTGCCTGTCGCCTACGCCATGATGTTCGGAATGCCGGGCGTGCCTGCCATCTACTACGGCAGCGAGTGGGGCATTCAGGGGGCGAAAGGCCGCGGCAGTGACGCCGCGTTGCGGCCCGCCCTGGAACGCCCCGAGCAGAATGAACTGACCGCTTGGATCGCGCGGCTGGCCGCCGCCAAAAAAGCCAGTCCGGCTTTGTGTCAGGGCAGTTACCGCAACGTCCTGCTCACCAATAAGCAGATCATCTTCGAACGCCGCTGCGACAGCGAACGGGTCCTGGTCGCCATCAACGCGGACGGGTCCCAATATGACGCCCATTTCGACGCGGGCTGCGGCCTGGCCTGGGACCTCATCTCCGGCGAGAAGCACGACTTCGGCGGCGGGAGCCAGCTCCCGCCTTACAGCGCGTTCTTCTGGAAGATGGAACGCTGATCGGTCCTTTTCCATTCTCCCCCTTCGGGGGGAGAATGCGGTTTTATGAGACGTCCGTTCTATTCCGGCGGTGTGCGCGTGTATCTGGAGAAATTTTTTCGGAAAGAAAGAGGAAATCAGGCGTCGGCTTCGTATACAGCAATATACGGCGAAATCACACCCGTCTCATAAAAGCTGGATTCTCCCCCCGAAGGGGGGAGAATCCCAAAAACCGCTTTCTTTGTTTGTCAAATGGAGAAAAGCAGCGGCGAACACGTGGAAAAGCAATTTGTGAGACAGGCGTGACGGCAAGTAGGGCCGATTAGGAAGAGGGGGGCCGGTTATGACGCTGCGGGAGGAGACGCAGGCGCGGGAAACGGCGATGTTATCGCCGCGGGCTTGTCTGGCTCAAAACTCCAAGGGCCGGGCGCGGGCGGAAGAGGAATGTCCAGTGCGTACCGCGTTCCAGCGAGACATAGACCGAATCGTGTACTCCAAAGCGTTCCGTCGGCTGAAACATAAGACGCAGGTCTTCCTCCGTCCGGAGGGCGACCACTACCGCACGCGTATGACGCACACGTTGGAGGTCAGCCGGATTGCCCGAACCATTGCCCGGGCGTTGGCGTTGAACGAGGACCTGACGGAAGCGGTGGCCTTAGGCCACGACTTAGGGCATACGCCCTTCGGACACGCCGGGGAACGGGCGTTGAATCGCGTTATGCCCGGCGGGTTCGCCCATTACCGGCAATCCGTGCGGGTGGTGGAGCGTCTGGAAAAAGACGGCGAGGGTTTGAACCTCACCTGGGAGGTGCGCAACGGCATCCTCTGCCACACCAAAGGCGAACCGGCTGAGACGCTGGAAGGGCAAATCGTCCGCTTAGCGGACCACATCGCCTACATCAACCACGATATCGAGGACGCGCTTCGGGGCGGTATCCTCTACCCCATCGACATACCCGTGGCCGTGTCGGAAGTGTTAGGATTCACGCACAGCGCGCGGGTCAATACCCTGATTCAGGACGCCATTCAAGCCAGCCGGAATCAGGACGCGATCTGCCAATCCCCCGCGGTGAAGGAAGCGATGGACACATTGCGGGACTTCATGTTCGCGGAGGTCTACACCAACTCTCTGGCCAAGGGCGAGGAGGGAAAAGCACAGGATATGCTGCTCATGCTGTTCGAGGCGTACTGCAAAGACCCGGATTTGTTGCCGGAGAGTTTCCAGACCATCCGCGCCCGTGAGGGCGTGGAACGCGCCGTCTGCGACTACATCGCCGGTATGACGGACCCCTTCGCCACGGAACGGTTCCAAACGCTTTTCGTGCCCAGAGGCTGGACGGTGCTTTGAAAAACGGCGCGCCGTCAGGCGCGGAACACTGGATGGATAGTATGCCGCAAAAGCGGATACAAATAGGAGGAACACACCTTTGCCTATTCCAGAGCGGTTCATTGATGAGCTGATCGACCGCGTCGATATCCTGGACCTGGTGTCGGAATCGGTGCGGCTGACCAAAAAGGGGAACAGTTGGTGGGGCTGCTGCCCGTTCCACAGCGAAAAGACGCCGTCTTTCCACGTCGTGCCGGACCGGCAGTTGTACAAGTGCTTCGGCTGCGGGAAGGGCGGCGGAGCAATCAACTTCGTCATGGAGCTGGAGAACTTATCGTTCCAGGACGCGGTGGCGGTGCTGGCCAAGCGGGTCGGGATGGAGGTCCCGGAGGAACGCGGCGTGTCCCAAAAGGTGCGGGAACGTCGGGAACGGCTGCTGGAGCTGAACAAGCAGGCAGCGCGGACGTTCCACCGCTGGCTCCACGGCCCGGAGGGGGAACAGGGGTTGGCGTACCTTCAGAAGCGCGGCTTGAGCCGCGCGATCCTGACCCGGTTCGGTCTGGGCTTCGCTCCGAACGACTGGAGCGCGCTGATCCGCGCCATGACGGAGCAGGGTTGGAGCAAACAGGACCTTCTGGACGGCGGCCTGGCGGTGGACAATAAAAACGGCCGCATCTACGACCGCTTCCGGAACCGGGTCATGTTCCCCATCATCGACGTGCGCGGCAATGTCATCGGGTTCGGGGGCCGGGTGATGGACGACAGTACGCCGAAGTACCTCAATTCCCCGGACACCCCCGTCTACAACAAAAGCCGCAACGTGTTCGCCCTGAACCTCGCCAAACGTTCCCAGGCGGGCCGGGTCATCCTCACGGAGGGCTATATGGACACGATTGCCTTGCATCAGGCGGGCTTTGACAGCGCGGTGGCCTCTCTGGGCACCGCGCTGACCGCCGAACACGCGCAGCTGCTGGCCCGGTACTTCAAGGAGGCGGTCATCTCCTACGACGGCGACGGCGCGGGCGTAGCCGCCGCACAACGAGCCATCCCGCTGCTGGAAAAGGCGGGGCTGAAGGTGAAGGTGCTTCAAGTCCAGGGGGCCAAAGACCCGGACGAGTTCCTCAAAGCCTACGGCCGGGATGCGTTCCAGAAGCTGCTGGACGGCAGCGAAAATCAGGTGGATTACCGCTTGGCGCAGCTGCGGAGGAAGTTCGACCTGACGGACGACAGCCAACGGGTGGCGTTCCTTCAGGAAGCCGCCCAGCTGTTAGCGGCCCTGCCCAGCCCCGCGGAGCGGGAAATCTACGGCGGCCACGCCGCGGAAATGGCGGGGATCTCCGCGGAGTCCATGCAGCAGGAGGTCCGCCACGCCTACCAGGGCCGCGTCCGGAAAGCGGAACGGCAGCAGACCCGCCGGGATCTGGCTCCAGCCAGTCAGCTCCAGCCCCAGAGCCGGGAGCTGCGTTACGAGAACATCCGCTCCGCCCGCGCGGAGGAAGGTCTGGTCCGCTTGCTGCTGCTGGACCCCAGCCTGTCCGCATCTATGGGGGACCTGCGCGGAGAAGAGTTTACGTCGCCGCTGCTGGGGCGGATCTTCGATCTGCTCCGGCGTCGGGCCGCGGAAGGGCTTTCCACGCACCTGCCCGTACTGGCCGAGGCCCTGTCCGCACCGGAAATGGATCACCTGGCCCGCGTCGCCGCCCAGCCGGAACGGGTCGCCAACGCCGGGCAATCCATCCCCAATTACATATCCACCATCCGCGTGGAGCGGACCAAACGGGAGGCTATGGAACAGGACGAGGCGCTCCTGGCCGCCCAGAAGAGATACCGGCAAAAGAAAGCATATGTGGAGGAGAAGCCATGACTACCAAAAAGACAGAACACACCATCACAGCCGCCCAGAAGTTGAAAATGGACAAGCAGACCGATATCCAAGCCCGTATGGAGACCGGGAAAGTGGAGATTATGAAGGTCGTCGGGGGGCTGCCGGGCGCGGAGAAGCTGGCTGAGCTGATCGAGCGGGGCAAGAAAAAGGGCAACCTCTCCTCCTCCGAGCTGCTGGACGTGCTGGAGGATATGGACCTGAGCGCGGAGCAGATGGATAAAATCTACGACACGCTGGAGAACCTGGGCATCGAGACCGTGGGCGAGGACTACCTGCTGGATCTGCCTGAGGACGTGGAGCCGACACTGGAGAGCATGGAAGAGATCCCGGAAGAGGAGATCGTGGACCCGAACCAGTTGGTGGACGACTTCGGCACCGACGACCCGGTGCGGCTGTACCTGAAGGAGATCGGGATCGTGAATCTGCTCACCTCCGAGGAGGAAATCGAACTGGCTCAGGATATGGTGGCCGGGACCGCCGCTGCGGAACAGTTGGAAGAGCTGCGGGCCGCCGGAGAGGAGATCCCACCGGAGTTGGCCAGCGAACTGGAAAAGGCTGCCAAACGGGGCGAACGGGCGAAAAAACGCTTGGCGGAAGCCAACCTCCGTCTGGTGGTGTCCATCGCCAAACGCTACGTGGGCCGCGGGATGCAGTTCCTGGACCTGATTCAGGAGGGCAACTTGGGCTTAATCAAGGCGGTGGAGAAGTTCGACTACACCAAGGGATACAAGTTCTCCACTTACGCCACCTGGTGGATCCGGCAGGCCATCACCCGGGCCATCGCCGATCAGGCCCGCACGATCCGTATCCCGGTCCATATGGTGGAGACGATCAATAAAGTCATGCGCGTCAACCGCCAGCTGCTCCAGGAGCTGGGCCACGACCCGACCCCGGAAGAAACCGCCGCAGAAATGGATATGCCAGTGGAACGGGTGCGGGAAATCCTCAAAATCTCGCAGGAACCGGTCAGTTTGGAGACCCCCATCGGCGAAGAGGAAGACAGTCATTTAGGCGACTTCATCCCCGACGAGGACGCCTCCGAACCGGCGGAAGCCGCATCGTTCACGCTGCTCAAGGAGCAGCTGGTGGAGGTACTCTCCACCCTCACGCCGCGGGAAGAGAAGGTCCTCAAACTCCGCTTCGGCATCGAGGACGGCCGCACGCGGACTTTGGAGGAAGTGGGCCGGGAGTTCAGCGTGACCCGTGAACGTATCCGTCAGATCGAGGCGAAAGCTCTCCGGAAACTCCGCCACCCCAGCCGGAGCAAAAAACTCAAGGATTTCCTGAACTAGCCAGGGGACGTTCCGTCCCGCGACCGCTTAGGAATCAAGTTCCCTTTCCGGGAAAGCGAACCCCTCCGGCCGTTTGTAGGCCCAACGTCCCGGTGGGTTCTCCTTCCGCGCATCGCTCATTTCATCGCTCACGGACGCGGCCTCCGTGAGCGATGTTTTGATGGCTGTGAGATTGACACTCCCCACGGCGAAAGCCGAGGAGATCCGCCCGTTACAACTCAAAATAAGGCGCGTTCCGCGCCTGACGTGAAATCTTAATTTTTTATAAACTTACCGGCTGCCCTCTTGCCGAAACGCGTCGAAGTGAGTATACTGAGGAAGAATCACAGGCCGGGAGGGACCTTTTTTGGAAGAACGATATCTCAACAGCCCCCGGAGGGCACAGGGCGGACGTCGCGTCGCGCCATCCAAAACGCGGCGGGCCGCTCCAGCAAAGAAACATTCGCCGGGCAAGCGCCTGCTGGGAGGATTTTATAAATTTCTGGTGGTTATTTCCGCGCTGGTGGTGGCGGTTTACTTAGGCGTACACTTCCTGCTCAAGCCCCCCGAGCAGAGCAACCTGCCGCCGCCGGATCAAAATCATCTCGCGGAGCCTGGCGGAACAGCAGAAACCCCTGGTGACCGTACTCCGGGCGGTTCCGCGCAACGGACCCGAAGACCCGGCGTGTACAATATCTTCCTGGCCGCGACGGATCTGGAAGGTTTCCGGCCTGACGTCATGATGGTGCTGTGCTACGACACGGTGGAACAAACTGTGGGCGTGGCCTCCGTTCCCCGGGACACGCTGGTCGCACGGAAAAGCGGCAGTCCGCACTTGGCCTACGGCAAAGGCGGGTTGGAAGAGCGGGTCCGGGAAGTGTCCAATATGCTGGGCGTTCCCATCGACTACTACATCAAGGTCAATATCAAAGGCTTCATTACCCTGGTGGACTACCTGAACGGCATCGACTTCTACGTCCCCTGCAATATGAACTACGACGATCCGGAACAAAACCTGCACATCCACTACAAGGAAGGTCAGACGCACCTGAACGGTCAGCAAGCGATGGAAGTGGCGCGTTTCCGGAAGAACAACAAGGACAAGGACGGGAAAGTCACTGGTTACTCGGACACCGGCCGTACCGAGACGCAGCAGAAATTGCTGATCGCTTTGGCTAAGAAGGTGCTGTCGTGGAACAGTTTGACGAAGATCAACGGTTTCGTGGAGATCTTCAACGACAACGTGAGTACGGACCTGTCTGTGAGCGATATGCTCTACTTCGCCTCGCAAGCGGTGAACCTGGACCTGAACGAAGATATACAAACCGCGACGCTGGAAGGACGCGGCGACGGTGTCTACCGCGGCTACCGCTACTGCTACGAGCTGGCCCCGGAGGCGGTGCTGGAGCAGGTCAACACGTTGATTAACCCCTACGAACAGGAGCTGACTCTGGACGATATGAACCTGGCCAAAGCGGAATATTAACAGTTCGCGCCCGGCCTGCCGCGCAAAAAAGAAACAAGCGGAGGCAATCGCCTCCGCTTGTTTGTGTCTATATCTTGGTGTAACATTGCGTTTGAAGGGATGGCGTCATCGTTCCAGTCTCCTTATCTGCAAAATGAACAAGAAACGCCTGCATTTACAACAAATGCAGGCGTTTTTCTGGTGGACGATACAGGACTTGAACCTGTGACCTCCCGCACGTCAAGCGGATGCTCTACCAGCTGAGCTAATCGTCCGGACAACGGAGTTTATTATACTCACATTGTCGACGGTTGTCAAGTCTTTTTTCAAGGATTCCGAAAAAATTCTGAGCGGGGGATTATCCATTCTGTGCGCGGGCGGGGCGCAAGGTATGGCGGAGGGAAGATCGGAAGAGCGTCGTGTAGGGAAAGAGTGTCTTGGTTTGTGTTG
>CANDKT010000078.1 GCA_947385365.1 uncultured Bacillota bacterium | reverse complement strand
CAGGGCGCAGCTATCCTGACCTCGGTTGCCGATGGAATAGTTGAAACTATCCCGGTGCTGGTTGAAATGTTGCCAGAGATCATCACATCCATCTGCGGCTTCGTTACAGAGAACTTACCAGCCATTCTGGAGCAGGGCATTCAGATACTTACCACGCTGACGACCGGACTCATAGGTGCCCTGCCCGAGCTGATAGCGCAGATCCCGGCAATCATCACCAGCATCGTCGGGACCCTAAGCGAGAATTTCCCGGCAATAGTCTCGACCGGTGTGACATTGCTCTTGGAACTGGGAGCGGGTATCATCTCCACGATACCTCAGCTTGTGGCACAGCTCCCGGCGATTGGCGCGGCTATCCTCGGCGTGTTCGGCGAGATCCCAGGCATGGTACTGGATATCGGCAAGAGCATCGTAGAGGGCCTGTGGAGCGGTATCTCGTCGATGGCAAGCTGGGTGGCGGATAAGGTCAAGGGCTTCGCAGGCGGCATTGTGGACGGCATAAAGGGCTTCTTGGGTATCCACAGCCCGTCTACTGTCTTCGCCGGCATCGGTGAAGATTCTGGCCGTGGCGTTGGAGTTGGGTTTGCCAATATCATGAAGTCCGTTTCCAAGGATATGCAGGACGCGATACCAACGGATCTGGACGGGCCGAAGGTCAGCATCGACGACCCGGATATGCCGAACCCGAAGACACCGCCTGATATGACCTACGGTGTTTACCCGAATGTGGAGAACTACGAGTTGCCTGGGAATGAAGCAGTGGCGTCCATAACAGGGAACGCGGCGGCAATAGGTGAGGCCGTCGAGGATGTGGTGTACAGGGTCAGTCCGATTATCGAGGACATCAAGACCCCGCCGGTGTCTGACCTAACCTATGCCGTGAGTCCACTAGTCGAGGACTTCAACCCTCCCGGCTATGATAAGTATGTTGAGCTGGACAACAACGATGACGGTGATCCTGAGCCTGACGGCAGCGGTGACAGTAATGCCCTCACGGGTGGGACAACTGGTGGAGACAGTGGAGGTTTCACCTTTGCCCCGGTAGTTACTATCCCAATCACTGTAGAGGGTAGCGCAGACAGCGAGGCTCTGGAGGAACTGCGGATACAGCTCATGACTGAATTTGAAGCCAAGATGAGAGAGTTGTACGCGGAGTTCCGTGAAGAGGAGCTTCAGCGGTCAGCTCTGAAGAACCAGTACGCATTTTGATTGGAGGTATCGGTATGGCCTACACGCTGACCGGAAAAAAGAGCGGAACTGTCCGGTTTGAACCCCGATCTACTGGCGTGGTCGAGAAGGAAAGCGAGAGCTACAGCAGCTCGGTTACGTCAAACCCGATTGAGGACGGCGCGGAGATAAACGACCATGTGAACAACGCCGCCGGAACACTCAACATCTCTGGCACAATCATTGGCGGCGATGGTGCAATCAACTCGCTGAAGGCGATGCGGGCAAGGCGTGAGCTGATTACCTATACCGGCGTTACGCGGATATCAAATCTGGTTTTTACCAACCTGAAGTTTGACCGATCCTACAAGAACAAAAATGGCGCGGCTTTCTCAGCTACGCTCAAGCAGGTGCAGACTTCAGCGTCCGAGTTTGTTCCGATGGACGCCGAACTGCCTATGACCAGTCAGGATGCAGGAAAGAGTGGAGACCAGCAGCTGGCAAAGACCGCGAATTACGGGCTCACCGTAGTGGCTGTGCAGACGGTGAGTTCATCCAGCGCGGAGCGGTATGAGGCTGCGTACAAACAGCCCGGCAGCTCCGCGCCGCTCACGCGGCAGACTGGCGGCTATGCGGGCTTAGCAATAATGTGAGGAGGGGCGGGTATGGCTCTGCAACTCGTTGACCTTAACTCGGATGTTGAGTACCTGGCGATTGACGTGTCGCGGATTCCGTACTCGTTCTCTGTGAAGTTGGTGGACAAGACCTACTCATTCACAGTGAAATATAACGACATCGGGAAGTTCTTCACGGCGGATTTGCTGGATGTGAATGGGAATGTGCTGGCGTTTGGTGAGATCATCCGCTATGGCCGCCCGCTGTTCAACGTGGTCGAGGACGAACGTTTCCCGATCCCGGTCATAATCCCCTGCTGCATCACCAGCGATGATATCTCTGAGGTGACGTGGGAGAATTTCGGGAAGGATGTAAAGCTCTACCTGTATGGCAGAAAGGCGGGGTAACATGGCGTTCTGGATTCGGGCGGCCACGCTCACTATCGGCAATAACAAGTATGATTTGGACGGACTGGATTTCGCGTTTGAAATCCCGTTTGAGGACAGCGATGAGCCGCCGGTGGCAACGGTCAAGGTTACGAACCTCTCCGCCAACACCCGCAACAGCATCAAGAAAAACGATCCAGTGGTGCTAAACGCAGGCTATGAAGGTGATGTGGGCTGCATCCTGGTTGGTAAAGTGGTTGGTTTGAAGCATAAGCAGAACAATGTAGACTGGACTACTACACTGACCGTGCAGCCCTGCGCTGATGAGATTCTGGGGCGGCTCATCAACAAGACCTATGCGGAGAATACGAAAGCGTCCGCGATGATTCGGGACCTGCTGAATATTTTCGGCGTGGAGATTGCAAAGTGCGAGTTGTCCAGCGACACGACTTACCCACGAGGCCGCGTCTGCCGCGGGAATCTGAAACAGGTGCTGACGGAGATTGTGGTGAGTGAGTGCAAGAGCCGGTTCATTGTGCGGGCTACCGGGCAAATCTATATTACGAAAGCTGAGGACGGTATAAACAATGGGCTGATACTTACGCCTGCAACTGGATTGCTCCGCTCCGACGAGGAACAGGTGCCTATCCCCCTGGAGACCAAGGCCAATTCCCAGAAAACGGGAGAAGATCGCGATGAAGACACGATTTCGCGTTCTTGCTTGCTGAATTACCATGTTGCGACGGCTGAAGTGGTAAAGATCCAGTCCAATGATTTGAACGGAAGGTTCCTTGTCTCAAAAGGAAGGCACAGTGGGAGCAGGACCGGAGATTGGAAAACGGATATGGAGTTGAAGCCGTTTCGTTCTCCTACCCTATCTGGTAACGGGGGTGGTAGCAGCGGTGGCGGATATGCGGTAGGCGATGAGGTAGATTTTACAGGAACGCGGCATTACGTCAGTAGCAGGGGAAACACAGGTTACAACTGCAAGCCTGGAAAGGCAAGGATAACACAGGTTGCAACCGGTGCGGCGCACCCGTACCATCTGGTCCATACCAGCGGAAGTGCGTCAACCGTGTACGGCTGGGTAAATGAAGCTGACATAGGCGGTCGAACATAGAGAGGGGAAAATGAACGGTGTCCAGTGTTAATCCATATACCTACGAAGAAATACACGATCGGAAGCTGAGAGAATCAATTTGCGTAGCAGCCATCGTGAGGGTTCTGGCGTTTGACAGGAGCCGGATGACCGTCAATGTGCAGCCCCTCTCAAAGCACCTGGAGAACGGCAGATATGAAACTCAGCCACCGATTTTGCAAGTGCCCATTGCGGTCACTCGCACTGGCGGTTTTATTTTCAGACCGTGGATTAAAGTGGGCGATATCGGTTTGGTCGTCTATCTTGACCACGATATGGACAGCACAGTCACTGGCGGCAAGGAAGCGAAGCCACTGACTGAACGTAACCACTCGACGAGCGATGCTGTGTTTATCGGGGGCATCGTATCTGGTGATTATTCCGCTCAGGGCGTACCTGACGAGGCCCATGTCATCGCCAAAGAGGACGGGACAATATATGTCGCTGTTACCGATGAAATGGTCTCCGTCAGGAACAACGATACGACAGCCGATTTCGGGGTTGAGTCTATCGACATAAAGACCACAACGGTAAATATTACCGCCGATGTCCATGTGACCGGAGAAATCACAGCTACGAAAGACATCCTCGCCAAGAGTAGCATAAGCGGTGCGCATCACACGCATCCCATTCGTTCCAGCGGTTCAACTGGGCAGCCTGCATAAGGAGAGGGACAGTATGGGTGAGAACATGACTTTGTTGATTGACCCAGAAACCCGTGACCTTGTGTTCGATGAGAACGGCTCATTCCAGAAGATATATGAGACTGATACGACCGTACAGAACGTTCGCCATGTTCTGGCGACGTGGAAGAATGAGTTCTTTGCTGATTCAGAACATGGCACTGACTATGAACGCGTCATGGGTAAAAATCAAAACGAAATTGAGATAGAGGAAATCAAAGAGATTCTTCGAGAAGCTATTTTTCAGGAGCCTAAGGTCTCAAGGATAGATGAGCTGAACGTTTCTTATGATGGGCGGAGTGTTTCTGCTGAGCTTTCCGCAACCCTTGTGGGTGGTGAGCAAATCAGTTTGGAGGTGAAGGCGTAGTGGCGAAAGCGACTGACTGGGGATTAACGGATGCTGGTTTCCGTCGGCCTACCTATGCGGAGTTGTTGGACGCCCTGGAACATAAAGCTCGTGAACTGTTCGGCTCCAAGGCCAATTTAACGGTGCGCTCTCCGCTGGGCGTCTTCCTCCGCATTTATGCGTGGATGCTGAACCTTTTGTTCTCCACTCTCGAAGATGTCTATAACAGTCGGTTCATTGACACGGCGGTTGGGACCAGCCTCTATAATCTTGGCAGGGCCTTGGGACTACGGTTACTGGGGGCTCAGAAAGCCGTAGGGTATCTGACGTTTTCCGGCGAGGATGGCATAGAGGTTCCAGAGGGCTTTTTGGCTGAGACCATAGCAGGCACACAGTATATCACGCTGTCGGCAGGAGTGATTACAGACGGCAGCGTAACGCTTCCCGCCTCTGCGATTATTCCCGGCCCAGAGGGGAACACAGCGGAAAACACGATAACGAACATCACGAACCCGAAATCTGGCGTCCATACTGTTACAAACGTAAAGCAGTTTGAAGGTGGAAGAAACACAGAAACAGATGCTGAGTTCCGGGAACGGTACTACCAATCGGTGGACTTCGCTGGTGGTGTGAATCTTGACGCCATCATTGCCGAGGTCTACGAAAGTGCTGAGGCTGTCATCGCCGTGACCGGGGAGGAGAATGACACCGACTTTGAGAATGAAAGCGGTCTGCCGCCTCGCTCCTTCGAGATAGTGGCCTATGGTGGGCTGGATGAGGACATCGCAAAGGCCATCTTCCGGCGGAAGGCGGCGGGCATTCAGACTTTCGGAAACACGACTGTTGCCGTCCTAGGTGCTTCCGGGCAGACCTTCAACATCAGCTTCAGCAGACCAACGCCGGTGAAAATCTGGGTGCGGGTAACTGACCTTGTGACTGACCGCCATTTCCCACTAGACGGTATTGAACAAATAAAACGGAACCTTGTGGCGTTCATCGGCGGTAGCACTCGCGGTGGCTTGAACATCGGGCAGGATGTCATTCGCGTGGCTTTGCCTACTGAGGTCCTGAAGGTGCCGGGGGTTATCGACTTCAACCTGCAAATCAGCCCCGACGGTGAGCGTTTCGGCTGGGACAACATCAAGATTGCCGCACGTCAGAAGGCTGTCACAGAGGAAAGTATGGTGAGCGTGTCGTGAGAGACTATCTGAACGAAATGCTGTATGCACTCACCAGTGCCTACACTCACATGGACCACGACAACCGGCGGCTGAGCAATCCTGTAGAGACGAACATCGGGAAGCTGTTCTCCATCTACGCATGGGGGCTGGGACTGGTACATCAGCAGTCCGACCTCATCAAGTTGTGGGACAACCTAGACTATGCCTGCGGCACCGTTCTGGACCGATATGGAGCCAACTTTGGTGTTCAGAGGTATGGGGCCAATGATACCTTCTATCGGATCACCATCAAGGTGAAGGTCTTGTCCCAGCTTTCCGGCGGTGATATCAATACGGTCATCAATGCAGCGGCGGAACTGCTGGACGTGGAGTTGTCCGATATGCAGCTGGAGGAAAAGTTTCCGGCGCGAATCGCTCTATTCGTAGACCAAGATCTCCTGAGCAAAGAACGGCTTGAAATGATCGAACCCATCGCCTGGGCCATCAAGCGTATTCTTGCCGCTGGTATAGGTATGCGCCTGTATATGCGGACGTATCGCACATACCGTTATGATCTGTCCATCTCGTATGCCACAACTGTGCGGACTCGCTTCGAGCCTGCACCCATAGTTGGCGAGGATAGAACATCCCGTATGTCCGTTCCTGTAGCGCACAGCGACCGGGTAACGTCTGCCCTTAACGGAGAGCTGCCCGGCGTGAGGCGGGTCTCTACGAGCCGCAGGAACAGCGCAGGAGGGGTGTTCTTTCAGACAAAAATAAAATCCAAGCTGATAAAGGAGGCCAGCGGAAATGCCTAAATTTGAAGACGGCAGCTACAGCAGCCTGCCAGGTATCGCACTCATTGCCAAAGTCCTCGCGGGTAGATGCAAGATCCACTACACCCGCGTTGCGGCGGGCAAAGGAACGCTGCCAGAAGGTATCACGCCTAAAATGCTGATGGAGCCTCCGGAGTACGTCATGGACGCGAAAATCAGCTCCGTTACAAATCCAGTGGACGGCGAATGCCAGGTGTCCGTGCAAATCAACAGCGACTATGTGGAAAGTGGGTTCTACTGCACTTGGCTCATTCTCTACGCCGAGGACCCAGATGAAGGCGAGGTCCCATTCACCGCCTTGTGTCTTGAGAATGGCCCGGAGTGGATTCGTCCGGCAAGTTCCATTGTGGGTAAGTTGGCCCACTTCGACATTATTGCTGCGGTGGGCGATGTGGACAATGTGTCGGCCACCATCGACCCAGATGCCTTGGTTACGCTGGAATCCGTACAGCAGCTCATCCGCGAGCATGACAGTAACGCTGCGGCCCATCAGGACATCCGGCAAGCTATCAGAGCTTTGCAGGCCGCAAGTGACGGTGGGGCTAAAGTATCGGTCGTAGACATTACAATCCCCACAGAAGGTTGGACCGATGACGGTGCCGGGCGATACCCCTACCATGTAGATATCCCCGTAGACGGGGTTACAACTCAAATCATCCCCCGCCTCACGATCCTGTCAGAAGGGGAGGATATCGCCATTACCTGCGGCCTGTGCCCTAGAGTGCAAACGCTAGACGGGGTATTACGAGTCTCTGCCGCCGCGCTGCCCGATGCGGAGATCCCCGCCAGCCTGACGCTCCAGGGGAGCGGCGGGAACTTGTCCGGCGGGTCCGGCGGCGGGAACTATGTCCTGCCTGTCGCCACAGCACACACCTTGGGTGGTGTGAAGGTTGGCCAGGGTATGACGGCAGCGGCGGACGGAACCATATCGGTAGACAATTCCGCCGCATTGAAAGATGCAGTGGCATCAGACAGCAGTACGAACGCACTGCTGGATGAAATATTTGGCAATGATGATATTTGACGGGGGAAAGTCCCATTAAACAAATAAAATCAGGAGGAAATGATTATGGCAATCGACAAAAACAAGCTCACCAAACTGTCCGCACTGGAGGCACTGGCTCGGCGTATGAAGAGCGAAATCGCCAAAACTGACCAGAAAGTGGACGACCTGTCCCAACGTGTGGAAAACCTTGTGACTGCGGGCGGCGAACCCAATGTCATCACCGAAGTCCGGGTCAACGGTACGGCCCAGACCGTCACCGACAAGGCTGTGGACATCACCGTACCCTCCAATATCTCTGAGCTGGCCAATGACAGCAAGTATCAGACTGAAGAGCAGGTCGCCTCCGCCATTGCCGCCGTTGACCATCTTCAGCGCAAAAAGGTGGCCAGCAAGGATGATATCAACCCTACCGCCACAGATGCCGACAAGTACATCTACATGGTGCCCAAGACTGGCGGCCAGAATGGAGACAAGTACGATGAGTACATGGTGCTGGACGGGGCAATTGAACCTGTGGGTGATTGGGCCGTAGATCTGTCCGGCTATCAGGAGAAGCAGGAGGGTGCGGGTCTCTACCCTGATGCGGACAAGGAAAAGCTGGCCGGTATGGTGATCGCCACAGACGCCGAGGTCGCGGAAGTGCTAGACGCTGTGTTCAGTGTGGCAGAGTGATTCAGATGGACCGGCAAGGTAGTCTTTACCCCGCCGGTCCGGAAATGGAGGGAAAGTCATGGCAAAACTGACGCTCTTACAGCACTTGGAATCGGTCGCGCTGGCAGCAAAGCAGTTTTCGGTCGGTCTGGCAGCCGAATTGACACAAGCGGTGTTGGATGCTGTGTCAGAGTTGAATGAGACCAAGGCAGACAAAATCACGGGGAAACAAGGTCAGATTGCAGGGTTTGACGTGGATGGACGACTTGTGGCCCAAAACGCGCCTACTGCCGCCGATGTGGGTGCCGCCGCCGCAAACCATACCCATACTGCTTCCAGCGTCGGAGCCGTCCCGACCTCCCGCAAGGTTAATGGCAAGCCTTTGTCTGCCGATATCTCCCTCTCGGCCTCTGACGTAGGGGCCGCAGCAGCAGGCCATACCCATAACTACGCCTCGCCCAGTCATACCCATACAGCTGCCGATGTAGGAGCGCGACCCAGTACATGGACCCCGACAGCGGCGGATGTTGGAGCGGCGTCTGCGACTCATACACACACCGCCGCCGATGTTGGCGCGGCACCTGCAAACCATACACATACTGCCTCTGACGTCGGGGCGGCTCCCGCTAACCATACCCACAGCTACTTGCCGCTGTCCGGCGGCACCCTGACCGGCAACCTGACGCTGAAAGGCTCTGGGAATTACGGCACCAAAATTAATCTTGGCGACGGCGATTATGTCCATATCAGTGAACCAACCGATGACTGTATGGAGATCAAAGCGAAAAAACTCGACATCGTGTTGAGCGATACCACGTCCGGAAAATTGACCGTCAATGGAACCGCACTGCTCGACGCAATCGGAGCCGCCGCCGCTGGCCACTCCCATACCGGATACGCCTCTTCGTCCCATTCCCACACAGCTTCTCAAATTGGGCTCGGGAATGTCC
Organism: uncultured Bacillota bacterium; assembly: GCA_947385365.1. Lineage (GTDB taxonomy): Bacteria > Bacillota > Clostridia > Oscillospirales > Oscillospiraceae > Lawsonibacter. Next base: position 3,402 of record CANDKT010000078.1, on the reverse strand, counting down.
CAAACGTCGCCACGAACGACCAGACCCCTACCTATACCCAAGCAAGCGCGTTGTCTGCACTCACAAGCGGAGAAAAATTGTCCGCCGCTCTGGGGAAGATCGCTAAGGCCGTCGCCGACCTCATCGCTCACTTGGCCAGCAAGTCCAATCCCCACAGCGTCACCGCCGCGCAGGCCGGGGCCGTCCCGACCACCCGAAAGGTCAACGGCAAAGCCCTCTCCGCCGATATCAGTCTAACTGCGGCCGACGTCGGTGCCGCCGCCGCCAGCCACGGAACACACGTCTCTTACAGCACCGTTGCGCCGAAAGTGGATGGTACAGCGACAGCAGGCACAGCTGGAACCGTGGCCCGGAGCGACCATGTACACCCTACAGATACCAGCCGCGCCCCCGCCAGTCACACCCACAGCAAGAGCCAGATCACTGACTTCCCCGCATCACTTCCCGCCAGCGACGTGTCCGCCTGGGCCAAAGCCGCAAACAAACCATCCTATACCGCCAGCGAGGTCGGAGCCGCGCAAAAACCGCTCTCTGGCTCAATTACTATCCCCACAACCAGCTGGAACAGCGACAGCACGGCAACCTATCCTAAATATTACGATGTCGCCATCACTGGCGTGACCGCCAGCGATCGGGCCAGTGTGGACATCGCCTCTGCGGCGTGGTCCACTGCTATAGCCTGCGGCCTGTGCCCGATTACGGAAACCCTAGCTGGAAAAATCCGTATCCGTGCCGCCACCGTCCCAACAGCGGCAATGTCCGCAAATTATTGGATCGAGAAAGGAACGTGATTTTTTATGGCCTTTGGACCGGTAAACGTACCGGGTAAACTGACCGCCGCCGACATAGGGGCCGCTGCCGTAAATCATTCCCATTCCGGGTATGCCTCTACGTCTCATTCTCACACAGCCTCTCAAGTTGGCGCAGTGCCTACCTCTCGTAAGGTCAATAACAAACCCCTCTCTGCTGATATCTCTTTGACCGCTACCGATGTTGGAGCTGCCGCAGCAAATCATTCCCACTCTGGGTATGCTACCGCGAATCATTTCCATACCGCCGCCGATGTGGGAGCCGCCCCCGCATCCCACTCTCACTCCAACTACTTGCTCACCTCAGGCGGGTCCGTCTCCGGAAATCTGTCCGTGGCCGGAAGCGTCACCGTGAACAGCCTCGGATTCCGCGTCTGCGGCGAATATACCCCCCTCCTCTCCTCCGACGGGGGGTATGAGCTGCAAGTCCAATCTAAAAAAATCAACTTCATCGTCCCGCCCGGCATAACCGGCTCCCCAGCCTTTACCGTCAACGGCTCCGCTGACAGCTTCCTCTCCGCTATCGGAGCCGCGAGGGCATCGCATTCTCATACTCCTGCTGATGTTGGGGCCGCCGCCGCTTGCCACTCCCACACCGCCGCTGACGTTGGCGCACTCCCTATCTCCGGCGGGACGTTGACCGGAAACCTGACCTTGAAAGGCGCCTCTAACTATGGCACGAAAATCAATCTTGGTAATGGTGATCTTGTCCATATCTCAGAACCGGCTGACGATGTTATGGAGCTGAAAGCAAAAGAGATCCGCCTCGTCACGACCGCTTCCCCTGCTCTGAAGCTCAACGGGACCGCGCTGATTGGCGCCGGAACTACGGATTTGACCGCTGGGTCCTCCGCCCTCGCTACCGGATGTATCTACTGCGTCTATGAGTGAGGTGCCTCCAGGTGAGTAAAGATGTTTTTGTCGGCGTCAGCAATAAGGCCCGGAAAATCAAAAAACTCTACGTCGGCGTCGGCGGCAAGGCTCGCAAAGTCAAAAAAGCTTATATCGGCGTAAACGGAAAAGCTAAATTGTTCTTTTCCGCTGTGGAACTATCCGCCTCCTATTTGACCTTGAGGGTTTCATTTACCTACAACAGGCCCTCCAATTGGAGCTGTTCTGTCGATTTGCCTGACGGTTCCTCCCTTGAAAAAACTAATATTTCCCCCAGTGAAACTGCGGATTTCTTATCTAAGCAATACGGCACTTATATAATCCAAGCCGTAAGTGACGACGGGGAAGCCGTTGCATCTCGTACTGTTACTTTTTCAAAAGGCGGCGCAACAACACAGAGTGTCGACCTTGTTTATTGAGAAAGGAGTCGTGCCGCTTGTATAAGCTGCTCTCTATCGTTGTCCCCCGCTTCCAGGAGTCTGAAACCGATATGTTTCCGCTGCTGTCCAGCATCTCAAACCAAGTCGGAATCGACTTCAGACAGCTCGAAGTCATCGTTGTCACTGACGGCGGCGGCGCGGAACCTCTGGATGGGGATTTGCTCTGTGTAATCAACCTCGACGTTAAACAGATCCGCCGCAACGTCAATGGCGGCTGCGGGCCTGCCAGACAGACCGCTATCGACATCGCTTCCGGAAAATACATCCTCTGTTGCGACGCCGACGATATGCTCTATAGCGCTACTTCTCTTGCCTCGCTCCTGTCCGACGCGGAAAATACCGGCGCGGACCTTCTGATTTCCGACTTCGTTGAGGAAATTCGTGACCAAAACGGAAACACCGCTTTCAAAACAATCCAGCCCGCTGCCTGCTGGATGCATGGAAAACTGTTCCGTAGAGAGTTCCTTGTCTCCAATGATATCCGTTTCCCCGACGATCTCCGCGACCATGAGGACAGCTACTTCCTGGGCGTCGCTATGGCTCTGGCCGAAAACTTGCGCTATCTCCAAGTCCCCACTTACCTCTGGAAGTGCAACCCGAACAGCATTACCAGACGCAATAATCACGCCTATGTCTACGAAAAACACCCCGAATATGTCCAGGCCGTCACTCTGGCTTTCCATGATATTTTCCGTGTGAGACCTGAGCTTATTCCGGACAGAATCGTCCAGTTTGTCCACTATAACTTTTTCCTGCTCCACCGGGCAGATTGGTTTGCCCCTGAACGGAAAACGTTTCTGGACAACGCTGAACAGGCTTTCGCGGAATATATCCGACCCTTCGCGCACTTCTACTACGACGCGGACCCCGCCGTCGTCGCCGCCAGCTACAACGCCGAACGCGCCAAAATACCCCCGTTTGTCGAGTCTGAAACCATCGGCGAATGGCTCAAGCGCCTCGGGATTTTGGAAAAGGAGATGAAATAAAAATGCCAGATGGAAAATGCACACCTCCGGGGGAGGAGATCGCCTGCCCCGGTCTCCCCCGGCTTGCGGTGGTAGAATCGGATCTAGCCGAACTGCGCCGACAGAACGCGAAGACGCACGAGCGTTTCGGTGAGAGGATTGGTGAGCTTGAGAAGCACAACGAGGTGCAGGACGTGCTTTTCAAGACGACGACAGACCGGCTGGGCGAAATGAGTGTCACTATGCGGGAACAGAAGGATGAGATCCGGGAGATTGGCCGTCAAATCCCGGTCATGG
>CANDKT010000077.1 GCA_947385365.1 uncultured Bacillota bacterium | reverse complement strand
CACACCACGATTGCCGTGATGTGCGCTCAAGCTCATCGCCTGTTTTTGATGATAGCATTATAGCATACTTGGAGCGGACAAATCGGACAACTTTCAGTTTTCGGCCAAAAAACGGCGGACCGCTTTTCGCACACTATCTGCTGTATTTCTCCCGCCCACATGGTCAGCTACCTGACGCCAAGACATACCATGAACAAAACGGTATGTGAAAATTTGCCGAAGAAAGCTGTCTTTGATACCCGCTATGTAACGTTCAAGTCGAATCCGTTCCTGAAGACATTTCTGACGTTTGGTTGCGATGATGTCCCGCAGATCAGCGATTTCCACCGCGCAATTACCTACTCTGTCTGTCATGCCGGAACTGCGGGTCGCGCTGGTAGCGGTCTGAGTCCTCGGTAGTGTTTTGGCCTCCAGATCGCGGAGACGGCGCTGATCCATTTCGATTTCCCGATTCAGCCAGTATAGCTGAGACAGTTCCTTTCGCGTCATTATGTTCCTCCAAGGATTTCTTCCACTGCGATATAGATTCCTGGCAAGTCTGCCCAGAACTTCTCGCAAATCTCGCAAGCGACTTGAGCATCATCCCGCCAGAAACCGACGGCAGTCATGCAATCCTTCAGCAGCTTTTGCAGGTTGTCGGTGTCCGGCTTGGTGGTCCGATACTCGCCGTTCTTGTGCCGTCCTCTGGGGAAACACCACTTGACCGTCAAGCGCACGGGGCCTTTCAGAGGCTGCTCTGGTCTGAACCTGGCCAAGCTGGCCGTCAGCTTGGAGCGGGCCGCCCGCACCTCTGGAGGGTCGTAGCTCACCGGCCTACCGTGTAGCACCCGCCATTTCTTTTCCTGGTGGGTAGCGGTGGGGGGTATCATGAGCAGAAAGAAGTCCACCTGTCAATCTCTCCTATCAAAAATTTTTCATGGGTGGGCTGTCAAAATGGGGTGCTGTCAAAAAACCCCCCTTTAGGGGGGTTTTTGACACCCCTTTTTTGACACCCATCTGCGCCTGTCAAAATGGGTGTCAATTGACACTTTGACACCCAAAATTGACACCTGTCAAACGTGTCAATTTGACAATTTTGACACCCGTTTTACCGTGCCGTTTTCGCGGGTGAACCCTGGGTGTTGGTCCACCCAGTTCTTGATGGTGTTCCGGTTTTTCCCGGTATGCTCGATGAGCGCGGCAATGGATACTTCACCGCTCCCGCTGGTATCACACCACGCGAACGCGCTACTCAAGCGGTCGATTTTTTCTTTGGAGCGGTCCGTTTTTTTCTTTGCGGACCGCCGCCAAGTAGATTCTTCTTTTTCGGGGTCGATGTCGCCTAACACCCCGCTCCCGTCGCGGCGGTGGACGGGGAACGCAAACCAGAGATTCACCGGCGGGAATTTGGGGAACTCTCGGAGCGTTCCTTCAATCCGCCATGCGGTAAGCGCTTCTGCGGCCTTTCTGGCAGCCTCCGCGGCGGCCAGGGTATCCTGATACTCCCCAGGGCTTAGAACGCTCTCACAGGCTGCCAGAGCAGCGTCCTTGGTGCATAGATCGTCTTGGCTGACTTCCTCCAGTTTCCCCGCCGACTGAAGGGCTGCTGTACAGGTCCGGCCCACTGCGTTGTTGATCTCCTGCTTGCGAAGCTCCTCGCTGACCGGCAGTTCGATGAGGTCCAAAAGCGCGTCTGGGTCGCGGGCGAAGACGCCGGAACCGCTGGCGCGGTCCATCGAACGTTTGCCGCCCTGACTGCCCTTGGAATGATGGTGGCAGTAGATGACCGCGCATCCCAGTTCCGTGCAGACTCGGTCAAAGTTGTTGCAAAAGCGCGCCATTTGGTCCGCGGAGTTTTCGTCGCCGGTGATGATCTTGTAGATGGGGTCCAGGACGATGGCAATGTAGTTTTTCTTCATGGCGCGGCGGATGAGTTTCGGGGCCAGCTTGTCCATCGGGATAGAGCGGCCACGGAGATTCCAAACGTCGATAAGTTCCAAGTTCTTTGGCGGGTAGCCCAGGGCTTCATACACGTCCCGGAAGCGGTGCAGACAGGAGGCGCGGTCCAATTCCAGGTTGATGTACAACACGCGGCCTTGCGCGCAGGGGAAGCCCAGCCAAGGGCGGCCTTCGGCGATGGAACAGCACAGTTCGATCAGAGCGAAAGACTTTCCGGCTTTGCTCGGCCCGGCCAGGAGCAGTTTATGACCCTGACGTAGGATGCCTTCGATCAGCGGCGGGGCCAGGTCCGGCAAATCGTTCCAAGCGGCGGCCATATTCTCCGTGTTTGGCAAGTCGTCGCTGATGTCTTCGATCCATTCCTGCCATTCGTTCCAGGAGGCTTTTCCTAAGTTCGTATCTACCAAGAATTGTTTATGTCCGTTTCGTACCACACCGGGCATACGGCTCAGGCGGGATGGATTTCCGTTTTGCGTATCCGGTTCTAATCCGTTCCGTTTGCAGACGCGATACAGATAATCCACTCGTTTCCGGTACTCCTCGTAGCTTCCCGCTTCAATGCGGACGATTGCATGGAGGCTTTTTCCTCCGGAATAGACCAGAGCCGCAACAGGGAGTTCCAACTCTCGAATCAAGGCGTTCTGTTTTTCGATAGGGAGTTGATCGGATTCCAACAGCGCATAGCGGTAATCCGTAACATTTTTATCCTTGGCCCCTTCGCCGTCCAAGGGATTGAACCGAATCCAGGCTCCTGCTTTTGGGTTATAATCGCCTAGGATTTTCCCCACATCGCCCCCGCATTGGCTGAGTTCTTGGATGAGTTTCCCCGCTGTTCGGTCCCAACAGCCTCGAGTTGGAAAATGGCGGCCTTCCTTCTCAAAGCTGCGGGTTACATAGCCTACGTTGTCATCTACGGTAAACAAGGTTTCCAGGTAACGAATCAGTTCTTCTGCCGGCTGCCAGGTCTCCGGCTCCAAAATTTCCTGTTCCTCGACCCAATGGCTATCGACTACCGCGGGGATATCGGAACCGTTGATGTCTATTACGTCGTCCCAGCCCAATTCACGCCCGCCGGGTCGCACCGGCTGCCAGCCTCTGGAACGCGCCATCTGTATGATCGTTCCTGCTGTGATCGGATTCCCGCTGCCACGGAAACCATTCCATTTCCGCGTACACTCGTTGCTATGAAACCTCGCCTGGTCTTGGCGGCTCCAATCTTCCCAAACAGAGGCGGGATACCCCGCCTCCTTCAAGCCCATACCAATTGACAGCCAGTCTTTGTAGTCCAATGACGCTGGGTCAATATACTTTAACGCATCCAGCAGATCAATGGTATTTTCCATCCGATTTGCACCTACCCTACGTACTCAGACGGTTCGATGTTTCCAGGCACGCGCCAGCCGTTGGCCGCGATTCGGTCGATCATGCGTTTTGCCGTTTCGAACTGCCACTGACCTACATGACGGAAGCCTTTGTTTTCCAGGAAACGGATCTGCTTTGGGGTCGTCAGTCCTTCCGTGCGGCGTTTTGCCAGCCGGTCCAGCAACAGCGACGCTTTCCCCGCAGTTTCGATCTCGTCCGGGAAAATGCCCAACCGCTCCAGAGCAGCTCGCTGTTTGTCGCTGGGCGGTCCCATCTCCCAGCCGAAGTTCGGGCGGTATCCCGACAGATCTTCCGCCGCAATGCTCATCTCAAACTGGAGCGGGTCCACCAGCTTCCGCTTGCGCCCGCGCATTTCGGCCAGCTGTTGGGCCAAGGATTCCTCCCGCTGGGCAACGACGTCCTCACTGGCTTTCTGCTCCGCTTCTTCCAGGTCCACCGGGCAACCTGCGGCCTGAATGTTCTCGGTCATTTTCCGGGCCACCTCGTCCGATTCACAGATCAAACTTGCAGGGTGACACAACTCGTGGCGTTCGGTGTGCCACAGAAAGTCCAACAGCAACAGGTCTGATTTACCTGGAGACAGCCGGGTACCGCGCCCGACCATCTGACTGTAAAGGCTCCGTATTTTTGTGGGCCGCAGAACTACCACACAATCCACACTGGGACAGTCCCAACCCTCCGTCAGCAGCATGGAGTTACACAGGACGTCGTACTTTCCTTCGTCAAAGTCTTTGAGAACTTCCGCCCGGTTTTGACTGTTGCCGTTGACTTCCGCCGCTTGAAATCCCTGCTCGTTGAGAATGTCCCGGAATTTTTGAGACGTGCGCACCAGAGGCAGAAATACCACCGTTTTACGATTTGCACAGTAGGCGCGCATCTCTTGAGCGATTTGGTGTAAGTAGGGGTCGAGGGCGGTGTCGATATCGGCATTTTTGAAGTCCCCTGCCTGGACACCCACACGGCTCAAGTCAAGGGTCAGTGGAATGGTGACGGCTTTGATCGGACAGAGGAATCCATCCTTGATGGCTTTGGGCAGCGTGTACTCGTAAGCCAAATGCTCAAAGTATTGTCCAAGGTTCCGCATATCCCCGCGGTCTGGTGTGGCGGTGACGCCCAGTACACGCGCTTCGGCGAAATGCGCCAGCACACGCTGGTATCCGTCCGACAAGACGTGATGCGCTTCGTCCACTACAATCACATCGAAGTAATCCGTCGGAAACTGTCCCAGCCTTTTCTCCCTCATAAGGCTCTGAATGGAACCGACGGTCACGCGATACCAGCTGTCCAGGCACGTCTCCTCCGCTTTTTCCACGGCACAGCGAAGACCGGTCGTTTGGAGCAGTTTTTCGGCGGCTTGTTCCAGCAGTTCCCCGCGATGAGCCAGAATCAAACACCGTTGACCCGCTCGGACCATATCCTCAATAATTTTTGAGAAAACGATTGTCTTACCTGTGCCAGTGGGGAGAACCAGCAACGATCTTGAGAATCCGGAGGCCCAATCACGTTCCACCGCCGTTCGAGCTTCCTGCTGATAAGGCCGCAGCTCCATCAGAAATTCCCCGTACTCCAGGGAGTGCTTTTCTCCTGGGGCAATTCAGTCCATTCCTGAACAGCGGGCGCGTCATCCGGGTCGTAGAACTCCGTGATCTCGTTGCTCTCCCGCTCCTTGCCGTCGCTGCCGGTCCACTTGCGGACGCCGATATGACAGATCCCGGTTGCTCCGGGGACCTGTCCCCAATTCATCCGCATTGCCTCGCCGCGCTTGCGTTGGCCGATGGCGGTGAAGAATTGGCACAGCTTCCATTCAAACTTGCTGTGGAGGAAGAGGTTGGTCAGGACATCGCCGGACGCGCCGGCATTGCGGACGGAGATAGTCAGAATGGCTTTGTTGCAGGGCGGGATCTTCTCGCTTCCGCTGTGCCGGGCACGCTCAAAGTGCTTCACGGTGAAGTGATAGTCCCCTTCGGGAAGGGTCTGAAACGCGCTGCCGTCGTGCTGGATTTCGTCGTCCCATCCAAATTCGCGGGACATGGAATCGTATTCGCTCATGATGAAAAAGCTCCTCTCAAAAAATTCAATGGTTTCGGGGTTTCGGAAAGCCCTTCTATAAAAAGGGAAAATAAAGGAAAAACGGGGACGTTTCCGTACACCTAACGGAAAATTTGTGCAAAGATTTTTTGTGTACAGGTTAGAACGGCAGGGGTTTGTTCGTCTGAATCCATGTCAGGACCTGCGACCACGCGCCGATTAGAACCCCTTGGATGAAGTCCGCCGGTAAATTTTCCAACGGGGTCTGTTCCGGGAAGTACCCGCGGGCGGCGAATGCCGCTTGAACCTGGTAGTCATCTATGCCGTTGGCTTTCATCAAATCGCGCAATGCCTTGAGTGCGTCGGCGTTATGGGCGCGTTTGGGATTCCCCTGGGGCACAGAAGCCGGAGGCACAGTGTTTTGTGTAGAGGGAATAGGGAGCGGATCAGGTTCCAGCGGCGGTATCGTTTGTTCTTGCGTAGGCGGAGTTATGGTAGATGTCTCCGGGACGTTTGCGGGCTTTGTTGGGATATACTGAACCAATGAGGAGAAATCCAGAGGCAACTCTTCAGGTAATCCAAGCCGGTTTTTCGCGTCCCAGCAGGGGTGATGCGTTGTATACATCACCCGACGACCGCCTTGAGCTTTAAATTTTTTCCCCTTATTGTCGGTTGCCACGGACATGACCTTATAATTTGCGAAAAGGAGTAAATCGGACCATTCCTTTACCAGTGCGGAGACTTTTTTCTGAAGTTTCAGTTCCCAGCGGTCATAAGCGCCCATCTCATCGGGCTGTTCAAACTTCCGCATCATCGCATGAGCCGTCAGAACCACATGGATATTATGATCTGTGACTTCTTCCAGGAGGTGCAGCAAACGACCAAATTCTTCCGCCAAGTAGACGTAACCTTTGCCGTATCCCATATCTTCAATCCCGCTCAACTTTTTGGTTGCGCAGATACTGTCCATGCACAGCTGCTCCGCCCAGTCTGCGGTGTCGATTACCAACGTGGAGCAAATGTCCGAATTATCGCGGATGTACTGGACCTGTTCCAACAACATTGCCCAACTGGAGGGCTTTTCTGTGCGGGATACATCCATATGGCGCGTTGATCCCTCCGTGTCGATGAACACGGGGTGGGGGAAGTGAGCAGCCAGGGTAGACTTGCCGATTCCTTCCGGGCCATAGATGACCACCTTCAAAGCGCCTCCGGTTATGCCGGTATGGATCTTTAAATGGTTCACTTACAATTCACCTTACTTCCTGTTTTTGATTTTTCTGATATCTTCGTACTTGCAGCATTCCCGGACAATACCGCCCCGAAGTTGCAATTCTACGACGCAAAAGCGTTTCAATGGGTGAATCCAAACTAAGGTTCCTCTTATTCAGACTTTTTCTATTGCGCTCTTTTCAGAGAAGATATCAGATGGTATTTGGACATGATCGCCTACACAGATAGTTTGTCCGTTCATATCTTCCCCCCTTCTTTCGGTAACGGACGGATCTCAAACCTCCATTTCCGGGCATCATCCCCGATCTTCTGGAACAGCCTGGCTTCGGCCAGCATGGGTGTATCCTCGGCAATCCCAAATTGCCAACACTTACGCCAAGCGTTCCATATTCCGTACTTGACTCCGGGGACGCCACGGTAATAGGTATCGCGTTTCATCTTCTCATCGCCTCTTTTCTGCTGACGCGCTGGAACTCAATGACCCACACCCAAGGATTAGCGTCCCAACCGTAGAGGGCACGGTCTGCGGGCTTGATGGTGCTATTCCAAAACGGGCCCGCCAAAGCATCACGTCCAACGGCTTTGATTGCTTCCAGGCAAAAATCAAAATCCCGCATCAGGTCACTATCCGTGATGTCCTGTAACCTCTCCACGGATACTGAGGTCACTCGCAGGAATATCCGCGCCGCCTCGCGTGGCATATGGATGGAGGGCTTCCATTTCACGCCGGGCAAGGTTTCCCCATCGGCCTTATAGTGGATTTTCGGTACAATCCCTTCTGTTCTCGACCACGGCACCCAAGTTTCGCGGACGTACAAAACATCGCCGGGGCGGTAGGGTGCAAAGTCCATAATGGGAAACACACGGCCTTCATCCTGCTGGTAGACGCCAATGATGGACCCATCTGTATCAAGCTCCAAGTGATCCAACGCATAGCCTTTCACAGCCCGCCTTGTCACCGTTTTGCGCTCTTCCAGAATGGCGCAGGCCATATCGGTATTAAATAAGATAGGTTTTTCGTTCATTTCTCTACCTCTTGTAACGGTAAACCTTACCGTCTGCATCGGTCAGGTCAATTGTAATGGGCATTCCGGTTTTGTCCACCGTATACGGCAAGTACCTCTGTCCTGTTATGACAAATCGCATATAGTGGCTTTTCTCACACATTTTACACTTTGTTTTGTCGTTGTACTGTGTTCCACAGACTTCACAAACGTACAGTTCCAACTTCTTCAATCAATCCACCTCCGGCGGTTCCGGCAGTGGCATCCAGTGGGTAACATCGTAATAGTTTCCGTTTTCGTCAACCCACCATTCGTGCCCCTGATACTCCAGTACAGTTGGACGTTTAGCCCCTCTGACTATTACGATAAACTCAGAAAAAGTATTATTTTCCTCTGGAAGCCTGTCCTTCACGCTAATCCATTCCATGCGCGTCCCCCTACGGCCTGCGGCGGTAGGCCAGCCAGGTTGTCCCGTATTCTTTGTATCGTGCCCAGGGGTTAAATTCAATTCTATCGTATCTCTCGTACATTCGTCCGAAATAAAAAGCGTCTTCCGGTCTATAGCCGTTCACTTTTTGGTAATAGCCGCTCAAGATATCGAAGCTGTATTTCTGGAGATTTTCGATCCAGACCCATTCTCCAAAAGCCATATCCTGCAACTCCGCTATGGTCAGCGGGGCATTGAGCGGCTCAGTTTTGCTCAACAGCCGCGCTGTTTCCCGAAGGACTAATACGTCCTTCCGAAGGATATCCTCCGGGTCATCGGCGTCGGCAAAGCACTCTTTGTCTTTCGCCTGTTCCAGCAGATTTTTGATAATCTCTTGGAGTGTCATGTTTCCTCCTCCGGCTTCCGGAACAGCTCATGGGAGCCATCCAGCATAGACTTTTCCGCGTCCGACATCTGGTAGCCCAAGCCGGTCAACCACTCGTATAGACCGGCGAGATTACCATTTGGGCGGTATTCCGGCCAGCTGCCCTTGTAGCCAGTGGCAGTGGTCTCTTTGAGGCTGTCATTAAACAAAGTGTAAATCACTTTGGGGATCTTTTGTTCATCTGCGGCCAGCAGGGCTTCCAGCGCGAGGACGCCACGTTCGGGCCGGTAGGAGTTGTCCACGTTCAGCAAGGTCTGTAAGGTATCCCGGTCGGTGGATGTGTAGTCCAGTGCTTTCACGACCCCAGCGATCAACGCGCCAAATAGGATTTCGGTTGTGTTTTTCCTTGTTTGGGTCAGATTTTTCACAAATTCAGACCGCAGTTTATAGGCCACCTCCGCCAGCCCATCCGCCTCCGCCCAGACGGCGGCGATACGTTTCTCCTTCTCCAGCAGTTCAGGGCTTTTCTTCACCGGCTTGGCCCGTTTCCGCTCCTGGAAAAAGGTCAGCCGCCCCGCCCGCTCGTTCAGCCAGTAGTATATCTGTTCCTTCGATTTCACCGGGAGTACCGCCTCGCCCACCCAAACGCACACGTCGGCGGTCTCGCCCACCTGCTCATACTGGCTGTTCCACTGGTCGGTCTCTTTGAGTTTTTTGCACTTGAGATACTTCAAAAACTTTTTGGCCTCTGGGAGGACCTTCTGGAGCGCCTGGTCCCGGAGGGCGCGACGCAGGGTAAAGCCGAAATTGCTTGTGCCGATCTCCTGAAGCACGCGGTTACGCTCCTCCAGGTCCTCAACTTTTGCCAGCTCGTCCAAATCTCCAATAGAGATCTGGCGTTCGGCAGACAGCTGTCTCAGCACATTCTGATCCAGCTCCGCCATTTTGAGGCGTGACCGGACGGTTTTGCGGGAAAATCCCGATTTTTCAGCAATTGTCTCCACGGAATCGCCCATGTCGATCATCATCTGGAACCCTTGCGCCTGCTCCCAGGGGGTAAGGTCGGACCGCTGCATATTTTCCAGGAGCATAGTCTGGAGCTGCTCCCGGCGGTCCATTTCGACGATAGCGCAGGGGACTTCCGCCAGCCCCGCCAGTTTCGCGGCGGCGAGGCGGCGGTGCCCGATGATGACGGTGTAGCCGTCGTTTTCGGGGATGACGGTAAGGTTCTGGTAGATCCCGTTCTGCCTGATGGAGTCTGCCAACTCCGTCAAATCCCCCAGCTCTTTGCGTGGGTTGTCGGGGTGCGGGTGGAGCTTGTCCACTGGCAGCATAGTCAGCTTTTCGTTCATGACGCCACCCCCATTAGTGCCTGAATCAAGATGATAATCAGGCACGCGAGGTCGACGCCGCCGAGCCAGATCCAGCTCCGGTATTCCCGGTGGAGCCTACAGTTACAGCAATGACAGCAAGTTGACTTCTCACACGCTGTATTTTTAGGTGTGTGATTCACGATTTTTATTTACCCCTTTCTCGTTTTTTTGGTGCGCAATTTTTCCTTTTCCACTTGCGCTGTGCTTGCTTTTTCCGCGCCATACGGCATGATTCACAAAAATGGTTTTTCTGTCGCTCAAAAAAGGTTTTTCCGCATCGGGCGCAATATTGCGGACTGATTCTAAGAAATTCCGCGCAGGAGTCACAGTCGCTGCATCCGGCCATACAGCCATGCAAACCGCTCCAATGCGCACATAGGAACCTTTGCCAATACGGATCGTAGCCCAGATTATGAATGCGGTATTGGAGCAATCCGATCAGTGCGGACAGATCCTTTCGGACACTGGTAACAGTTCTAGAAAGTTTCAGCCCTTGTTTGACAGTTGGCTCCGGTGCGCCATGCCCCCAAGTTCCGCCCCCCAGCATGGCCCGTATTTTATCCGCATCTTCCGTTAAGTATTGGTAGAACGCCTTACCCCGGACGGCTTTCTCCGACTTGCCAATTGCCTGACCGATTTTCGCGTAACTGACTCCGTGTCGGATTCCATCTGCCAGCGCGTCCAGGTCCTTCTGAGTCCAAGCGGCGCGGGGGCCGTGATTGTCTGCTTTAATGGGGCGATCCTTGACGCCCAAGTTGTTAAGTCGACTTTGGATTGCTCCGGTAGATCGCTGGAGTATTTCAGACAGTTCCGCATAACCGTACCGCTGTTGTTTCACAAGCATAATCAGGCGGCTATCCTCTTCGGAAGTCCAAGGTTTCTTGTATTGGAGCGCATACGAATGAAAATCCTTTTGGCGCTGTTCCCGTACCCATTCCGGTTCCGCGCCTAAAGCCAGCGGCTTCATCTTGGAAAAGTCGAAGAAATTTCGGTTTTTTTCGGCCCATTCCCAAAACTCTTTCAGGTAAACGATTCTCCGTCGACAGTTTCCTACCCTTTTGTAGTGGATTGGGAATCCGCGGTTTTGCACCCAACTTTTGATTTTGTAGTTATAGGTACCTTTGCTCCCGGTTACTGTTGTAATTAGCTGATTCAAGCTGATGTAGTCCCCACTGTCCAGAAACGGGCCCAAATTGAGCCGTCTTGCACGGATAACAATCCCAGTTTCTGTGCGACCCAAGTTTTTTGCCAAGGTCGCAATCGCCAGCGTCCCCCAATTTTCGGCCAAGTACGCCTCATCCTCTTGGGACCAGCGTGGATGTTTGCTCATTTGCTATTCTCCCACCGTTCCGCGGCAGCGAGGACGGCGTTGGCGTAGGCCCTATCCCCATCATCGTAGCCGCGGTTATAGGCTCGCAAGGCGGCGGAGATATCGCCATCGTAGCGGCGAATCTGCGCGGCCAGGTGCGCTATCCCGGCGTTGATGTTGTCCGCCGGGGAGAGCCCGTCCGGGAAGTACCGCCGGTTGAGCTGAAACAGGCCGTAACACAAGCCGTTGTCCGCATCCGGGACAAAATTGCTCTCCACTTCAATCAGTCCCAGCGCGAGACTGACGGGTACGCCGTTGGTTTCGCAGGTGTCTCGGAGCGCGACCTGGAGTTCCAAATCGAGCGGGATATCCTCCCTGAATTGCGGTGTTTCAGGGGGTTCCAGCGTAACTGCAATGGGCATTGCCGCCAATGTGGTGAACTGTTCCGCCGGGATCTCAATGGCCTGCGGCTGCGGAGCGGCCTCCAGTGCCTGACGGTCTGCTTCGATGATGGCCATATCCAGCAAGCCAGCGGCCAGTATCAGAGCGGTCACGCTTATTAGACACAACTTGTCACTCACCGTCATGTGTATCTTCTTTCGACTTGGTAGACCCGCTCGATGTTTTCTTGTTCGACCAGGTCCATAGTTTCCACGATGGCATCCTCCCAGTCTTTAAATGCTTTCTTGTGGAGTTTTCCATCGTTAGTTTCCCATTTAACAATGTACATAATTTTTTCCTTACCCCTCACATTTTGTTAAACCAAGAATTTATTCAACCAAGCGATGTTATATGAGATCCCCATAGACTGTACAATTTTCGCCAATCTTGAGGCATAATTCCGATCATGACCCATTGACATGACCAATTTCACAAAACGTTTCCGGTTTCTGCACCGTATTCGCTTTTGGATTGTTATGGTACCGGGGATCTTAAAATCTATCCAATCCAGCCCCTTAAAGTCAGTCTCCCCTGAAACGGGAGCGGATTTAATTTCCAGTATCTGGTGGATATCCATCGCTATCGGTTCTCCATTCAGGTACAGCTGATATCTGATGTTGTTGTTTTCAGGTCCTATTTTTTTCACCGTCCTTACACCGCATCTCCCCATCGGGCCTTCAACCAAGCAAAGAACTCTGGGTACATTTTTTTAGAATGGATGAGCATTCCATGTCTTATTAGCGCATCATTGTACAGGATGGTAATCTCGTCACGAGTTCTTCGCCGGTCAATGTAGGGGTAGTTGTAACAATGTTGACACTCCCCACGGCTAAAGCCGGGGGATTCTCGGTTCAACGACCGTTGCCTTTCACTTGAAAGGTCTTGCATGGTTTCCCCGAGCGTATAGGTTCGGGCGTGTCCCGCCCTACCGTATGTTCTGCCTACGCCAA
>CANDKT010000076.1 GCA_947385365.1 uncultured Bacillota bacterium | reverse complement strand
AGATAACCTGTTGTGACTGGAGTTCAGACGTGTGCTCTTCCGATCTAGGTGTTCTCCCCCGACCTGAAGGAGAGTACCTTGGAAGCGTTCCCCTACTACGCTTCCATCCCCAATCAGGTGCGCACGATCAAGTCCTTCAACCGTCAGGTCATCTTAGTGGACGACCTGATGCACCCCGGCTTCCGCTTCAAGACGCTCGGCCCCATTCTGCACCAGGAGCAAGTGCCGATTCAAGTCGTGCTGGTGGGCGTCCTGTCCGGCTACGGCAAGGACTTGATGACCGGCTGGAACCGGCCTGTGGACAGCGTCTATTTCCTGCCTCGTATCCGTCAGTGGTTCGTAGAGGCGACCTTGTACCCCTTCATCGGCGGGAATACGGTCCGTCGGCCCCAGTCTCCGGTACCCGGTCTGCTGCCCGGCATCAACCATATCCTGCCCTACGCCACTCCGCTGTTCCAGGCGGAATGCGGGCGGGAGACCGCGCTGGAACTGTCCCGCACCTGTTTAGAGTCCGCGTTGGATTTGATTTCCACGTTGGAGCAGGAGTACCGGGTCCTCTACGGGCGCAACCTGACGCTCTCCCGCCTGCCCGAGGCGATCATTTTGCCTCTGTGTCCGGATAAAGGTATGTGTCTGCGCTACGATCCCAATCTGTCCGCTTCCGTCTACCTCAAGAACGACTTAGAGCAACTGCTGCGGCAAAATTAAGTTGTTCCCTGCAAAGACTCAAAGATTCCGGGGTCCAGGGGGCTGGCCCCCTGGCGGGTCCAGGGCAGAGCCCTGGCGGGTTTGGGCGGAGCCCAACAAAACGTTCAGGATGTGATAAGGCTATGTTTTATTATAAAGTCAACGGTGTCCCGCTGGTCTCCCTGACGCCGGAGGAGGCGTTAGGCCCGGAGATTCCGCCGGTGGAGACGGGACCGCTTTTCGCTGCCGTGCCGGGAGACCCGGTGTTGGGGCGGGGAAGTTTTCGGGTGAACCACCCCGGCCAGCTGCTCGGAGAGGGCCACGGGCTGGAAACGCTGGACGCTTCCCGGCTGTGGCCGTTGGACATTGACGGCCCGTGCGGTGTAGGGACGCCTCCCGTGGAGAACGGCCCATGCATTCCGCTGATGATTGACGCGTACACTGCCTACGCCATCCGGGAAGGGCGGCTGACCGCGGTGAACACGAACCGTTCTGGTTGGGAGTCGATTCTCACGACCGTTCCGGACGCCGGGAAGAAGCGGGTCCATATTCTAGCGATTGGGGACGTAGGTTCCACGCTGCTCACTGGCTTGAAGCTGCTGGGGGGCGATGTGATCGACTCCATTGGCATCTGCGACCTGTCGGAACAGATCACGGCCCGTTGGGAGTTCGAGATGGGGCAGGTCAGCTTACCGTGGGAGTACGGCGCGTTTCCGGAGGTGGAGGTCGTTCAGCCGGAGGAGCTGTTCGACTGTGACGTATTCGTTTTTGTAGCGTCGAAAGGCATTCCGCCGGTAGGTTCTCAGGTGAAAGATGTGCGCATGGCGCAGTTCGAGGCGAACGCGGGGATTGTGAAGCACTACGCGCGGATGGCGCGGGAGAAGCGGTTCCAAGGATTGTGGTGTGCGGTGTCCGACCCGGTGGACCCTTTGGCTAAGACGGCGTATTTGGAGAGCAACCGGGATGAAGCGGGGAACTGGGACGGTCAAGGGCTGCGGCCCGAGCAGGTCCAAGGGTTTGGGTTAGGCGTGATGAACGCCAGAGCGGCCTACTTTGCCAAGCGGGACGAAAATCTGGCCTCTTTTCTGACGGAGGGCCGTTCATTTGGGCCGCACGGGACCGGGCTGTGGATTGCGAACTCCATTGAGCATTACGACGAGGAGATTTCCAAAGAGCTGACCCATCTGACCGTTACGGCGAATCTGAAAATGCGGGAGATGGGATTCAAGCCGTATGTCGCGCCTGCATTGTCTTCGGGGGCGTTGTCGATCCTGCTGACTCTGCGAGGGGAATGGCATTGCGGTTCGGTCTTTTTGGATGGGGTGTACATGGGGGTTAAGAACCGGTTCACCGCGGCTGGACTTGAGACGGAATTGCTGCCTAAGATTCCGGATTTGCTGTTCGGACACATCCGGGAGGCGGCGGAGCATTTGAAGGGGATTTTGTAGGCTGCTGACGGTCCGGGAAAGGAGGAGGAAAGATGTCTTTGTGTTTGATCTACCCGACCCCTGATATCGGCTGGGCGGGCCAACGGTTGAACGGAGTGCTTCGGAACGTGCTGGCGGGGCGGGAGGTCCGTTCTGTGAGCTGCGCAGAGGAGCTGTCCGGACTGGCAGGGGAACGGTTTTTGTTCGCGCTGGCGTTGGGGGAGACGGGGACGAATGTGGAATACGTCCGGATGCTGGCGCGGTTACGGAAGGAGCCGGGGTTATTGGAGGGCTGCACGGGCGGTTTGATTGTAGACGGCGCGGGGGAGTTATACACGAAGTCGGCGGCGGCGGAAGCGGCGTTTACATTGAACCAAGCGGGAAGCGCGTTGGTAGGGCGGCCTTTGGTAGAAGGGACGGGTTCGCTGGCGAACTTTGCGGTGCAGGCCAAGGACCTGAACGGGAATCTAATGGCGGCGTACCGCCGTGCGGCGGGGGAACTGGTGGAGCAGGTGGAGACGTTTTCCTTTCCCCTCAAAAAACGCCCGGAGCTGTTAGTTCTGCACGCGTCCAGCCACCACACGTCGAATACCGTAGCGTTGTGGTCACAGGTCCGGGAACGGCTGGGGGAGTGGTGTTCCGTGCGGGAAATCGGCCTACGGAACGGCACGGTCTCGGACTGCTCCGGGTGTCCCTATACGATGTGTCTGCACTTTGGCGAGCAGGGCGGGTGTTTTTACGGGGGCGTGATGCAGGATGAAGTCTATCCCGCAGTTCAGAAGGCGGATGCGGTCGTGCTGTTGTGTCCCAATTACAACGACGCGCTGTCGGCGAACCTCACGGCGTTCATCAACCGCCTGACGGCGTTGTTCCGGCAGCAGCGTTTCTACGACAAGGCGGTGTTTGCGATTATCGTGTCGGGCTATTCGGGAGGGGATACGGTAGCGCGGCAGGTGATTTCTGCGATGAATATGAATAAATCCTTCTATCTTCCGCCGCGGTTCGCTCTCATCGAGACGGCCAACAATCCTGGGGAAGCTGTGGCGTTGCCAGGGATTGCGGAGCGTCTGGATGCCTTTGCGAAGAATATCCGCCGGGTTCTGTTGGGCGGCTGAGAGGAGAACAAAGGCCCCCCTAAAATGGGGGGCCTTGCAGGCCAAAAGAATTTGTGGGACAAGCGCGAAATCGGGCGTATTTCCTCTTGCAAAACCTGTCAGGTTCTGCTATAATAAGAGAAACAAAAATGCGGCAGCTTACAGGTGTTGGCGCACCCGCAAAGCCTGCATAGGTGGAACGATCACCTACACAACGGCCTAAGGCCGCACCGCATGGATATTATACAACAGGTGAGCTTTTTTGTAAAGGGTTTGCTTGCTGTTTGTATCTGTGTTGTTGTGTTGCCTGGGACTCCCATCTTCAGCTGTGTAGGCTTTGCACCTGCACGGCGTTTTTGTTTTTCCCAGCCCCCGGGGTTCAGAAAGCCCCGGGGTGCTGCGGAGGAATGAAGGGGAAGGGATATAAATTGGGCAAAAAATGGCGATGTAGCGTCTGCGGATATGTTTATGAGGGACAATTTCCACCGGAAGCGTGCCCTAGCTGTGGCACGGATAGTGAAAAGTTTATAGCTATAGAGGAAACGATAAGGAAAATCCGTCAGATTACAGACCATATGTCTGCTGACCAAATTGAAGATTACTTGACAAACTTTATTGAGCTTGAAAAAATTTTTTATACCAAGCAAGCGTTATTGTTTCAAATACAAAGTAGACGTCCCAGTCAACCTATTGCACCTACCTCACCAGAAGAACCTGATTACTCTGTAGTATACAAGGGAGATACGTTCGACTTATCTGATCTAGTTAAACTAATTTTCGATGGAATAGGTATGGTTATCCTTGTTCCAATTTGTGCTTTGATTATCATCTACCCTGTTGTTTGGTTCTTTAGCTGGGGGCGTGTCGATGTTGGTAGCTTTTTGTGGGGCGCTATAATTGTTACTTTGGTACTTATGGGGATAGCAGGTATATATTGTGGTGTAGAAAGTATCCTTGTCGGTCGGAAGAACTCGCAAATAGTAAGACAAATGGGACAAAATTATAACCTGGAATTAGAAGTATATAACGAGAAACAGAGGAAATTCCAGCAAGAACAATTACAATGGGAGTATCATGTCGCTTTGTGGGAACAAGAATGTGAACAGCTTAGGTTAGCGGTTGAGTCAAGCAGGTCAAATCTCGACCAGTTATACGAGAAAAGCCTTTTGGCACCGAAGTACAGAAATTTTGCCGCTGTGTGCAGTTTGTTTGAGTATTTCCAAGCGGGCACTTGCGATACAATGAAGGAAGCCTATAACAAATACGACCAGGAATTATTACTGGGTCACATTGTAGACCGATTGGATAAAATTTTGCAATCTCTGGAGCAAATAAAGGGAAATCAGGTTACGATTTATTCCGCTATCCAAACATCAAATCGTTTGATTTCTCAGCTGATTCAGCGTACCGATGAGTTCCACAGGGAAACTTCCCGTCAATTAGCCGACATATCAAAGTCTACATCGGCTATGAATGCCCAAATATCGGATATGAATGCTAAGGTATCAGAAGTTTTGCGCACGAGCGCAATCACCGCATATTGCAGTAAAGTTACTCAAGAGGAATTGACCTTCATAAGGAAAATGAGCCAATATGAAGGGATTATCGGAAACCCGAATTTCGTGAATTGAGAAGTTTATCAAAATGCAGCAGCCGGAAACGGTTGCTGCATTTTGGTGTGTCTGGAGCTTCTTTTGAAAAATAGGGAAGAAAAGTCTTGACTTGGAGTACACTCCATATAGTATGCTACAGGTAGAACGTTGCAGAAACCGAATCACACAGAAGGAGGAGTCATCATGGAAACACCTATCGTCTATTTCACCCGCGACATCAGCCCGGAGGGGTTAAAAAAAGCGTTCGCGGCCCTGGGCGTTGAGCTGAAAGGCAAGGTGGCGGTGAAAATCTCCACCGGCGAGCCCGGCGGACACAATTTCCTGGACCCTGCGCTGATCGCGCCCCTGGTGCAGCAGCTGAACGGCGTCATCGTGGAGTGCAACACCGCTTACGCCGGCCGGCGGGACACCACCGAAGCCCACTGGCAGACCTTCAAAGACCACGGCTTCACCGCTATCGCGCCCTGCGACCTCATGGACGAGGACGGAGAGATCTCCTTGCCCGTAGAGGGCGGCTTCCGGTTGAAGGAAAACTTCGTGGGCGCGCACCTGAAAAATTACGGCTCCATGCTGATGCTGTCCCACTTCAAAGGTCATCCTATGGCCGGTTTGGGCGGCGCGTTGAAGAATATGTCCATTGGCGTGGCCTCCGCCCACGGCAAGCAGTGGATTCATACCTCCGGCAGCGGCGAGACGTCCTTTGAAGCCCTCATGAACGCGGACCATGACGGCTTCCTGGAGTCTATGGCGGACGCCGATCAGTCCGTCATGAACTATATGGGCCGGGAAAACATCGTCTACGTCAACGTCGCCAATAAACTCAGCGTGGACTGCGACTGCTGCGCGGAACCCGCGCCGCCGGAAATGATGGATATCGGGATCTTCGCCTCCCTGGACCCCGTGGCCGTGGATCAGGCGTGCGTCGACGCGGTGTACGCTTCCCCGGACCCCGGCAAGGCCGCACTCATCGAACGTATGGAAACCCGGAACGGCGTGCATACCCTGGAAGCAGCCGAAAAATTGGGCCTGGGCAGCCGGACCTACACCCTGCAAGAATTGGACTGACACGACCTGCCGAACGAAAACGAGGCGAGACGCTTATGACCATTGCCGAGGTCAGCCGGAAATACGAGATCTCCGCCGATACGCTGCGCTACTACGAACGAATCGGCTTGATCCCCCCAGTCCCTAGAACCCGGAGCGGTATCCGAGACTACGACGAAACATCCTGCGGTTGGGTGGAGCTGATGAAGTGTATGCGTGCCGCCGGTGTGCAGATCGAAGCCCTGATCGAATACGTCGCGCTCTACCGCCAGGGAAACCAGACCTTAGAAGCTCGGAAACAGCTCCTCATGAGACAGCGGGATTTGCTCACTTCCCGGATCACCGATATGCAGGCGTCCTTGGAACGCTTGGATCGGAAAATCCAACTCTACGAACAGGGCAAAATGTACGTGGAAGAGTAACGTTCAGAAGGCACGGCTGTCAGCCGTGCCTTCTGTGATATCACATTCCGTCTGGAGAGAACGGGTCGAAAAAGCTCATGCTTGCAGGTCCACGCTGACGCTGGGCGCAGACGCGGGCGCGGATTGGGCGGCGTACTGCTGGGCGGCGGAGTCCAAGCTGGCCGCGGTAGCGGCGGACAATTCCTGCGCTTGGGCGCGCAGTTCCATACGGGTCTGGGCCAGCTGAGCCTGGAGACGGCTGTCAATTTCCGCCTCGCGGATGTAACCGCTCTCCCGGATGACGCGCATGGACTTCCGGCGGCGCAGTTCCAAGTCGATACGCTGCGCGGCTTGACGTTGATTTTCCCTTGCTTTCCGGATGCGGCGGGCTTTCAGGAGGTCCTCTTTGGTCAAGTCGCGTTTTTTCTTTCCGGCGCGGGCGACGGCCTTTTGCAGCTGGTTGATCGCGGCTTGGATACGGTCCGCGTTTTCGCTGTCCTGAGCCTTAGCGGCTTTGAAGCGCATGATCTGACGCCGGGCGTAACCTGCGGCGGCGCTGACGTCGCTCTGGGTCCTGGCGCGGGCCAATCGAGCGTAGGCTTCCATAGAAGCTGCGCTGTACTGCGCGTTATTTTTGGGCAGTTTCAAACGTTCCCGTTGAGCTTCCGCCTTCTCGCGGGCCTCTTTGAGCATTTCGTGAAGAGATTTGATCTCCTCCTCGCCGGGGTCGGGGAGCGGTGGGACTGTCTCCGTCTGTTCGAAGGTCCCGATTTGTTCCGCCGTCCCTGCGGCAGCGTTGTACGGCTGGCTGTACTGAGGCGAAGCCGTACCTTCGACCGCTCCAATCCCGCTCATTTTCGTTCCC
Organism: uncultured Bacillota bacterium; assembly: GCA_947385365.1. Classification (GTDB taxonomy): domain Bacteria; phylum Bacillota; class Clostridia; order Oscillospirales; family Oscillospiraceae; genus Lawsonibacter. Next base: position 5,455 of record CANDKT010000076.1, on the reverse strand, counting down.
TCCCCCAACGTATTCCTTCTCTTATTTTATCGGCAGCTTTTGGAAAAAAAGAAGAGCGTTTGCCGGACATTCTTCCAAAACTTCCTCATTGACTGTCTATGCCAGGGTTTCGATTTCTTTCTCAATGTCAATCGAAGAACCATCAATTGAACGGTGCATACTCAATAAGGGACAGCCGAATCCGGCTGTCCCTTTGCTTGTGCTACACGAAGCGGTTCTGTTCGGGGTCGTAGCGGTAGTGGAGCGCGTTGAGTTTCCGCACGATTTCCTCCGGATCGGCGTCCAGGTCTTCGCACAGCGCATCCAGGCTGGCGTACTGGTCGCGCAGCTTGGTGTTGACGTAGCTGAGCAGAATGGCGGGGTCTTGGGGAAGCATAACAAAACCTTCTTTCTTGGATTACAGGCCCAGTTTCATAGCCACCACGTTGTCCACGATGGCCAAGGCGTTGTCTACCATCAGCGGGTCTTTCCCGCCGCCCATAGCGGAGTCGGGTTTTCCGCCGCCGGAGCCTCCGGCGATCGCGGAGACTTGCTTGATGATATCCCCAGCCTTGACGCCCCGTTTCACGGCCTCCTTGCCGCAGACGCACAGGAAGGTGATCTTCTCGCTGTTGACGGCGGCCAGGACCGCTACGACGCTGGGGTCCTTCTCTTTGAGGATATCGCCCATCTGACGCAGACGCTGCGCGTCCGCTTCGGAAACCGTGGCGGTGAGGACCTTCAAGCCGCCCACCTCGTGCGCGCCGAACATGATACGTTCCGTTTCCCCGGCGGCCTCTCGGGCCTTGAGCTTCTCGATCAGCTGATGCAGGGCTTTCATCTCGGCCATGACGGACTCGGCTTTCTCCCGCAGCTCGCCGGGTTTGGCTTTCAGCGCGGCGGCGGCTTGGAAGAGCATTTCCTGATTGCGGTTCATGGTCTCCAGGGAGGCCCGGCCGGTCGTTGCTTCGATGCGGCGCACGCCGGACGCGATAGACGCCTCGCTCCGGATATGGAACACGCCAACTTTGGCGGTGTTGTCCAGGTGCGTCCCGCCGCAGAACTCCACAGAGAACCCGTCGCCCATTTCCACGACGCGGACCGTATCGCCGTACTTCTCCCCGAAGAGGGCGATTGCGCCTTTTTGTTTGGCCTCTTCGATGGGAAGCTCTTCCACATGGACGTCGCTGCCCATGAGTACCATATCGTTCACTAATGCGCTCACCTGCCCCAATTCCTCGGGGGTCATGGCGTTGAAGTGGGTGAAGTCGAAGCGCAGGCGGTCCGGTTCGACCAGGGAACCGGCCTGATGCACGTGACTGCCCAGCACGTTCCGCAGGGCGGCGTCCAGCAGGTGAGTCGCGGAGTGGGCGCGTTGGATGGCGGTACGGCGCGGGACGTCGATGGCGGCGGACACGGTGTCGCCGACCTTGAGCGTCCCTTCGGCCAGACTGCCGTAGTGCATATACTTGCCGCCCTTGTTCTTCTGCACGTCCGTGACTTGGAAACGGGTTTTATTGGCGGTGATTGTTCCGTGATCTGCCACTTGGCCGCCCATTTCGGCGTAGAAGGGGGTTTTGTCCAGTACGACGATGGCTTCCACGCCGGGGACGATCTCGTCCACCTGCTGGCCCTCGGCGACGATGGCGACGACGTTCGCGTTTGGGATAGCGGTATGGTCGTAGCCTACGAACTCCGTCGGCGGGATTTCCTTGCCGAACTCCACGCCGGACCAGCCCAAGTCGCCCAAAGCGGCCCGCGCTTTCCGGGCGCGCTGACGCTGTTCTTCCATTTGCTTGTGGAACTCGGCCTCGTCCAGCGTCATGCCCTGTTCCTCGACCATCTCCAGGGTCAGGTCCACCGGGAAGCCGTAGGTGTCGTAGAGCTTGAAGGCGTCCGCGCCGGAGAAGGTCTTTTCGCCCTTCGCCTGATGCTCCCGGAGCATATCGCCGAAGATTCTCAGGCCGCCGTCGATGGTCTTAGCGAAGTTCTCCTCTTCCACGCGGATGATCTTGGTGATGTAGTCCTGATGCTCCCGCAGTTCGGGGTAGTGTCCTTCGTTCTCATGGATAACGGTATCGCAGACGGTGTAAAGGAAGGGTTCATTGACGCCCAACAGCTTGCCGTGGCGTGCGGCCCGGCGGAGCAGGCGGCGCAGGACGTAGCCTCGGCCCTCGTTAGAGGGCAGGACGCCGTCGCAGATCATGAACACCGCGGAGCGGATATGGTCGGTGATGACCCGCAGGGAGACGTCCGTTTGGTGGCTGTCGCCGTAGTGGGCGTGGGTGATCTCGGAGACTTTTTTGGTGATGTTCATCACAGTGTCCACGTCGAAGAGGGACGCCACGCCCTGACAGACACAGGCCAAGCGTTCCAAGCCCATACCGGTGTCGATGTTCTTCTGTTTCAGCTCCTCGTAGTGGCCCTCGCCGTCGTTGTCGAACTGGGAGAAGACGACGTTCCAGACTTCGATATAGCGGTCGCAGTCACAGCCTACGGTGCAGCCGGGTTTTCCACAGCCCCACTGCTCACCGCGGTCGTAGTAGATTTCGGAGCAGGGGCCGCAGGGACCGGAACCGTGTTCCCAGAAATTGTCCGCTTTGCCGAACTTGAAAATATGGTCCGCGGGTATCCCGATGACCTCGTGCCAGATGCGGAACGCCTCGTCGTCAGCGGGGGTCGTCTCGTTGCCCGCGAAGACGGAGGGGTACAAACGGCTTGGGTCCAGGCCCACCCACTCGGGGGAGGTCAGGAACTCCCAGGCCCAGGGGATGGCTTCCTTTTTGAAGTAGTCGCCGAAGGAGAAGTTGCCCAGCATTTCAAAGTAAGTGCCGTGGCGGGCGGTTTTGCCGATGTTCTCGATATCGCCGGTGCGGATGCACTTCTGACAGGTGCAGACGCGGTGCCGGGGCGGTTCCTTCTCGCCGGTGAAGTAGGGCTTCATAGGGGCCATGCCGGAGTTGATGAGCAGCAGAGACGGGTCGTCTTTGGGCACCAGCGAGAAGCTGGGCAGACGCAGGTGGCCTTTGCTCTCGAAAAAGCGCAGGAACATCTCACGCAGTTCGTTCAAGCCGTAAGGTTTAGGGTCGTACATAGTCGCATTACCTCCAGATTTGATTTGTTATTCGATTACGATCTCGTATTCCTCGTCCTCGTCTTCGCCGTCTTCGTAGGGCGCGGCGTAGAAGCGTTTCCCAATCAGGCTCCGCAGGTTCCGGATGTTCTCGATGCCGCTGGAACCGAACTCCTGGTAACAGGTCGTCTCACTGCTCTGGTTCAGCTCGTCATAGAAATCGGTGACGTAGACGGAGAAGTCGTCCAAGATATCCTCAAAGGGGATCTGTGTGATGTCCTGCGGACAGCCGCCCTCTTCGCCGTACTGGTCCGGCTCCATCTCGAAGCTCAGGGACGTGACATAGATTTTCTCCCTGTTGTCGATGTTCCGGTAGGGGTTCGGGGCCAGGTAGATACCCGGTTCCACCTCCTCGAACGCGGGGGAGCGGTATTTTTCGGGGGTATAGTTCTGAAAGTTTTTCATAATCGCACCTCTATTCATACTCAAGTTCAAAAACGACAAGCTGTTCGCCAGTGAGATAATCCACCAACCGCCAAACTTCACTTTGGCGAGAGTCAGGGGTGAAGGACTGGAACCGGACGCCGTTGGAGAAGCACAGGCTCAGGTCTTTCATGGGGGAGACTTGGCAATCCGTGACGGTCGCGCCAGTCATGTTCCGGCAGAACGCAGGGGCTGAAGCGTCGTAGAGACTGCTTTCTTCCGGGGGGCGGCCTGCCAGGTCATACGCCCAATCCTCGCCTACGGCGTCCGGTTGGAACGGCTCATAGATATCCCGAGAGGCTAGAAGAATCTCGCCGTTCCGCTCGAAGCGCCAAGGGGTCTGGAAGTGGATGGACCAGGACGGCATACGTCGTTTCTCGCCGCGGTGGGAAATCCAATCCACCTCCGGCCCCAGGTTCAGGCACAGCATATCCACGGCCCGGCTGAGGCTGTGGAAAGCGCTTCCTAAAATACGTTCCATAGCGTCACTTCCTGTTTTGGACGTGTTCCGCGCCCAATTCCAGCCAGTAGTTGCGGTGAGGTTCGACGATGACGGCGAATTTGCCCGCCACGAACCGTTCCAGCACCGCTAACCGAACCGGCGTGACGGGGCGGTTCGCCTCGTTGTACTTCCGGGCGCTGTCCGGCGTGAGGAAAACCTTGACCGATTCATACCCCTCCCGCTTGATCGTGACGAACCCGAAGATCTCCCCTTCTTGACCGGTTTTGGGCAGTTCTCCCAGCAGCCAGACCGTTTTGGGCCGCATCAAGGTTTGCGCTTTTTCCGCGGGCATCGCGTTCCGGGCGGCGGCGTACAGAATGCAGAAGCTGTCTATGACATCCTCCAAGGGTTTCAGGTCCGCCTTGGCGAGGGTGAAGTCGATCTGATTGCCCGCCAATCCGTAGACCACCAACGCTCGGCCAGCCTCCTGTTGGAGAACCGTGTCCAACGCCAGACCCAACACGGTCTGATAACCGCCGTACCGGCCCGGCTGTTCTGTTTGCAGGGCGGCCAGGGCCTTGTCATAGCCCGCCTGCGTGAGGCACGCGTGGACGGCTCCATCCACGATAGGCGTGTCCTCCCGCACCGCCAGCACGACTTGCTGGTCCAAGTGTTCCAGCAGGTCCAGCTGTTCCGGAGTCGTGTTGGAGATGTATTGTTTTTGGGGCTGTTTGGGGTGAAGAAATCCCATAGTTTTCCTCCTATTTCGTCTGGACCTCCAAGCCCATCAGTTCCATGTCTGTGCTGAACGCCACGCGGTACATCATATGTTTCTTCTCATGCTTGCAGTAAAACACCGCGGTAGCGTACTCTTCTCCGGTGTCCTTGAGCTTCTGCCCGGTGGCCATAGCCTCCGTCTCCTTTTCGTAAGCACCCGCCTTTTCCAGTTTCTCCAGCACCGCCGTTTGGAACGCCTCCACCGACGCGCCCTCCTGACTTGCAGGGCGGAGGCGGTCGTAGATTTCCTGCCACGCCTCCTGATTCACCAGCGTGACGATCTCCCGGCCCTGTTCCAAGACTGCTTCTTCCTCCATCCCCTCCGGCAGGGGGTTCCCGGAGACTTTACAGCCCGTCAACAGCAGGACCAACGCCAGTAATGGCAGCCATACGTTCCGTTTTCCCATGAGTCAGCCTCCTAAATGTAGAAAATACAAAAAACGCCCCTGGCTATAGCCAGGGGCGGAAGATCCGCGGTACCACCCTGATTACCCCGCAAGCGGAGCGTCTCGTTCATCCGGTATCGGGGATGAACCGGCCTGGTCGTCCCAGGCAGCCGCCGCGCCGGAGCGGCGCGGTTGACGGAGCGGCGCGCGCGGCGGTCTGCCGAGGGCTTTCACTCTCCCCTCTCGCTGCTGGCAGCGTTTGCCGAGCTTCTCTCCGTTTGGGCTGTATCGTTATCGTGGAGCGATGCGGTCTCG
>CANDKT010000075.1 GCA_947385365.1 uncultured Bacillota bacterium | reverse complement strand
ACGAAAAGGGCTTGGGCGTGGAACAGGATTTTACGCAGGCGGTGAACTGGTACCGTCTGGCCGCTGAACAGGGCGAAGCCGCCGCACAATGCAATCTTGGCGTATGCTACAACAACGGCTGGGGTGTGGAACAGGATATTGTTCAGGCGGTGCAGTGGTACCGCCGGGCCGCCGAAAGAGGCGACGCCGCCGCACAGTGCAATCTTGGCATATGCTACGACAAGGGCGAGGGTGTAGAACCGGATATCGTGCAGGCGGTGCAGTGGTTCCGCCTGGCCGCGGAACAGGGCCATGCCGCCGCGCAGAACGATCTTGGCGTGTGCTACGTCAAAGGCGAAGGCGTGGAACAGGATTTTATGCAGGCGCTGAAGTGGTTCCGCCGGGCCGCCGCGCAGGGTAACGTCGATGCGCAGTGTCATCTTGGCGTGTGCTACGCCAACGGCGAAGGTGTGAGACAGGATTTTGCGCAGGCGGTGCAGTGGTACCGCTTGGCCGCCGAACAGGGCTTCGACGAAGCGCAGCGCAATCTTGGCGTGTGTTACGCCAACGGCGAGGGCGTGGAAGAGGATTTTGCGCAGGCGGTGCAGTGGTTCCGCCTGGCCGCCGAGCAGGGTCACGCCGACGCGCAGTACTCGCTGGGCGCGCACTACGCCGAAGGCGTTGGCGTGGAACAGGACAAGGAACAAGCGATCTACTGGCTGAACCTCTCGGCGGAGCAGGGCCATCCGGACGCGGAGACGCTGTTGAAAAAACTGGGCGGTTGAAACAGCACGGACCCCGCCGCCCGCGCTTCGAAAAGACCCGGCGGGGTTCCCAATAAGAAGGGAGACCATGATGGATGAATTAGAACGACTGCTCCATTCCGCGGAGCAGGGCGACGCCGTCGCACAGTACAATCTCGGCGTGCGCTACGAAAACGGCGACGGTACCGCGCAGGATACGGCGCAGGCGGCGGATTGGTACCGCAAAGCCGCCGAACAGGGCTTTGCCCCCGCACAGTATAACCTCGGCGTGTGTTGCTACGAGGGCAAAGGCGTAGCGCAGAACTTGAAGCAGGCGGCGGACTGGTTCCGCAAAGCCGCCGCGCAGGGCGACGCCAGCGCACAGTACAACCTCGGCGTCTGTTACCGGGAAGGCCACGGCGTGGAGGTAAACCTGCAACGCTCCGTATTCTGGTACCGCAAGGCTGCGGAGCAGGGTCATGTGTACGCGCAGTTCAACCTTGGCTTGTGCTGCAAGAACGGCGAGGGCGTAGAGAAGGACCCGCAACAGGCGGCGGAGTGGTTCCGCAAAGCCGCCGAACAGGACGACGCCGATGCACAGTATAACCTTGGCGTCTGCTACCACTCCGGGTTCGGCGTGGCGGAGGACCAGGAACAAGCGGCGTACTGGTGCCGCAAGGCCGCCGAACAGGGCCACGTCGACGCGCAGTACGACATCGGAATGTATTATTCCTTAGGCGTTGGGGTGGAGCCGGACCAGAAAAAGGCGTTCCAGTGGGTGCTACAGGCGGCGGCTCAGGGATTGCCCGACGCCCTGTACCAGCTGGGCCGGTGCTACTTCGAGGGCTGCGGCGTGGAGAAGAATGAAGAACAGGGGCTCCACTGGACGCTCCAGGCGGCCAATCAGGGCTTCGTGGACGCGCTGAACTCCTTAGGCACGCGCTACCTGACCGGCGACGGCGTGGAGAAGGACGCAGGACAAGGGTTCAACTTTCTGCGCCTCGCCGCGCTGCAAGGCAACGCCGCCGCACAATACAATCTGGGTCTCTGCTACGCCCAGGGCGCCGGCGTGGAACCGGACGAAGAGCAGGCCGTAAATTGTTTCCGCTTGGCGGCGGCTCTGGGCGACGCCGACGCGCAGGACGCGTTAGGACTGCGCTACCTGACCGGCAGCGGCGTGGAGCTGGATGAGGAACAAGGCGTCGCGTGGCTGCGCCGCGCCGCGGAGCAGGGCAACGCCAACGCACAGTATTCGCTGGGTGTGTGCTACTCCGCAGGCAACGGCGTGGAACAGGATGCGGAACAAGCGGTCTATTGGCTGCGCCTGTCGGCGGGGCAGGGCAATCCGGACGCGCAGAAGCTGCTGGAGGAACTGGAAGCGTAACGGTTCAGAAAAGAGGGACGTCATGAAAGAAAAGGAACGTTACAAAAAACAGCTGTGCGACGGCTGGAAGGAGGACCTGGAGGAAGGATACGTCTTCATCAGCTACTCCAGTCAGGACTGGGAGAAGGTGTATCCGTGCGTGCTGGCGCTGCGGGAACTGCACGTGAACGCCTTCATCGACCCCAACTTCCAGAAGGATAAGGGCTGGCTGAAAAATATCGAAGACCGGTTGTTCAACGACATCCGCTGCAAGGCGATCGTGGCGTTCGTGAGCAGCGGGTACTTAGGCAGCTACGCCTGCCTGGTGGAGCTGCTGGCCAACCGCACCGATACCCAACATATGAAACGCGGCGAACCGCTGCCGGTGTTCTACATCGCCTTGGAGGAAGACCTCGGGACCGCGCAGAACATCCGCAGGCACCTCCTCAAACCGGAGGTCCGAACGCAGCTCTCCGCCGCGCCGGTGGAGTGCGCGCCGGTGGAGCTGGCCAAAATGGAGGAGTACCTTCTCGACCTCCGCGAGGAGGGCGGACGCTGGGAGGAACTGCGGAAACGGAAGCTCCTGAACAACTTGCGGCAGATTCGGAACCGGTTCAACGTGGCGTACTTCATGAACGACTTGATCTTCGCGAACACGGACGTGGAGTCGATGCCGAGTTTTATGCTGTTCCGGAGCGGAGACGGTTTCGTGCAGGAGCTGGCCCGCGACTTGCTGGAACTGCTCCCGTTGAACTCCGGCGCGGCGGAAGGGTCGGGAACGGAGCTGGAGCGGTTCGAAGCCCGTGCGGAGCAGGACGGCGCGGACGTGCAGTACGACTCCGGGGAATGCCCCCACGAAGACGGCGGCGTAGAACCGGAGCTTGTGCAGGCTGCGGAGCAGGGTTACGCGGACGCGTGGAAGCGGTTGGAAGGGCTGAAACAGGCTCCGCCGGACCGCGCAGACGAACACGCGGCGCAGAATTTCGCCCAACTCCGCCGGTCCGCCAGACAGGGCGACCCGGAAGCACAGTTCAACCTTGGCTTGTGTTACGAAAGCGGTCGGGGCGTGGAGGCGGACGAAGAGCAGGCGGTGTACTGGTTCCGCCAGGCCGCCGAGCAGGACTATGCGGACGCGCAATACCAACTTGGCGTGTGCTACTCCGAGGGCGAGGGTGTGGCGCGGGATGTCGCGCAGGCGGAATACTGGCTCCGACCACTGGCGGAATGGGGCTATCCGGGGGCGCGGGAGCTGCTGGAAGAGCTGGAACAGGACCAGGTTCAGCCGGAGCGTGTAGACGGGAGCGCAGCGCAGGACTTAGACCAGCTCCGCCAGTCCGCCGGGCAGGGCGACCCAGAAGCGCAATGTCAGCTTGGCAAGCGTTATGAAAACGGCGAGGGTGTGGAAGAGGACGAAATGCAGGCGGCGTATTGGTACCGCAAGGCTGCAGAACAAGGATATGCCGCCGCGCAGTTCAACCTTGGCTCGTGTTACTACAAAGGCCAGGGCGTCGCGCAGGATTTTGAACAGGCGGCGTACTGGTACCGCAAGGCCGCGGAGCAGAATTACGCGAACGCACAGAATAATCTTGGCTTTTGCTATGAAAGGGGCCAGGGTGTCGCGCAGGATGTCGCGCAGGCGGCGGATTGGTACCGCAAGGCCGCAGAGCAGGGTCACGCCGCCGCGCAGTTCAACCTTGGCGCGTGCTATGAAAACGGCGAGGGCGTCGCGCAGGATTTCGCGCAGGCGGCGGATTGGTACCGCAAGGCCGCAGAGCAGGGTTACGCTGCCGCGCAGAATAATCTGGGCGCGTGCTGCTACGACGGCCAGGGCGTCGCGCAGGATTTCGCGCAGGCGGCGTACTGGTACCGCAAGGCCGCAGAGCAGGGGTACGCCAACGCGCAGTTCAACCTTGGCGCGTGCTATGACAACGGCCGGGGCGTCGCGCAGGATGTCGCGCAGGCGGTGGACTGGTACCGCAAGGCCGCAGAGCAGGGGTACGCCGTCGCGCAGTACAACCTTGGCTCGTGCTATGAAAACGGCGAGGGTGTGGAGGAGAACGAAACGCAGGCGGCGGATTGGTACCGCAGGGCCGCAGAGCAAGGATATGCCGCCGCACAGTATGAACTCGGCGCGTGCTATCGGTTTGGCTACGGTGTGGAGGAGGACGAAACGCAAGCGGTATATTGGCTCCGCCAAGCGGCGGAGCAGGGACACGCGGACGCACAATACAATCTTGGTTTTTGTTACAAGAACGGCCAGGGCGTCGCGCGGGATGCCGCGCAGGCGGTGGACTGGTACCGCAAGGCCGCAGAACAGGGCCACGCCGCCGCGCAGTACGAACTTGGCGTATGCTACCACTACGGCGATGGCGTGGAACAGGATTTGACGCAGGCGATGGACTGGTTCCGGAAGGCCGCCGCGCAGGGCTATTCGTATGCGCGGAAGTTGTTGGAGAAGTAACGGAGACGGAACGCTGGTTCCCTCAAGGGGAGGCGATCCGGAGGGGTTACAAAAACGAGGAGAGAGGAACGTTATGGGAGAAATAGAACAACTGCGCCGTTCGGCGGAGCGGGGCGACGCCGAAGCACAGTTCGACCTTGGCGTATGCTACGCCACAGGCAAGAGAGTAGCGCAGGACTCAACCCAGGCAGTGTACTGGTTCCGCAAGGCCGCGGAGCAGGGCTACGCCGACGCACAGTACAATCTTGGCGTGTGCTACATCAAAGGCAAAGGCGTCGGGAAAAACAAAGCGCAGGCGGTCTACTGGTACCGCAAAGCCGCGGAGCAGGGCGTGGCGGAAGCGCAGTACAACCTTGGCGCGTGCTACGCCAAGGGCGAGGGCGTGGAGCAGAATTTGACCCAGGCAATGAAGTGGTTCCACAGGGCGGCGGAGCAAGGACACACAAGTGCGCAGGATCTGCTGAAGCATTTGGAACGGAGCCAGGCTCAGCGGGGCGGCGCAGACGAGGACGCCGCACAGAGCTTAACCAACATTCGCCGCTTGGCGGAACAGGGCGACGCCGACGCACAGTACAATCTTGGCGAGTGCTACATCAAAGGCGAAGGCGTCGGGAGAAACAAAACGCAGGCGGTCTACTGGTACCGCAAGGCGGCGGAGCAGGGGCACGCGGACGCGCAGTTCGACCTTGGCGCGTGCTATTGTATCGGCTGCGGCGTGGAACAGGACGCGGCTCAGGCGGCGTACTGGTACCGCAAGGCCGCGGAACAGGGCCTTGCCCCCGCGCAGTTCAACCTCGGCGTGTGCTATAAAGACGGCGTTGGCGTGGCGCAGGACTTCACCCAGACGGTGAACTGGTGGCGTAAGGCTGCGGAGCAAGGGTACGTGGACGCGCAGTATGGTCTTGGTGCGTGCTACTATGCGGGCTGCGGCGTGGAACAGGACTCGGAACAGGCGGTGTACTGGTGCCGCAAGGCGGCGGAGCAGGGCCATGCGGACGCACGGAAGCTGTTGGAAGAACTGGAACAGGGCCAAGAGCAGCCGAGCGGCACGGGCGAGAGCGCGGAGCAAGGTTTGCCTCTGCTTCACCAGTTAGCGGAGTTGGGCATCGAGACCGCGCAGCATATGCTTGGCCTGTGCTACAAAGACGGCAACGGTGTGGAGAAGGACGAAACGCAGGCGGTGTATTGGTTGCGCAAGGCCGCGGCGCAAGGGTACGCGGAGGCGCAGTGTGACCTTGGCCGGTGCTATTACAAAGGCGTGGGCGTGGAGCAGGACGATACAAAGGCGGTCTACTGGTACCGCCAGGCGGCGGCGCAGGGGTACGCAGAAGCACAGTACGAACTCAGCGAATGTTACTGGCACGGCTGCGGTGTGATGCTGGACGAAACGCAGGCGATGAACTGGTGTCGCAAGGCCGCCGAGGGAGGCTATGCCGCCGCGCAGTGTGAGGTTGGCGAATACTATTGGTGCGGCTACGGCGTGGAGCCGGACGAAACGCAGGCGATATACTGGTTCCGCAAGGCCGCGGAGCAGGGCGACGAGTATGCACAGAAGCGGTTGGAGAAACTGGAACGCCAGCAAGTTCAGCCGGGCGGCGCGGACAGGAGCGCGGCGGAAGATTCGACCCGTCTCCGCCAGGCCGCGGAGCCGGGCGACGCGGAAGCGCAGTACAAACTTGGCAAACGCTACGAGAACGGCGAGGGCGTGGAGGAGGACGAAACGCAGGCAGTGTACTGGTACCGCAAGGCCGCAGAGCAAGGCTATGCCGCCGCGCAGTATGAACTCGGCGAATGCTATTGGTACAGCTACGGTGTGGAGCAGGACGAGACGCAGGCGGCGGATTGGTTCCGCAAGGCCGCAGAGCAGGGCCACGCGGAAGCACAATACGCTCTGGGTAAGTGCTACCGCTACGGCATCGGCGTGGCGCTGGACAAAACACAGGCGGTAAATTTGTTCCACCAGGTGGCAGAGCGAGGCCACATGACTGCTCAGCGCGACCTTGGCGATTGCTATTTCACGGGCGAAGGCGCAGCGCGGAACTTGACCCAAGCGGTATACTGGTATAGCCAGGCCGCCGGGCAGGGCGACGTTGAAGCACAACACAAACTTGGTCTGTGCTACAAAAACGGCGAGGGCGTAGAAAAGGACCCGGCGCAGGCGGCGTACTGGTTCCGCCAGGCCGCCGAGCAGGACTATGCCGAAGCAAAATACCAACTTGGCGCGTGCTACGCCGCAGGCGAGGGCGTGGACCAGGATGTCGCGCAGGCGGTGTACTGGCTCCGTCAGTCGGCGGAGTGGTGCGGTCCGGACGCACAGAAGCTGTTGGAGGAGCTGGAACGCAAACAAAATCAGCCGGTCAGCGTGGGCGGAAACCCGGAGGAGTCTCCGCGTATCGCCAAACTCCGCCAATCGGCAGAGATGGGCTACGCCGTCGCGCAGTACAATCTGGGCAGGTGCTACGAAAACGGCGACGGCGTCGCGCAGGATTTCACGCAGGCGGCGTACTGGTACCGCCAGGCCGTGGGGAAAGAGTACGCCGCCGCACAGCGTAGACTTGGCTTGTTCTACAGCCGCGGCCAGGGCGTGGAACAGGACCCGGTACAGGCGGCGGATTGGTTCCGCAAAGCCGCGAAGCAGGGCGACTTGGAAGCGCAGTACCACCTTGGCGTGCGCTACGCCGAGGGCGACGGCGTGGAGCTGGATAAAACGCAGGCGGCACACTGGCTCCGCAAGGCGGCGGAACGGGGCCATTCGGACGCACAGAAGCGGTTGGAGGAACTGGAAAACCCCCAAGCTCAGCTGAGCGGCGCGGACGTGAGCGCGGCGCAGGATTTGACCCAACTCCGCCGGTCCGCGGCGCAGGGCGACGTGGAAGCGCAGCTCCAGCTTATCAAGCACTTCGCCGAGAGCGACGGTATGGACCAACAGGATTTTGCGGAGGGGATGTCTTGGCTTTTTCAGGCGGTGGAGCAGCTTGGCCAGACCGCACAGGAGACGCTGAATGCGTTGGAGGCGTTGGAGAGCTTGGAGCAGAGCCAAGCGCAGCCGGGCGGGGAAGATCAGGCGGTCCGAGACGCAGACGAAAAACCTTAGCGGCGCGGACGCGTCGGATGCAGACGGAAGCACGGCGTAGGATTTGCCCTAGCTCCGCTGGAAAAGCAACTTGTGAGACCGGTGTGAAAAAATACACCTGAAACATTGCATTTCCGGAAAAAGTGTGGTATACTGCTGCATTACATAACGGTTCCGGGACTCCGGGACCGAAATTCGGGCGAAAATGGAGTTGATCTTCCCTTTATGGACAGTGACAGTATTCGTATGCTCGTTGCGCTTATTTTCCTGGTCGCGATGTCCGCGTATTTCTCCGCGACGGAGACCGCCTTTACATCCCTGAACCGTATCCGTCTGCGTACCAAAGCGGATGCTGGCGACCGCCGCGCCGCAGCTACGCTGCGTCTGGCCGAGGAATACGACAAGCTGCTGTCGACCATCCTGATCGGCAACAACATCGTCAACATCACCGCCACGACGATCTCCACGGTCCTGTGTACCAAGTGGTTCTACCAGTACGGGCCTACCGTGTCTACGGTCGCGCTGACTGTCATCATCCTGATCTTCGGCGAGATCTCCCCCAAAAGCCTGTCCAAGGAGTCCCCGGAAGCCTGGGCGATGTTCGCCGCCCCGCTGCTGCGGCTGTTCATGATCGTGCTGACGCCCTTGAACTTCCTGTTCTCCCAGTGGAAGGTCCTGCTGAGCAAGCTCTTCCGCCACAGAGGAGAGGACGGTATTACAGAAGAGGAATTGGTCGGTATGGTGGACCAGGCCCAGACCGAGGGCGGCCTGGACGAGCATGAGAGCGACCTGATCCGCAACGCCATCGAGTTCAACGACTTGGAGGTGTCGGAGATCCTCACGCCCCGGGTGGACCTGGTGGCCATCGAAGAGAACTGCACGATGGAGGAAGCCGCCGCGCTGTTCGCAGAGAGCGGCTACTCCCGCATCCCCATCTACCAGGAGACCATCGACAACATCGTGGGCGTCGTCCACGAGAAGGACTTCTACGCCGCCCGCTACCGCGGGGAGACCTGCCTGAAAAATCTGCTGTCCACGGTGTTCTACACTACAGGGAACACGAAAATTTCCGAACTGCTGCGCATCCTGCAAAAGAACAAGGCGCACATGGCGGTGGTCGTGGACGAGTACGGCGGTACGGAGGGGATCGCGACGCTGGAAGATATCCTGGAGGAGCTGGTGGGCGAGATCTGGGACGAACACGACGAGGTCATCGAGACCTTCCAGAAGCGGGACGACGGGAGTTACCTGATCGCCTGTTCCGCGAGCTTGGACGATATGTACGATCTGTTCCAGGTCCGTGGCGACTGCGGCGCGGCGACTGTTTCCGGCTGGGTGATGGAACAGGTCGGGCGCGTGCCAGAGGAGGGCGATCACTTCCAAGCCGAGGGTCTGGACGTCACCGTGACAAAAGTGGAACACCGGCGCGTGCTGGAAATCCAGGTGCGCGTGCTGGAGGACGACGGCGAAACATGAGAAAGACAGGGAGCGTCCTGCGTTCAGGACGCTCCCTGTTTTTGTCCGGGCGGTTCGTACCGCCCCGTTCGTTCAAAATTCCAGATTCTTCCCCTCGCGGTCGAACAGGCGGCAGACCTCCGCTCAGTGGTGGATGCCGCGGTTCTGATCGCCTTCGGGGTTGGAGCCGAACTCGTAGTCGTTGCCGGGCAGGACGGCATTGAGGACGATCCCCGCGATGGCGGCGATGGCCAGAGAGGTGAGCGTCACGGACGCGCCGCCCAGAGAGAAGGTCAGGCCCCCGGAGAAACCCAGCCCGCATACCAGAATCACCGCGGCGATAATCAGGTTCCGGGAGTTGGTGAAGTCGACCTTGTTTTCGACGATGTTGCGCACGCCGATGGCGGAGATCATGCCGTAGAGCATGAAGGAGACGCCTCCGACGATGGCGGAGGGCATGGAACCGATGACTTCCGCCATTTTCGGCACGAACCCTAAGGCCAGCGCGTAGCAGGCGGCCAAGCGGATGACTTTCGGGTCGTAGACGCGGGAGAGAACCAGGACGCCGGTATTTTCCCCGTAAGTCGTGTTGGCAGGCCCGCCGAAGAGGGCGGACAGAGAGGTGGCCAGACCGTCTCCGACGAGGGTGCGGTGGAGGCCGGGGTCTTCCAGGAAGTTCTCGCCTACGGTGGCGGAGATGGCGGACATATCGCCGATGTGTTCCATCATGGCGGCGATGGCGATAGGGGCCATGACCAGAATGGCCGACAGGTCGAATTTCGCGAACTGGAAGGGCGGCAGTCCTAACCACCCGGCTTCCGCGACGGCGGCGAAATTCAGCAGAGGACTCCCGTCCGCCGCTGTGACGCCGCAGGCGTTCATGACGACAGCGGCCAGGTAGGAGATCACCACGCCCAGCAAAATCGGGATGATCTTCAACATCCCCCGGCCCCAGATGTTGAAGACGATGATGACCGCCAGCGCGATGAGAGCCAGCGGCCAACAGGTCGCGGCGTTATTGACGGCGGAAGGGGCCAGGTTCAAACCGATGCAGATGATGATCGGTCCGGTGACTACCGGCGGCAGGTAGCGCATGACCTGACGGACGCCCGCGACTTTGACCAGCAGCGCCAGGATCAGGTAGAGCAGCCCCGCGGCCACGATGCCGCCGCAGGCGTACTGGAGCTTCTCGGAGGCGGCCATGTTGGCGTAGATGCCCTGATCCAGCTTGGACATGGTCTCGAAGCCGCCCAGGAAGGCGAAGGAAGAGCCCAGGAACGCAGGGACTTTGAGTTTCGCGCACAGGTGGAAGAACAACGTCCCCACGCCCGCGAAAAATAAGGTGGTCTGGATACTCAGCGGCAGGCCGTACTGACTGCTGACGATGATCGGCACCAGGATCGTCGCGCCGAACATGGCGAACATATGCTGGAGACCCAGCACCAGCATTTTCGGGACGCCCAGCTGACGCGCGTCACGGATGGCTTCGTTTGGATTCATAGACTTGCTCCCTCTCCTTTCACATCTCCGCAAAAAAAGACAACCACCGGGGGTGATTGTCACAGCAAAAAAGAGAAAAGGGAGCCGTTCTGTTCCAGCGGGTTTCTCACGGGCGTGGCGAAAGTCATAGCGTTCCCCTCCTCTCGGCTCTATCATACCAAAAAATTCCATCGCCTGCAAGAGGAAAAGAAAAGATCCGGGAACTTTTTGAGCAGGACGACAAAATTTCCCAAAATCCGCCCCGTGACCCTTGCGATGGCGGAACTTTCCCGATATAATTTAGAAGCAGTCAAGTTTTCCCCTGCGTTCCGGGGCGGGGGGACGTTCGGAGGGAGGCGCGGAGCTATGACGCGATACGGCGGCGGACGCCCCTACCGGGGCCGGAACGGTCCGCTTGGACGGTGGATCTTAGCGGCGGCGGCGTTGGGAATCGCCGTGCTGACGGCGTGGTTCTGGCAGCTGGACAACCGGGAGTCCTTACCGGACCCCTTGCTCCAGACCCTCCCCCAGCCCTCTGTCTCCAGCGTGGAGGAACCGGAGGAGTTCCCCGGCCCGCCGCAGGTGAAGGGGATCTATCTCTCCGGTCCTATGGCGGGCAGCGTCTACCTGGATGACCTGATCCGATTGGTGGAGGAAACCGAGCTGAACGCGATGGTCATCGACGTGAAAAACGACGACGGGCGTCTGACCTACCGCCCGGAGCGCGGCACGGCGGCGGAGTTGGAGACCGGAACCGCGTACATCGAAGACCTGCCGGGCCTGGTGTCCCGGCTAAAGGAGAAGAACATCTACACCATCGCCCGCGTGGTGGCCTTCAAGGACCCCGCGCTGGCCAAAGCCCGCCCGGAATGGGCGCTGCGCCGCAGCGACGGCACGCTGTTTACAGAAGGCGGCGGCTCCGCCTGGGTCAACCCCTACGAGCCCGGCGTCCGGGATTACCTGACCGAGATCGCCCTGGCCGCCGCGGAGAGCGGCTTCGACGAGGTCCAGTTTGACTACGTCCGCTTCCCGACGGGGAAGAATATGTCGTCCGTGGAGTTCGGCCCGCACGCCGACGGCGTCAGCCGGGAGGAGGCGATTGTGGGATTCCTGGCGCAGGTCCGGACCGCGCTGCACGAACAGAACGCCTGGCTGTCCGCGGACGTGTTCGGCACGGTAATCAGCAGCCGCCTGGACGGCGCGTTGATCGGTCAGGACTACGCCGCGATGGCGCAGGTCGTAGACCTGATCTGCCCTATGATCTACCCGTCCCACTACGCGTCCGGGGCGTTCGGACTGGACGTGCCTGACGCGCAGCCGTACCAGACCATTTTCGGCGCGCTCCAGCAGTCCCAGGCGGTTCTGAATCGCGTGCCGGAAGAGGAACGAGCCGGAGTACGGGCGTGGCTCCAAGGGTTCACCGCTACTTGGGTCGCCGGGCATATCGCCTACGGCGGCGAGGAACTCCGCGCGCAGATCCAGGCCGTCTACGACGCCGGGTACACCGATTGGATCATCTGGAACGCCCAGAACCGCTACACCGCCGACGGGCTTCTCCCGGCGGATTGAAACCGTTCCCCCACCCGAAGGACGGGGGAAAATAAAAAAGCGTTTCTCCCCCGCCCGGAGGGCGGGGAAAAATAAAAAAGCCTTTCTCCCCCGCCCGGAGGGCGGGGAAAGAAAATAAAAAGGAGTTTTACCAATGGACAAAAAACCCTTCGTGACGCTGGAACAGATCCAGGAGATCGTCAAGACCTACCCCACGCCCTTCCACATCTACGACGAAGCGGGTATCCGGGAAAACGCCCGCGCTCTGTACCGCGCGTTTTCGTGGAACCCTGGGTTCAAGGAGTACTTCGCAGTCAAGGCCACCCCGAACCCTCAGATCCTGAAACTCCTGCGCGAGGAAGGATGCGGCGTGGACTGCTCCTCCCTGACCGAGCTGATGATGTCCGAGCGGAGCGGGTTCTCCAACGGGGAGATCATGTTCTCGTCCAACGACACCCCGGCGGAGGAGTTCGCCTTAGCGGCGCGGTTAGGCGCGACGATCAATCTGGACGACATCAGCCATGTGGAGTTTCTGCGGAACACCTTAGGCGGCGTGCCGAAGAAAATCTGCTGCCGCTACAACCCCGGCGGGGCGTTCACCCTGGGGGAGAGCAAAGAGGGGAGATCGGAAGAGCGTCGTGTAGG
>CANDKT010000074.1 GCA_947385365.1 uncultured Bacillota bacterium | reverse complement strand
CCTTCCCCGTCCTACGGCTGTAAAATTTTTTATTCAATTCAATCAATTTTCCCAAGGCATTCACCATTTTCCGCGACCAAGTAATAGATACCAGGAGTATCTGTACCGCACACATATAGCTTTATGTTTCTTCCCCACTCTGTGGGCCGCGCCATTCCCAGTTATCGGTTTTCTTTAGGCCCGGTAAATTCATAGGCGCAGTTTCATGCACACATCCAACGCATTTCCCGGTGTTGTGCCATCCAGTATTTTGTTTGCAAGCGTGGCACTCCCCGCGCAGCATCTCCACCGCCGCGTCCCGCTCCGCTAGCAGGGTTTCGATGGCGTTTGCGGCTTTTATGCATTGATTGCAATCATAGCAATCGCTACACTTCCATGATGCTACCATGCGAAATTCTTCAATTAGCTCTTTGTAGTCCATCTCAAACTTCCTCTGGCTTCTCGCATCGTTCGAACTCTATGACCCAGACCCACGGATTGGCCGCCCAGCCGTAGATGGCGCGGTCGGCAGTTTTGATGGTGCTGTCCCAAATTTCCGGAAATACTTTATTTCTTGCGTACCGCTCCAACTGCCCGACTTGTTCATACTGGATGTACGGCCTGTTCGCTGGATCTATCACGCCCTCTTTTATAGCCTGTTCCGGCGTGATGTCCTGTAACCGCTCCACTCTTACGTCAATTATCCGCAGGAAAATCCTCGCTACCTTGCGGGGCATATGGATGGAGGGGTTCCACCTGCACCCAGACACCGACCTCATCTGTTCTCCACCCATAAAATGGTTTATACACCCATAAACAGGGCTTTTCACCGATGCCTTATAGCAGTAATCCGAATGGCCTTTCCTATAGTTCTCACTCAAGCAGCACAGGCAAAACGTCTCCCGCACATACAAGACGTCGCCTGGGCAGTAGGGTAATTCAATTTGTTCCACTCTGCCATTTTGGTTTTCGGCAACAACATACAGGCCATCATCGTCATAAACTTTTCCATCGTAATAGATTGCCCTCGGTTGCGGTTTCACCAACCGCCGTGTCACCGTCTTTCTTCCCTCTAATAACAGAGCGCGGATCATATTATCGGAAACGGGCGGTGGGAATTGGATTGATTTCAGGTCCTTCATCCCGTTCCCTCCTCCGGCCGACGGCGGTAAGCCAGCCAGGTTGTCCCGTATTCTTTGTATCGTGCCCAGGGGTTAAATTCAATTCTATCGTATCTCTCGTACATTCGTCCGAAATAAAAAGCGTCTTCCGGTCTATAGCCGTTCACTTTTTGGTAATAGCCGCTCAAGATATCGAAGCTGTATTTCTGGAGATTTTCGATCCAGACCCATTCTCCAAAAGCCATATCCTGCAACTCCGCTATGGTCAGCGGGGCATTGAGCAGCTCAGTTTTGCTTAACAGCCGCGCCGTTTCCCGAAGGACTAATACGTCCTTCCGAAGGATATCCTCCGGGTCATCGGAGTCTGCAAAGCATTCTTTGTCTTTTGCTTGATCCAGCAGACTTTCGATTAATTCCTTAATGGTCATTATTCACATCCATTTCTTATTTTGCGGGGAACCTCCGCCAACCGATAACCTCTCCCGCGCCGGGCCATCCTTTCCCATCAAAGCAGGCTGTACGGAGCGTGTAGTGGCCTGGGCGGGTTTCGACGGTGACGAGATACCAGCTTTGGGCTGGTGGGTCTTTGCCGTCGATATAATCGCCGTGCCAGTCGGCGGGGTTTTCGTCCAGAGTCGGGACGCGCATATAGGCCCTGATTTTTTCTGTTGGTTTCAGGCCATACTGCCCGATGAGTTCGATGGGGCGGCCTTCGCGGTCAAATCTTGTTGACGCGCACCCAAATTTGATTTCTCCGCTCAGTGTTTTGATTACGACATTGGTTTCAATGAGTTCAGGCATTTCCGTTATCCAGTCGCTCATGTCAGCACTCCCATCAGTGCCTGAAAGATGATAATCCCCAGGCACACGAGGTCGACGCAGCCCAACCGGAGCCAATTCCGACACATCCGGCGGTACTGGCAGCGGGCGATGTAGCGGTAAGCGTTACGGTTACGTCGCCTCATCCCATCACGGTCCTCCAGGCCAACACCGCCAGCACAAGAGCTTCCAGTAATGTGATCCATGTCAGCATATCCTCCTTCCTCTCGAGATTCCTCAAGCGTTCCAGCACGGGGGCTTTTTTGGAGTTGATACCGGCCTCTTCGATTGGGTAGACCCACTCGACGTCATCCCGGTCTTCCAAGTCAGCGGCCTCCTGCCGTGCCTCTTTGAGGTCGTCAAAGGCCAGCGTGTGCAGCTGACCGGTGGAGTCGTCCCACCTTACGATGTACATCTCGTATTCTCCTTTTCCGGTTTTAGTGTCTGAAGCCGCGGCTCACGCCTCTGACCAGCTCCGCAGCTGCATCCAGGCGCGTATCCACGAGCAATCCGACGCGGTCTTCAAATAAGCGGATCAATTCGCCAAGGTGCCATGCCTGGATTGTTCCGTGTTTGTAGGCGACGAGCAAGCCGGGGCTGATGTTGTAGGAGTAGGTCGGTCTACCGGTAGTTTGGTTGATGCCGGTCTGAGCGGCGCAGCCATAGGGGGCGCGTTCTTGCTGGAGTGCATAGGCGACGTTGCAGCTGGACCAGCCGATGTAGCGAGCGGCGACATCGAGGGGTACGTTGTCGTAGCTCAGTATGACCTCATCCGGGATAGCCTCACGTTTCACCCGTTTTGGCATTTTGTTTCTCCTTTCGCTTGTTTTCCTGTCCCAACTGTGCTATAATAGGGCAGGAAGTCCTTATCCGAGTGCCTCCTCGACCTCTCTGCCCTGTCCGGTGCTGGAACACCGGGCGGGGCGATTTTTATGTGTCTGATTTCGTTTTTGGCGCATACTGTTCCATAAGGTCCAGCACGCCCTGAAAAAAGGCGCGTATTTGGGGTTCTGCTGAGGCGGGAATTTTTACCACATAATCCACGTGGTACATGGTCCGCAGCAATGCGCTG
The DNA here is from genome assembly GCA_947385365.1 of uncultured Bacillota bacterium. Lineage (GTDB taxonomy): Bacteria > Bacillota > Clostridia > Oscillospirales > Oscillospiraceae > Lawsonibacter. Next base: position 9,818 of record CANDKT010000074.1, on the reverse strand, counting down.
ATACCGTTCTGGACTCTGTAGCCCCACCTCTCGTCGCCGGGCAAGTTGTACTGCTGCATTTCCGGCTCAAAGTCCTTACAGACGTTCTGGTAAGCACTCCGGTTTTCCCGGCGCATTTTGAGTTGTTCCTCCAACTCCTTCCGCACCAGCGCAGTCAGTTCAGCTTTCAGCTCCGAAGGAATTTCTGTCAGATTCAACGTAACCTCCCTTCCGCCGCCCCCGGGCGGCATTTTTTACGAGCTGGGCCTGGAATCCTCCTCATCCGGCGCAAAGAGTTCGTCGACAGTTACGCCGAGGGCTTCTGCAATTTTGATTGCGTTTTTCACGGTCGGCACAGCGGAGCCGGTTTCGATGGTGGACAAGAACGGCCTGGAGACGCCTGCTTTTTGGGCCAAAGCGTCCTGACTCAGGCCCAAAGAATTGCGGATACGTTTGATTCTGTTCTTCATAGAACCTCCTTCCGCTGTCAGACGGGCTGTCTTTCTCCTTGCTTCTTCCCCCTGCTCTATGGTATGATTTGAGCGTAGGAAGGGGGTGATAGTATGTTGCCAGGCGATAAGTTTTCCAGATTCATTATTCTTGAAAAAAGCAAGATTGAGCAAGCAGCGGTAGAACCGAATACAAAGGCATTACTCAAAGAACTTATGGAAGATATCGTCAGATTCCTGGAAACTACAAAAGACTAAGCCTCTCCGCCCCTGTCCTCTCCAGGGGCGGTTCTTTTTTCCCATTCCGCTCTCATGCGCTTTGCCAATTCCACAGTTCTGCTGTACTTCTCATGAATTTCGTCATAGTAGGGTTCTGCCTCGCACATCCGACCCAGTTCCACTTTCAGTTTCCCGGCGGCGTCCAATAGCGCGCGCCCAATCAAGGACAAATCGCTGTCACTGAAATTCACCCTATCGCCTCCCTTTTTCCGCCGTCAAATGGGCGGTTTTTTCATGCCTCCTGGCGGGATTCCGTCAACCGCTCCAGATCGCAGCCCAAAGCGGCGGCAATCTCCATGCTCAACGGCAGAGAGAGAGTCTTAGTTCCCCGTTCAATCTGACAGAGCATAGACTGAGAAATTTTCACCTTGTTTGCGAGCTGGACCTGCAAGATTCCCTTTTCTTCCCGGAGCTGACGGATATTTGCTCCAATATTCACTTGATTCACCTCCTCCGGACCAGTGGTTTTTGTGGGTTTTCTTTTCCTTGAGATTGCTTCTCTTTGTTTTTTATGGTATGATGTGGTTATCTCTTAACCACGGCTATATTATATCAAGCAATAGCTTGACTGTCAATGTTAAAATCAAGCAATAGCTTGATTCGTATACTTGCACAAAATGGGAGGTGAAGATTTATGTATATCACACAAGAAATTGCCGGACGGATAAAAGCACAAGCTAAAGAAAAAGGAATCATTATAAAAGATTTACTTTCAGCTTGCGAAATGAACGTCAATGCAATTTCTGAGTTTTCAAAGGGAAAACAGTTATCATGTATCAGTCTTGCCCGTATTGCCGACTATCTGGACTGCTCAGTGGATTACCTGCTGGGGCGAGAGAATGCACCAGTGGCAGATCAAGAGATAGATCATGAAGAGGACACACAAATATCGCAACTGTTGCGCAATTTCGAGGCGTTGAATGAAGAGGGGCGAGAGAGATTAGTAGAAACATCGGATGACCTTGTAAGTTCCGGAAAATATATAAAAAGTGGTTCGTTTGAATTGGGCAATGCGAAAATGGCGTAAAAAATAAGCCCCGCCAACCGGCGGGGTTTGACACAACAGAAGAGAGGCATTCTTATGGCGGCTCGAAGAAACCGGGTTCCGATTTTGATTCCGATCATTCTGTTCGTATGTATACAACTACTCAGCCCGCTCTCTCATGCCTACGTAGTTCCTGATAATACTATCGTCTATGTTACAAACACTGGGGAGTGCTATCACCGTGCGGGATGTTCCTATTTACTTAGTTCGAACGAGTTAAGCATCAGGGCAGCGGTGGAACTGGGCTATCGAGCGTGTTCCCGGTGCAATCCAGGAGAACCGGCTGGAGGTTCCAGGGGTACTAAGAATCCAACGAAAAAGGAATCCACGCCCAAAAAGGAGTCCACACCGAAAAAGGACACAAAAGATTCAAAATCATCATCCGGCAAAATTTGGCGCACACTCATTTTTGCATTTGTTGGTATCGTTTTTATTTCCTTACCATTTATAGCCGTCAGGAAAAGAATAGAAGCGAGGAAAGCGGCTGAGGCTGCGGCTGCGGCTGAGTTAGAAAGAGCAGAACAGGCAGAAAGGTTTAGGAAAGCTGAGTTAGAAAGGGCAAAAATAGAAAAAGCAGCAATGGAACGGAGAAGGGCTGAAGAGAAAAGGCGTGCAATCATGTCGTTAAAGCAAACCTATGACCAGAAGTCATTTTTGGAGGTGTTTTGTGTCCCGGATGGCATTACCTTGGGGGAGGATGAGAACCCGGTCCGAATTGATGAGCCAAGTGATGAATTTACGGTTTATATAACAAGGACAGGAAAGGCATATCACGCCAGCGAGAGATGCGGCGGCTCAAAAAAGTTTCTGAATAAGCTATGGGAAGCACAAGATAGAGGATTATGTCCATGTATGGTTTGCTACAGGCAGCCATATCTTGACATGACCTGGTATACACAGTATAGGGAAGCGAAGGAAACTGTGAAAAAAATGGGAATGGAAATGGTTTTAAGGGACGGAATCATTTTCTTAGAGGACATGGAGGCAAAGGGGAGGGGGCACGATGAAGCGGGCGAACGGGACGGGAAGCATTGTGAAGCTATCGGGGAACCGGCGCAAACCGTATGCGGTGCGGGTATCGGAGCGGGACCGGTATGGGCGAGTGGTCCAGAAGACGCTAAGCTACCATGAGAAGGCGGCGCAGGCGCAGGAGGCGTTGGAGTTATACCAGCAAGCGAAGGCGCGAGGCACGGCTCCAGCGGCAGGGATGTTGGGGATGACGGTGGGGGAGGTATTTGAGTGCTGGAAAGCGCGGGAGTACCGCAAGCTGAATCCGGCGTCGATAGCCAGTCATAATGCGGCATGGAACAAGCGGGTATCACGGTTTGCGGGGCGAAAGATGCGCAGTATGACGTTGGACGAGTGGCAAAGTATATTGGACGAAGACGAGGACGCAGGGCTTTCGCAATCGAGCATACACAACGACGCGATTCTGATTAAAGCGTTGTACGCATACAGCATGGAGCGGGATATCGTAGGGAAGGACTATTCGAGGTATCTGGATATTCCAACGGTAGGAGCGAAGCGGCCCCGATCCGCATTAACGGAGGAGCAGGTAAAGCAGCTGGCGGCACTAGCGGCGGATGGATTTCCGTGGGCAGACACGGCGCTGATATTATGTTACACAGGATTTCGGATATCGGAGCTTTTGAATTTGGAGCAAGGGAGCTATCATGAAGAGGCAGGGGGTTATTTGCAGGGCGGGCTGAAGACGAAAGCGGGGAAGGGGCGCATAGTACCAATACACAGAGAGATCCGTCCATATGTAGAGGCGTGGATGGCGAAGGGTGGCCGAACGATCATCTGCAACGAGAAGGGGGAAGGGATATCGTCGGTACAGTACCGGGAGCATTTTTCGAGACTGATGGAGGAGATATCCATGTTGCAAGCGACGCCGCACTGGTGCCGCCACACATTTGCGACGCATTTGTATACAGCGGGGGCGGATTCTCTAACAGTAAAGTGGTTATTGGGGCATTCTACAAGTGCAGACATCACAGCCCATTATACTCATGCAACGCTGGAGCATCTAAGAGCCACAATTGACCTTTTGCCATAATACACAACAATAGGTCGTTAGCTACAAGTTAGTAACAGGTTAGTAACAAAACCCGACAAACCCATTGCATTGCAATGGGTTAAATTTTTGAAATCTTAATTCATAATTAAGGGGGAAATCAAAATGCCGCCTGTCTTTTATACGCTCCGGGCCATCAACGGCGATTACGCCGACCTGCTCTCCGACAGCGGTCAGCCCTACTCCATCACTATGTTCCTCCTGCCTGAAGGCGTCACCGTCGGAGACCGCCTCAAATTGGAAGATTTTCAGTGGGAGATTGTAACTTAACCAAAACCAACCGGGCCGTCCTTCTCAAAGGACAGCCCGGTATTTTTTTGACCCGCCCCCAAAACCGCTCCCGGAATACACACAAATCCCCACCCTCCGTTGTGGGATTTGACGAAAGTGTGCATTACGGCTTGACTGATAACACGTCATGGTGTAAAATACGGAGACATTCTGTCGAAAAAACAGTCTTTTCGGTCTCCGCTTGCCCGGCGCGGGGATGGCTTGGAAGGAGAACGTTCATCGTGAACATCACAGTGGTTGGAGCGGGTTACGTGGGTCTGGCAAACGGCGTGCTGCTGGCGCAGACAAACCACGTGACGCTCCTGGACATACAGCAGGAAAAAGTCGAACAGATCAATCGCGGCGTCTCCCCCATCGCAGATCAGGACCTCTCTGCGTACCTGGGCCGGAAACCGCTCCAATTAACGGCCACGCTGGAAGAAGAGTCCGCTTACCAAAACGCAGACTTCGTTCTGATCGCTACCCCTACCAATTACGACCCCGCCGCCGGACGCTTCGACACGGGCAGCGTGGCCCACACCATCCAAACCGCCCGGCGCTGCGCCCCAAACGCAACGCTCGTCATCCGCTCCACCGTGCCTATCGGCTACACAGAACAGATCCGGGCCGAGTCGGGCGGAGGCGACGTGCTGGTCTGTCCGGAATTTCTGCGGGAAGGTCAGGCCCTGTACGACAGCCTTAACCCCGCCCGGCTCATCATCGGCGTCCCAGACCGGGACGAGAAACTCTTCGAACGGGCCGAGGAACTGGCCGAACTGCTCCAGGCCGGCGCGGAACGCTCGAATATCCCCGTGCGTATCACCGGCGCGTGCGAGGCCGAAGCCATCAAACTGTTCTCCAACGCTTACTTGGCCCTCCGGGTGTGCTACTTCAACGAACTGGACAGCTATGCGGAAGCAAAAGGTCTGGACCCCCGGGAGATCATCGAAGGCGTCGGTCTGGACCCCCGCATCGGCTCCCACTACAATAACCCCAGCTTCGGCTACGGCGGCTACTGCCTGCCAAAAGATACCCGGCAGCTGCTGACCTGCTTCCACGACGTCCCACAGTCCCTGATCGGCGCGGTGGTCGACTCCAACGAAACCCGGAAACGCTTCATCACCAGCCGTGTCCTGGAACGCCGCCCGCAATCGGTCGGCGTCTACCGCCTCATCATGAAAAGCGGCAGCGATAATTTCCGCCAATCCAGCGTGCGCGACATCATGCGCGCTCTGAAACAGGCCGGCATCGCCGTATCCGTCTACGAACCCTCCCTGAACACCGGTACCTTCGAAGACTGCCCGGTCATCCAAGACCTGGAACGCTTCGGAAACGAGAACGACGTCATCTTAGCCAACCGCCTCACCCCCGAGCTGTCGCCTTACGCCCACAAAATCTATACACGCGACCTGTTCCACAATGAGTAACGCGGCCATATCCCACCGCGTGCCAGTACAAAGGAGATCCTCATGAGCGTATCGGAATTGGATGCCAAACGAACGGAAGCTATGAACATCATGATGGAGTGGCTGTTGGTCCTCCGCTCCGCGCTGAACATCACCCAAGGTGAACTGGCCCACCGCGTGGGCATCTCCCGCCAAACCTACTCCGCCCTGGAGCTGGGGAAAAAAGCGCTGTCCTGGAACACGTTCCTCTCCCTGTTCCTGTTCTTCCTCGCCAACGAGAAAACCCGGAACCTGCTGCGGAAAAAACCCGGCTACGTCTACATGGTGCTGGGCCTCCTCCGCGCCGGGGAAGAGCAGACCGACTGCACCCCACCGGACGAGAACGAGAAAGTCTACGCCTGCGCGAAAGAAACCGAAAACAGCTTTTTTGACATCTGGTAAGGCCCACGGGCCGCGTTGTAAAAAGGAGAAAAGCGGAGTATGGATTTTTCTATCGTCATCCCTACCTGGAACCGATCCCACCTGCTGGACGCGCTGCTGAAATCGCTGTACGCCGAACGCGGCCGTTACCAAAACGGGGCTACGGAAGTCCTCGTCGTGGACAGCAGTCAGGGGTCCGAACAGGAAAACATCATGGCGTCCTGCCAAAAATACGACGCCGTCTACCTGCCCGGCGACAACAGCGTGCGGAAAAAACGCAACAAGGGTATCGAAACCGCTCAGTACGACTACATCCTCTTCATCGACTCCGACGTGGTAGTGGAACCGGGCATCCTGGACGAGTACGTTCAAGCCTACCAGAACAACCGCCACGTTCGCCTGGGCGGCGTGCTGGGCTACACCCAGTTCGTCGGCGAGAAAACCTTCTGGTGGAAAATCCTGGAGCTGACCCCCCTCATTAACTCCTTCTCCTTCGCCCGCGACTACCCCTTCCACTCCTGGACCATCGGCAACAACGTTTCCTTCAAAAAGTCCGTGCTTCAGGAAATCGGTATGTTTGAAATCAACTTCCCCTTTAAACTGGGCGGCGACGACCTCGATATGACCTACCGCGTGACCAAAGCAGGCTATATGATCGGTTCCGCCCCCAACGCCGTCACCTACCACTCCCGCGAGACTTGGAACAACTTCAAGGCCGTCCACGACCGCGCCAAACGTTGGGGGACAATGGAACGGATCATCTGCAACCGCCACCCCGAACTCAACAAACGCGTGATCCCTAAAAATTACGTGCTTCTGCTCCTGACCCTGCTCCTCTCCGCCCTGCTGAGCGGTTTGTCCGGCAGCCTGCTGCCCACCCTGGCCGCGGGCCTGCTAATCGTTTGGAACCTGCTCTGGGCCTACGTCAAACGAGTCCGCACCAAAGGCTTCTGCGGCCCGTTCTACTTCTACGCCGCCCTGTGTATCCAGGGAATCTACGAGTTTTACCGGATCAAACAGTCCCTTCGGGAAGGAAAACTGAGCGCGTTTACCTGCGGACAGGTGTTCAACCGCTACCAGATCCGCTACGGCTTGAAAGACGACGCCCAACGGGTCTGGACGCTGTTCGCGTCCTACGCCGTGATTTTTGCCGCCCTGAACGTGGCGGCGCTGTTCTGCGGGAGGGTCTGAAATGAAGGAACTGCTTGGAATCAGCATCGTCATCGCCACCAAAGGCCGCGTGAAACTGCTGGGTGATCTGTTGGAGAGCGTCCAGGAAGCACGGAAAAATTTCGCCGGTGACAGCGAAGTCCTCCTGGTCGACGACAGCAGCCCCGCCGACGCGGAAGCAATCGAAACACTCTGCCGCCAGTACGACGCCCGCCGTATCCAATTTGGCCCGTCCGTGGCGGAAAAACGGAACGTCGGCGCAAGAAACGCGCAATACGACATCATCTTGTTCCTGGACTCGGACTGCCTCGCTACCCCGCAGCTGCTCAACGAACACTACAAGCTCTACACGGACGAGCGCGTCGGCGGCGTGGCGGGTTTGCTGGAGTTCGTCGGAGAGGATACCTGGTTCTGGAAAGCAGTGGAAAAATCCCCCTTCGTCATCTGCTTCGGCTTCCCCCGCTGGATGCAGGAGGTCCCTTGGACCCCAACCGCAAACTGCTCCGTTCGGAAGGACGTCTTTGAACTGGTAGGCGGCTTCGACCGCTCCTTCCCCGACAAACCCGGCGGCGAGGACGTGGACCTGGGCCTGCGTATCACCAAAAAAGGCTACGTCTTCAAGTGCAGCAAGGACGGCCTGGTCTACCACAGCAAAAAAACTTGGGTCCCCGTCAAGGCCATGTTCAAACGCCTGTGGCACTACGGCGCGGCAAACTACTACCTCGCCGTCAAACACCCCGACTACACCATGCAGGTCATGCCGCCCAAAACCGCAGTCTGGTCCGTCGCCCTGCTCCTGATCCTCTTCACCGCACTCGTCAAAACAAACCCGCTCCTGCTCGCCGCAATCCCTCTTTGGCCCCTGGTCGACCTCTCCCTCAGCGCGGTCTTCTTTAACCGCTTCGCTTCCTACAAGGGTACCGATTTCCTGCACCAGTTCGTCGTCCAACTCCTGATCCTCGACAACCAGCTGGGCTACGCCGCCAAATGCCTGACGCAAGGAAAACCTTCCTACATCTTCAAAGACGTGGTCTACTTCGACGGCCAAATGGACGGCCTCCTGGATAACGGCGCGATCTCTACCTGGTGTAACTGGGTCAGTCTGACCGTCCTGTTCGCCGCTCTTTATCTTGGGTAAATGGCGGGGCTAGCCCCGCACCCCATTGGGGCTCCGCCCCAAACCCCGCCAGGGGGCCAACCCCCTGGACCCCGATGCGTCAGACCTCAACGTGGGCAAGCTCTAACGGAAACAACCCCCCAACAATCAAGGAGGACGCCATACTATGAGAATTTTAGTCACCGGTGGAGCGGGATTCATCGGTTCGCACCTGTGCCGGAAGCTGTTGGGGGAGGGACACGAGGTCATCTGTTTGGACAACCTCTTCACAGGTTCCCGGCGCAATATCGCGGACCTACAAGAAAACAAACGGTTCCACTTCCAGTTCCACGACATCGTTCAACCGCTGCGGCTCGACGAAGTGGAGCAAATCTATAACTTAGCCTGTCCCGCCAGCCCCGTCCACTACCAGCAAAACCCTGTGAAAACCATCGAAACCAGCTTCATCGGCGCACGCAACGTGTTGGACTTAGCGTCAGTTTTCGGAGCGCGGGTCCTCCAGGCCAGCACCAGCGAGGTCTACGGCGATCCGACTCAGCACCCCCAACAGGAGAGCTACTGGGGCAACGTCAACCCAATCGGTATCCGCTCCTGCTACGACGAGGGAAAACGCGCCGCCGAAACCTTGTTCTTCGACTACCACCGCCAGTTTAAAACCGAAATCAAAGTCGTCCGTATCTTCAACACCTACGGCCCCAATATGCAAAAAGACGACGGACGCGTCATCTCCAACTTCATCGTTCAGGCCCTGGAAGGACGGGACCTGACCGTCTACGGCGAGGGTCTCCAGACCCGCAGCTTTTGCTACGTCAGCGACCTGGTCGAGGGCCTGTGCCGCATGATGAACCGCTCCGCAAACTTCACCGGCCCGGTGAACCTGGGAAACCCCGGCGAGTACACGGTCCGGGAATTGGCGGAAACGGTCATCCGACTGACCGGTTCCAAGTCGAAGATCGTCTGCCAGCCTCTGCCCGAGGATGACCCCAAAAGACGGAAACCCGATATCACTTTAGCAGAAACGATCCTGGATTGGCGGCCCTCCGTGCCGCTGGAAGAGGGTTTGACCAAAACAATCGCGTTCTTCAAACGCGCCGGAGCTGACTCGCCCAAGGAGGAACGTTAATGGAAATCTTTGTCTTCGCCGAAGAGGATTCCCAAAATAAGATCGAATCCTTCATCCGCAACAGCCAGCTGTTCTTCGGCCTCGGAGAACCGCTGTGCTTCCGCTTCCCGAAGAAAACAGACCCTCTGCCGGAACAGTACGACCGCGCTGTGGTGGACTCGGCTCATCTCAGCACGGCCGGCAGACTCCACGCCGCCACCGGCGGCCCGGAAGGTCTGTACCTCTGGGCCGAGGGTATCTTGCTCTCCCTGGAAAACCCCGCGCTGCTCGATACACTCCAACAACGCGCCTTGGCTTCCAAAAACTGGACGCGGGTCAAGTACATCAACCACTTGAAAATCGAAATCAACCACGCCTTGAAAAAAACCGCCCTGAACGCTTACCCCGCCTACCTCCAGCTGGAAAGTACCAGCTTCTGCAACGCCCAGTGCATCATGAGATCGGAAGAGCACACGTCTGAACTCCAGTCACAACAGGTTATCT
>CANDKT010000073.1 GCA_947385365.1 uncultured Bacillota bacterium | reverse complement strand
CGGGGCTAGCCCCGCACCCCATTGGGGCTCCGCCCCAAACCCCGCCAGGGGGCCAACCCCCTGGACCCCGAGACCGCGAGGCGTGGGCAATCATTTGCGCTAAACTTCGCCTTCAAACACCGTGCGGGCAGGTCCGGTCATCTTCAACCCCCGTTCCGTCCACAAAACGTCCAATTCCCCGCCGGGAAGCTGAACGACCGCATGATTCCCACACAAACCGTTCCGGCGTGCCGCGGCGAATGCGGCGCACGCTCCTGTCCCGCAAGCCAATGTCATCCCGCTCCCCCGCTCCCAGACCCGGACCTTTAACCGCTCCGAACCCTGCGCCTGCACAAGCTCCACATTGGAACGCTCCGGTAAATCGGGATGCCGTTCCAGGAGCGGCCCCAACACTTCTAACGGTTCCGCGTCCGGCTCCGGGCAGAAAATGACCGCGTGCGGGTTGCCCACCGATACAGGAACCGCTTTCCAGTGCCGTCCCGCCGCTTCCAGCTCCCGTTCCGCTCCGATTTTCGCCTGACCCATATCCACCGTCACTTGATCCACCGCTCCGCCCCGGACCAACAGCTCCAAACCTCTCGGGCCGGCGTCCGTGTCTATCGTCAGGCAGACCTTCCGCGTCAAACCCTTGTCGTAGACGTACTTCCCCAGACAGCGTATCCCATTGCCGCACATCGCGCCGCGGGAACCGTCCGCGTTGTACATCTCCATCGAAAAGTCCCCGCCTCGACCGGGCAAAATACAAATCAGCCCATCCGCACCTACCCCAAAACGCCGCTGGGACAGTTTTCTGGCCAACTCCGGCAAATCCTCCGGGACCTGTTCCAGACAGTTGAGGTAAATGTAATCATTGCCCAGCCCTTCCATTTTGGTGAACCGCATTTCGTTCTCCCCTCGCCGCTTGAATTGACACGTCCCGCTCTCCAGGCGGCGCGTCTATTTTCCACTCTATGCGGTCCGAGCGGGGCTTATACCTGACCGAACTCCGCCAGAATCTGACGCGCGGTCTGAGACATACGGCTCCCGGTATCCATGCTCCGCTTCTGGATCAACCGGTGCGCTTCCTCCTCGGACAGGCCCTTGCGCTGGATCAGCAGCTCCTTGGCCCGTTCCACCAGCTCCTGATCGGCCGCGCTGCGGTGGGAACGAAGCAGTTTTTCCGTGCGCCTGCCAAACTGGAGCAGCAGACGCACCATTGATACCGCCTCCTCCCGGCGGATCGGCGTGGCTAACTTGAAGACCTCCTCGCTGGCGCAGGCGTCCAGCATATGCTGCGGCCCAACCAGCAGGAGAGAACACACCGGCGGCAAGTCCTCAAACAGCCACTCCGCAGGCCCGTCGCTGAGATGCGGAGAACACACCGCACAGTAACAGAGCTGCTTGTTCACCAGCCGCCGCACCTGGTCCCCGGAGCGGCAGATGATGCACCGAGCCGTCCCCGTGTCCTCCAACAACGCGCTGAAACGCTGGCTCAACGCGCTGTTCTCAAAGGCTACGATGACCGTCTCCATTCGTTCTCCCCCCTCTCCCCCGAACTCTGCCCGGTCCCGCTCAATAGATCACCAGATATTTTTCTAACTCCCAGCTGGACACCTGAGCCTGGTACTCCATCCACTCCTTCCGCTTGCCTTGGATGTAGTGCCGCGACACGTGTTCCCCCAGCACGTCCATGATAAGCGCATCCTTTTCCAGCTCCCGCAGCGCCTCTTCCAGTGTGGCGGGCAGCGGCTGGATGTTTCGGGCTTTCCGCACGCTGTCCGCCATGTCGTAGAGGTTTTCTGTGATCTCCGGCGGCGGGGTCAGCCCTCTGGCGATGCCGTCCAGACCGGCGGCCAGACAGGCCGCTACAGCCAGGTAGGGATTGCAGGACGGGTCCGGACTGCGCAGCTCCACCCGCGTAGTCTGACCGCCTACGGCGGGGATTCGAATGAGTGTGGAACGGTTCGACGCGGACCATGCCTTGAACCGGGGGGCCTCGTAGCCCGCGCCTAAACGCTTGTAGGAGTTGACCAGCGGGTTCGTCAGAGCGGTGAACCCGCTGGCGTGTTCCAGCAGCCCCGCGATGAACGCGTAAGCGGTCCGGGACAAGCGGTGCGGGCCTGCTTCCTCGTAAAAGACATTCTGCCCGTTCCGGAACAGCGACATATTCAGGTGCATACCGGAACCGGCTACGCCGTACAGCGGTTTCGGCATGAACGTGGCGTGCAAACCGTTCTTCTGCGCCAGCGTCTTGATCGCCAACCGCATGGTCATGATCTTGTCCGCGCCCTCCAGGGCCTCCACGTATTTGAAGTCGATCTCGTGCTGGCCACGGGCGCACTCATGGTGGCTCGCTTCGACCTCAAAGCCCATCTGTTCCAGGTTCATGCACACCTCCCGGCGGGTGGACTCGCCGTGGTCCAGCGGCCCGAGGTCAAAATAGGACGCTTCGTCCCGAGTCCGCGTGGTAGCGTGGCCCCGGTCGTCCGTCTCGAAGAGGAAAAATTCCAGCTCCGGACCCACGTTGAACACATCGAACCCCATGCTCTCCGCCCGACGGATGACCCGGCGAAGGACCCCTCTGGGGTCGCCTACAAAGGGGGTGCCGTCGGGGTTGTACACGTCGCAGATCAACCGGGCCACCTTGCCCTGCGCGGGCCGCCAGGGGAAAACTGCGAACGTGTCCAGGTCCGGGTAGAGGCACTGATCCGACTCGTTGATGCGGGTGAAGCCCTCAATGGCGGAGCCGTCGAACATGATCTGATTGTTCACCGCCTTCTCAATCTGAGAAGCCGTGATGGCTACATTTTTGATCTGGCCGAATATGTCCACAAACTGCATTCGGATGAATTCGATCTCCTCTTCTTCCACGATACGGATGATGTCCTCCCGGGTATAGCCCATAACCGTTCCGCTCCTTTCCGTCGTTCCGGTACAAAGACCGAGTTGTTTTCAGGTTAGACTCCTTCGGCGCGCCTGTCAAGGATTTTTTCCGGTTCGTGAGATTCCCCACACAAATGCCGGAAAAAACACGGCAATTTTAGTCAGAATTTGGCCTTGCAAAATGTCCCCGGATGGAGTATCGTAGTGGCATGGGTAAGGCTTGCTCCTGGAGGGGCAGGTGGCCCCGTTTGTAGGACAATGACGTCTGTAAGGGCGTTGTTGTCTTTTTTTGTTCACAGCAACGAAAGGATGGAGAGACTTATGAGCGTTCATGTTAAAATTTCTGATATTTTCGGGAGCAACGTGTTCAGCATGGCCGTCATGCGGGAACGTCTGCCCAAGCGGGCCTACGCCGAGATCGTGCAGGTCATGGAACACGGCGGCAATATCTCTATGACTACCGCCGATATCGTGGCCAACGCTATGAAGGACTGGGCTGTGGAGAAGGGCGCGACCCATTACACCCACTGGTTCCAGCCGCTGACCGGCGTCACCGCGGAGAAACACGACTCCTTCCTCACCGCCCCCCAGGACAGCAGGACCTTGCTCCAGCTCACCGGCAAGCAGCTCATCATGGGCGAACCGGACGCCTCCTCCTTCCCCTCCGGCGGCCTGCGCGCCACGCACTACGCCCGCGGCTACACCGCTTGGGATATGACCTCCCCCGCCTTCGTCAAGGAAATGGCCTGCGGGACGATCCTGTGCATCCCCACCATCTTCGTCTCCTACAACGGCGAGGCGTTGGACAAAAAAACGCCGCTGCTGCGCTCTATGGAAGCGATTGACGCCCAGGCTATGCGCATCCTGCGGCTGTTCGGCAACACCGAAGCGAAAAAAGTTTTCCCCTCCGTGGGACCGGAACAGGAGTATTTCCTGGTGGACCGGGAGAAGTACCTCCAACGCCGCGACTTGATCTACACCGGCCGCACCCTCTTCGGCGCGCCCGCGCCCAAAGGTCAGGAGCTGGACGATCAGTATTTCGGCGTCATCCGGCCCCGCGTCGGGGCGTTCATGGCCGACCTGAACCAAGAGCTTTGGAAACTGGGCATCCCGGCCACGACCCAGCACAATGAAGTCGCCCCCGCGCAGCATGAAATGGCTCCTATCTATACTATGTGCAACCTGGCTGTGGATCAGAACCAGCTGGCTATGGAGACCATGAAACGGGTCGCGACCCGCCACGGCCTAGTCTGTCTGCTCCACGAGAAGCCTTACGCAGGCGTGAACGGCTCCGGAAAGCACAACAACTGGTCCATCGGCACCGACACCGGCGAGAACCTGCTTGACCCCGGCGACACGCCGAACGAAAACCTTCAGTTCCTCCTGGTGCTGGCCTGCATCATGAAAGCGGTCGATACCCACGCCGATCTGCTGCGCTGTTCCGCCTCCAACGCAGGCAACGAACACCGTCTGGGCGCGCAGGAAGCTCCCCCGGCGATTATCTCCATCTTCCTGGGCGATCAGCTGGACGACGTGGTCAATCAGATCGTTTCCAACGCGGAGTCCATCAAACTGCTGGCCTCCGGCACCCTGGACAGCGGCGTGTCCACCGTCCCGGTCATCAACAAGGACGCCACGGATCGCAACCGGACCTCTCCCTTCGCGTTCACTGGGAACAAGTTCGAGTTCCGAATGGTTGGGTCCTCCGCCTCCATCGCCGACGCCAACATCACCTTGAACGCCATCGTGGCCGAGGCTATGTGCGAGGCCGCCGACGAACTGGAACAGGCAGAAGACTTCCACGCCGCCTGCTCCGCGCTGATCCACAAGTGGATGACCAAACATCAGCGCATCGTGTTCAACGGCAACGGCTACTCCGACGCCTGGATCGCTGAAGCCGCCCGCCGTCAGCTGCCGAACCTGCCCTCTTTGGTGGACGCGGTACCCTCCCTGACCACGGAGAAGGCGGAAGCTCTGTTCGGCAGGTTCGGCATCTACACCAAGTCCGAGCTGGAAGCCCGGGCCGAGATCATGTACGAGACCTACGTCAAGGTCATCAAGATCGAAGCCAACACCATGATCCACATGGCATCCAAGCACTACATCCCCGCCGCTATCACCTTCACGACTCGCCTGGGCGAGTCCATGTCCGCCGTGTCCGGGGCCTGCCCGGAAGCGGATCTGTCCGTCCAGCGGCGGCTGCTCAAGCAGGTCAGCGAGTGCTTAGCGGACGCCTCCACGGCGTTGGAGCAGCTCAAGCCTCTGATGGGCCGCGTGGACTCCATCCAGGACCTCCAGGAGATGGCTCACGCCTACCACGACGCCGTCGTTCCCGCTATGGACGCCCTGCGCCATCCGGTGGACGAACTGGAACTGCTGGTGGACAAGGACATCTGGCCCGTACCCACCTACGGCGATCTCATGTTCGAGGTCTGAGTCCCGTTTCACAGAACAGGTTACATCATATCGCAAAAAGGACAGGGGACGCTCTTTTTGGAGAGCGTTCCCTGTTCGCCGTGGTCCCCTTTCATCCAAATTTCAATCCGGAACGGACGGTTTCTCAATCGTGAATTTCACTCTTGAATCTGCATTTTCCCTGTGCTATGATGAACGGAACCTACAGGCGGCAATTCATCCTGAATAAACTGGAGGAGATCACAATGGCCTTTCAGCAGCCACAGTCTGGACAGATGTCGGACTCCGTCTTTGTTATGATTCCGCTTACGCTGTCCGGGGGCCTACAGGACGCCTATTCCTATTTCATGCGCGACAGAGTGTTTGCGAACGCCCAGACTGGCAACATCGTCCTGATGAGCCACGCACTGTTTTCAAGGGACCTCAGCGGATGTCTGCGGTATTTGCTCCCGGTGCTGGCCTTTGCCCTGGGGATAATGACCGCTAATTTTATCCGCTCGTCTCACCTCGGCCATAGCAAGATGCATTGGCGCCAGACCGTACTGGCGGCAGAGGTCCTGCTGTTAGCCGCAGTAGGCTTTATGCCAGCAGAGTGGAACTGGCTGGCTAACGCATTGACCTCTTTCTCCTGTGCAATGCAGGTACAGAGTTTCCGCTCTGTGGATGGCAGTTCCTATGCCAGCACTATGTGTATTGGAAACCTCCGCAGCGGTATGGATTATCTCAGCGCGGCGATTCTGGATCGTGATTGGAGCCAGCTCCGGGTTGCAGGGAGGTATGGAATGATTATCCTGCTGTTTGCATTCGGCGCCGGGGGAGGCAGTTTATTGACCCAGTATATGGGGATGGAAACGATCTGGGTCAGTTGTGGACTGTTGATGGCAGGCTGCCTGTTGATGGTCGCTGGAGACAATCCGAAATAAGTCAGCTGCTCCACGTCTGCGGGCCGGTGTGAAATCGCGCCAAAAGGGAAAGAAATCCCGCGGAAGACTTCGTCCAAGAAATCTCCTGCGGGATTTTATGATCCTGAATGTTTAGGTTTGCGAGTTTTTTATGCGTTACAGCAGAAACAGCCACACGCACCAGCCGGAAGAAGCCAGAAGCGCGCCTAACACGGCCCAGACCGCGCCGGGCAAGCGTCCGGTCAGGCGGCGGTTCCAGCTCCGGCCTTGGCGCAGGTAGCCGTCCGCGGCCTGCCGCGCCTGACGCAGCACTTGATCGGCGTCGACTCCTTCCCGAGCCAGCGCCTCGTCCTTGACGATGAAGATCGCCTGCTCAAACAGCCGCGGGTCCGGGGATTTCACCAGAATGACCTGACGGGTGATTCCTTTTACCATCACAGTTGGACTCCTTCTCCGCCCCGCCGGGGCGGGGACCAATCTTTACAGGTAGTCTGCCCGTCTTTCCGCTGGGATATTCCCCCAAAAACCGCTCATGTCCCCTCAAAGTTTACCCAGACCGAAACGCAAACGGCGCAAGGTCTCGTCCCGGCCCAGGATATGGCAGATTTCCACCGCGCCGCCAGGTGTGACGGCTTGTCCCGCGGCGGCGATGCGGACCGGCCACATCAAGGTCGCGTTCTTCACCTCTAACCGCTCCGCTAAGGCGATCAGGCCGTCGTGAATGGAGTCCTGACTCCAATCAGGCAGGGCTTCCAGCGTGGAGACAGCCGCTTCCAGCATAGCTTTGGCGATCTCGGGGTTCGTCTTGGACTTCTTGTTGGTGAACAAATCGGCGTCGTATTCGGGCAAGGTCTGGAAAAAAGCCACCTTCTCCGGGATATCCGTGAGCCTTTCGCAGCGGGCCTGGAGAAGCGCGGCGATCTCCTCCGCGGACAGGCGTTCCTCCGGGACCGTCTGGCGGATATAGGGGCGGGCGGTCTGCGCGAACTTCTCCGGTGTCATGGCCCGCAGGTACAGGGCGTTGAAGTGGGTGAGCTTTTCGATATCAAAAATAGCGGGGGATTTGGACATGCCCGCCAGATCAAAAGCGTGGGCCAGCTCCTCCAAGGAGAAGACCTCCTGTTCCGCCAACTCCCCACGGGGCGACCAGCCCAGCAGCGCGACGTAGTTCAGAATCGCCGGGGTGAGGTAGCCTTGCGCTTTCAGGTCCTCGTAGGAGGGGTCGCCGTGGCGTTTGGACATCTTGTTCTGCGCGTCCCGCATGACCGGCGAGCAGTGGACATATACCGGGATCTCCCAGCCGAAGCCCTGGTAGAGCAGGTCGTACTTCGGCGCGGACGACAGGTACTCGCTGCCTCGGACGACGTGGGTGATGCCCATCAGGTGATCGTCTACGACGTTGGCGAAGTTGTAAGTGGGCAGACCGTCCCGCTTGAGCAGAACCTGGTCGTCCAACGTTTTGTTCTCCACCGTGATGTCGCCGAAGATTGCGTCCCGGAACGTCGTGCTGCCCTCGCGAGGGATCTTCTGGCGGATGACATACGGTTCCCCAGCGTCCACGCGGGCCTGCGCCTCTTCCGGGGACAGCGCGCGGCAGGGATCGTCCGTCTTCTCGAACCCTTCCGTTTCCTCCCCTTCGGTCTTCTCGCAGAAGCAGTAGTAGGCGTGCCCACGCGCGACTAAAAGCTGTGCGTACTTGCCGTAGATGTCCCGGCGTTCCGACTGGATGTAGGGGCCTACCGGACCGCCTTTGTCAGGGCCTTCGTCGTGGTCCAGACCACACTCGGCCAGCGTGCGGTAGATCACTTCCGACGCGCCCTCCACCAGACGCCCCTGATCGGTGTCCTCGATGCGCAGAAGGAACGTCCCGCCCGCGTTCCGGGCAATGAGCCAGGTGTAAAGCGCGGTGCGCAAATTCCCCACGTGCATATAGCCCGTAGGCGACGGCGCAAACCGCGTGCGCACGGTCCCCTTCGGGATTCTGGACTCCATCTCTTCAAAATACTTCCGATCCAACTCCATTTCTGATTCCCTCCATACCTTGTTCAACTCTTGATTCACATTATAGAAACTTGTCCGCGGTTTTGCAAGCGTTTTTTTCGGCGCGTCCAATACTTGAAAGGGGTACGAAAGCGTGATATAATATCTTCCGCTTGTATTGTGCCGAAACTGGAGGAAGTCGTTCTATATGTTCACAACCGTCGATTTATTTGCTGGAGCTGGTGGAATTACGGAAGGCTTCAGAATGCAGGGCGATTATAAATGCGTGTGCGCAACGGATTTTGACGAAGAGGCAAGGCATACGTTTACATATAACCACCCCGAAGTACCATATATTCTCAAAGACATAAAAGAGTTGGAACCGGAAGAAATTCTTGCAATGATTCCTGGGACGGATAAAACGGTAGACGTCATGACAGGAGGCCCTCCATGTCAGGGATTCAGCTTGCTCGGACCGAGACTTACAGATGATCCGAGAAATCAGCTGTTCAAGGAATATATTCGTATCGCTAATGTCCTCCGGCCAAAAGTTATCTTCTTTGAAAGGGATATTATCTTGATTATAGGCATCCTCGCCCAGCGCGAGGGAATAAGCGTGAAGTCAGCGGCAACGCGATTTGACAAGTTTCTTCGTGCGTGGTATGATGTACCTATATCCACAGTGTGGAAGTGGAATGTATGACCGCCTGTTGGTCATCGGAACGATTGGAGAGTCAGACCATGAACTTTATTTTTATTTCCCCGCAGTTCCCGCATACTTACTGGAATTTCTGCGACCGACTGCACCGTAATGGCGTCAACGTTCTGGGCATCGGCGACGCGCCCTACGAGGAACTGGAAGACTGCCTGAAACAGGCCCTCACGGAATACTACCGGGTGGACTCCCTGGAAGACTACGACCAAGTCTTCCGCGCCGTAGCCTTCCTGTCCTTCAAACACGGGAAGATCGACTGGCTGGAGTCCAACAACGAGTACTGGCTGGAACAGGACGCCCGGCTGCGTACCGATTTCCACATCACTACCGGCGTCAACGAAAAGGAAGTCGCTTGCTTCAAGAGCAAGTCCGGCATGAAGTCCTACTACGCGAAAGCAGGCGTGCCGACCGCCCGCTGCCGCCGCGTGACGACCCGCGCCGCAGCAAAAAAGTTCCTCAAAGAGGTCGGTTACCCCGTCATCGTCAAACCCGATAACGGCGTCGGCGCTTCCAATACCTTCAAACTGCTGGACGATGCCGCCTTGGACGCCTTCTTCGACAACCCGCCCGCCGTCCCCTACGTGATGGAGGAGTTCGTAGAAGGCGATATCTGCTCCTACGACGCCATCACGGACGCACAGTGCCAGCCCTTGTTTGAATCCATGACCGTGTGGCCCCCGTCCATCATGGATATCGTCAACGAAAAGCTGGACTTGGCCTACTACACCGCCAGTCAGGTCCCGGAAGCCTTGGCCAAACTGGGCCGGGCTACCGTCAAAGCCTTCGGGGCCAGAAGCCGCTTCGTCCATTTGGAGTTCTTCCGTCTGACAAAAGCGCGGAAAGGGTTAGGCGAAGTGGGCGACTTCGTCGGTTTGGAGGTCAATATGCGCCCCGCCGGAGGCTACACGCCCGATATGATGAATTTTGCCCACAATACCGACGTGTACCAGATCTGGGCCGATATGGTCACTTGCAACAGCCGCCGCCTGCCGGAAAGCCCGGAACATCATTACTGCGTCTACGCCAGCCGCCGGGATTGCTACCAGTACTTGCACAGCCATGAGGAAATCTTAGCACGGTACGGGAACCAAATCGTCATGTGCGAGCGTATGCCGGAGTTGATGTGGGCCACGATGGGGAACCAGATGTACACAGCGCACGCGGCTGATTTGGCGGCGACGGAGGAATTTATCCGCTTCGTCCATCAGAGAGCTTAGGCGAGACTGGTTCGGGCAAGGTCCCGACGGGGAGGAGAATTATGGAAGGTCAGTATTACAAACAATACAGCCGCTGTCTGGACCGGGACATGGAGTTCAAACTCTACGGCAGCGGTCCCAAACTATGCGTCGCGTTCCCACCGCAGAACGGACGGTTTTTCGACTTTGAGAACTTCGGGATGGTGGACACGCTCAAGCCGTGGCTGGAATCGGGACGGATCACGTTAGTCTGCCCGGACGGCATCGACGGGGAAACTTGGTCCAATCCGGAGGGCAACCCCAGCGGACGGATCATCCTTCAGGAACGTTGGTTCCAGTACATCATCCAAGAGCTGCTGCCTTGGGTTCAGGCGCGCTGCGGAACGGAAGGGAAAGCGTTAGCCACCGGTTGCAGTATGGGCGGGTTCCACGCGGCGAACTTCTTTTTCCGCCATCCGGACCGCTTCGACACGGTGATCTCGCTGAGCGGGCTGTATCACGCGGACTACTTCTTCCACGACTACATGGACGATCTGGTCTACGCCAACTCTCCGCTGCACTGCCTGCGCAATATGCCGCCGGATCACCCGTATCTGTCGCTGTACCGGAACAGCCACATCATCCTCTGCGTCGGGCAGGGTGCCTGGGAAGACGATCTGCTGACGTCCACGCGGCGTATGGAGGCGGTGCTTCGGGAGAAGCAGATCCCCGCTTGGGTGGACTACTGGGGCACGGACGTCAATCACGACTGGTGCTGGTGGCAGAAACAGCTGCCGTACTTCATGAATACCCTGCCGCTCTAAACACAACGGAAAGAAGCGCAAAAAAACGCGGAGATCTGCTGTTGCAGACCTCCGCGTCCGTTTGTTTGGCCTCGATCAGCCCTCGTCTTCGATCAGACCGTAGTCCCCGTCGTAGCGGCGGTAGACCACAGCGAAAGCGCCATCGGCTTCCTCGTCCTTGAAGGCGAAGAAGCTGTGTCCCAGCAGGTTCATCTGGAGAATAGCCTCGTCGCGGGTCATGGGCTTGATGGGGAAGGTCTTGCTGCGAACGACCCGGTACTCGCCCTCTTCGGGTTCCTCGGGCGCGAAGGAGGAGACCTCCGCGGTATCAACGACCCGCTCGAACGCGCCTTGGCGCAGACGTTTTTCCAATCTGGTTTTATTTTTCCGGATCTGCCGCTCCAGCGTGGACACCGCCGCGTCGATGGAGGCGCGCATATCGGAGGTACTCTCGGACACCCGGAAGATGGTGCCGCTGGACCGGATGGTGATCTCGACCTTATTCATCCGGTCCTTCTCGATGCTGAAGGTGATGGCAGCCGTGGCGTCCTCTCTAAAGAAACGGTCCAGTTTCCCCACCTTTTTTTCCGCGTAGCTGTGGATAGTGCCGGGCAGGTCCACTTTTTTGTCCGTAAACACGAATTTCATATCTATCCGCTCCTTTCACCCCGTAGGGGCAGGTATGGGGAGAAGGGCAAGTCCCGCTCCCGTCACCTCAATTATACCATAAAGCGAAAAAAATGCCATAGCTTTTTGTGAAAAATTTCTAGCTGTTTCCCGAGGCTTCAGACCTGCCGCCCGTTGATGAAGACCGCCCGCACTTTACTGAACAGTTCCAGAGGATGCCCGCTCGTAACCAGAACGTCCGCGTCCTTTCCGGGGGCCAGCGAACCGACCCGGTCCGCGACCCCCGCGATCCGGGCGGCGCGGAACGTGATCGCTTGCAGGGCTTCTTCCGGGTCCAGCCCCCCCCGCACGGCTAACGCCGCGCACAGAGGCAGATACTGGACGGGAACTTCCGGGTGATCGGTACAGATGGCGGTCTCCACCCCCGCCCGCGCCAGAATGGCCGGGGTTTCCAGCGACAGGTTGGCCAGCTCCGGCTTGGAGCGGTCGCCTAAGGCCGGGCCAGTGATGACGGGGACGTTCGCCTGAGCCGGAAGCTCCGCGATCAGGTGTCCTTCCGTGCCGTGGACGATGACGCAGTCCAGCGAAAATTCCCGCGCGATGCGGATGCCAGTCGCAATATCGTCCGCCCGGTGGGCGTGGATATGGACGGGCAGTTCCCCACGAACGACGGGAAGCAACGCTTCCAGCTTGGCGTCGTAGTCAGGCGGGTCCTCGTCCTCGTCCTGCGCGGCTTTGTCCAGCTTCTCGCCGTACTCCAACGCCTTGCGCAAATTCTCCCGGATGATGGCCGCGGTCGCCATACGGGTGATGGGCGTCTCGTCCCGCTCGTGGTAGACCTGTTTCGGGTTCTCGCCCAGGGCCAGCTTCATCGCCGCAGGAGCCTTGAGGATCATCTCGTCCACCCAACGCCCGGCGGTCTTGACCGCCGCGAACTGCCCCGAAATCGGGTTCGCCGAACCGGGACCAGTGAGAACCGTCGTGACGCCCGCGGCGCGGGCTTCCGCGAAACAGCGGTCCAGCGGGTTGATGGCGTCGATGGCACGCAGCTGAGGCGTACACGGGTCCGTGGACTCGTTGCCGTCGTCCCCCTCGAACCCCAACGCGTCCCCGAAC
Source organism: uncultured Bacillota bacterium (assembly GCA_947385365.1). Taxonomy (GTDB): domain Bacteria; phylum Bacillota; class Clostridia; order Oscillospirales; family Oscillospiraceae; genus Lawsonibacter. The sequence goes on along the minus strand of CANDKT010000073.1, from coordinate 441 downwards.
ATCCCCAAGTGACAGTGGGCATCGACCAGCCCAGGGAGGATATGCCCACCTTCCGCGTCCAGACTCGGACCGTTCCACGGAGGGCACTGTTCCATCGCGCCGGTTCGGGCGATCTTGTCCCCGGACAGAAGCACATACCCGCAGGGAATGACTGGGCCGTCCATCGTGTGAACGACGCCGTTATAGATCAGCATGATCGGAGGACTCCTTTCTCATTAAAATACCAACCGTCCGCCCGGCGACCGCGCCTAACAGCAGGATATTGCCGCAGAAGTACAGCCACACCAGAAGGATAATCAAACTGGCCAGGGACCCATACACCAGAGCGTACCGGGAGGACATCCCGATGAACCAAGAAAACAACGCTGACGCCGCCACGATTGCCAGCGCAGCGGCTAAAGCAGTCCGCAACACCGGTTCTTTGGAGCCGCGCGGCGTCCC
>CANDKT010000072.1 GCA_947385365.1 uncultured Bacillota bacterium | reverse complement strand
TTTCCTCCCTTAGTAAATCCCTGTTCACTATTTGTTTACTCGTTCAAATACCCTGGTCAAGGTGCCGACGCGCCTTGACAAAGCAGGGGCGTGAAGCCTATAATTAGACAAAAACACCGTTGGTCCTGGGGCGGCGACGCCTGGGCGAGCAGCAGCGACGATAGTGAAGGATACCACGATTATATGCACTTCTCCTACATGGGGGATAGTGTGAAAGATACGCACATTATAGGGCTACCGCAAAGGGCGCAAAAGAACAGCCCTGCTAAACCACAAGTTTTTACTGCCCCGACAATCAAAGGCAGGCCTGGAGTCAATGCGATGAAAGCGAAAAAACACCTGTATGACCATATCGTTTATGACTCACTGGGAAACGAGATTTCGCCACGGAACTTGATACAAACACAAGTGTAGCCATCTACGTTAAGTTACCTGATGGTTTTTATATTGCAATGCCGGTTGGTCATTATAACCCGGACTGGGCTATCGCGTTTTATGAGAGAACCGTTAAGCACATTTATTTTGTGGCAAAAACGAATCCGCAACCTCAAACTGCGTGGAAATCATGATTGACTCTGCGACGAAATACCATCATTTAAGCCTGCGTCACTCTTCTTGGTCCAGAATTTTCATTTGTTTTGGGCGAGGAAGCACACTTCCTGTACAATAGAGCGGCAAATATATTTCAAAGGAGGCCGCTTTATGGAAGGAACGACTTACGGCTACGTCCGGGTGTCCACGCAGGAGCAAAACGAAGTCCGCCAGCTCGCCGCTATGCGGACATTTGGGGTGGCAGAGGAAAACATCGTGGTGGAAAAGCTGTCAGGGAAAGACTTCAAACGTCCGCTCTATCAGCGCTTGGTGAAACGGCTGAGACCGGAAGATGTGCTGGTGGTCAAGAGCATCGACCGGCTGGGGCGCAACTACGAAGAGATTTTGGAGCAGTGGGCTTTCATCACCAAGGAACGTCAAGCCGCTATTGTGGTGCTGGATATGCCCCTGCTGGACACCCGGCAGGGGCGCGACCTAACCGGGACGCTGATTGCGGACATCGTACTCCAGCTTTTGAGCTATGTGGCGCACACCGAGCGGGAGAACATCCGCCAGCGCCAGGCGGAGGGTATCGCGGAGGCAAAAGCGCGGGGTGTAAGGTTCGGACGCCCGCCTAAGCCCCTACCTGAAAACTTCCGGCAAGTTCACCAGAACTGGCGCAGTAAGAAACTGACGCTTCAGGAAGCTGCGAAAGTCTGCGGGATGCCCGTTTCCTCGTTCTATGCCAAAGCAGTTGAATTTGAAAATTTGGGACAACTATAAAAGAACATAAAGAACTTCGCTCTAAAAAGTTATACTTTTTTAGAGCGAAGTATTCTTTTTCCTATAATTTCTAAATCGGTATAATTAGCTAGAAAGTTAAGATTTTTTACAGAAATTTTTTGCACCAAAAGCCATTCTAAAAAAGTATACATTTATAGAATGAGGAGGACGAGGAAATGAGGAAGAGGAAGCGGATACTTTCAACTTTATTGGCACTTTGCATCGTATTTGGAATGCTGCCAACAGCGGCACTGGCGGATACCTCAACTAGCGGAACTTGCGGCGAAAATCTGACGTGGACTCTGGAAAGCGGTGTGCTGACCATTCGCGGTACAGGCGGAATGTGGAATTATAGTCGCGATTCCAATCACAATAGTACTGCACCTTGATACAGTGTTAGTAGCGATACAAATCCTATTGTAACAGTCAAGATTGAGAACGGCGTTACCAGCATTGGCAACGAGGCGTTCAAAAACTGCAGTAGCCTGATTAGTGTGACGATTCCCAACAGCGTCATCAGCATTGGGGTCTCTGCGTTCTATGGCTGTAGCGGCCTAACCAACATGACGATTCCCGATAACGTTACCAGCATTGGCGCGTGTGCGTTCTATGGCTGCATGGGCCTAACCAACGTGACGATTCCTGACGGTGTTACCAGCATTGACTACTGTACGTTCCTTGGTTGTAGCGGCCTGACCAGCGTGACAATTCCTGACAGCATCACCAGCATTGACGACTTTGCGTTCGAAGACTGTAGCGGTCTGACCAGTGTGACGATTCCGGATAGTGTGACCGAGATTGGCTATTCTGCATTCGATGGCTGCACCGGCCTGACCAGTGCCGGTCCAATTGGTGGCGGTTACAGTTATGAGTTCGGCTGGACTGACAAAATCCCTAGCAATGCGTTCTCTGACTGCACCAGCCTGGCCAGTGTGACGATTCCGAATAGTGTGACCAGTATTGGAGAGAATGCATTCTATGGTTGCATCGGCCTGGCCAGTGTGACGATTCCGGACAGTGTGACCGAGATTGGTAAGGGGGCGTTCTATCATTGCACCGGCCTGACCGGTGTGATGATTCCGGACAGTGTGACCGAGATTGGCGAGCGGGCGTTCGATGGCTGCACTGGCCTGGCTAGTGTGACGATTTCGGACAGTGTGACCGAGATTAGTGGGGGGGCGTTCTCTGGCTGCACCGGCCTGACCAGTGTGACGATTCCGGACAGTGTGACCAGTATTGGCCAGTATGCGTTCTCTGGCTGCACTGGCCTAACTGATGTGTATTATAAAGGTTCCAAAACTCAATGGAACGCTATTTCCATTTCTTCCGGCAACGAACCTCTCACTCGCGCTACCATCCATTATAACAGCACTGGACCTGAAGCTTTTGGCAAATGCGGCCCCAGCGCGACTTGGGTACTTGAGAATGGTGTTCTTACCATCTCTGGTTCTGGATTTATGAATGATTTCCGTTTCCACAAAGTATCGGAAGATCTGCCACCGTGGTACGCTTTGCGGGAACGCATTGAGAAAGTCGTGATTAATGAGGGAATTACTACCATCGGAAAGAATGCGTTTTATGGATGTAGCAAACTGACAACGGTCAATCTTCCGCAGAGCCTTACCGCAGTTGGTGAAGCCGCTTTTTCTGGTTGCGATAGCTTGAAGGATTCCTATTACAACAACAGCAAAGAAGACTGGGAAACCAAAATTCAGATTGCTCCTTCTAATGAAACGTTTGTTAAGTCCCTGTACGTTCCCACAACCGGCAGCGGTTATTCCGTCCAATTGCTGGAAAACACTGCAACCTCAACGGCACTTTCCTTAATCAATCACACTGAATCCACTGCATCCGTCAGATTTGTAGCCGCTGCGTATGATGAGAACGGGAAAATGGTTGCCATCAAAACGGTTGATAAGACGCTCGCCGCATCGGAAAAACTCGACCTTACAGTTTCTTATCCCGAAAACTTGAACGTCCGAACAGTGAAAGCGTTTGTCCTGTCATCCAGCACATCGGTTCCCCTGCGTGGGTGCTGGTCAAAGCAAGTATCCGGCTAAATAGGGAAGACTTTGCAACCTTGAAGCTATTACAGGTAAATCAGGAGGACGAGGAAATCAAGCGTGACGACCCCCGCATTTTGGGCAAATAAAACCGTTCCTCTGTCACGTCTTTTCTCGTTTAACTATTGATTCACACTTTGGAAAGCAACTGTGATACTGTAAATACATGAGCAGAAAGCCGTTTTATTCTTACCTGAGTGACAGTCCCCGCTCCCTGTTTTTGGGAAAAACCGTTAAGCAGATGGCAACGCTATATCAATGCGGGAATTCCTTGTGTTGGGCTTCACGGATTCGGGTCAAAAATATCCCCCGTGCTTGGTGGGATACGGTGAATACATTTTTAAGAAAGGCGGAGGATACAAATGAAAAAACAAATCATAGCACTGCTGTGTACGCTAAGCATCCTTGTGGCGCTGCCAGGCCCGATCGCTTTTGCAACCGAGACGGTGGTGTCAGACTGGGTGCTTGTCAGCGACGCGCCTGAGGAAGCGGAAATTGTCAGCAGAAAATGGACGTATAGCGTGGAGAGGCAATATGACGTGACTTCGCCGGATAAGGCCAGCAACGGGAGCGTGTTGTTGGGCAGCGACTGGAGAGAAACAGGAAGCGGTGGCACAGACTACGCCTCCATCCCCTCCGGTTTTGATCGATCCCATCAGCTCTATGGCGCATTGAACCGGCAGCCTTACAACGCCTGGTCCAATGACAGCACCAAACGCGTGGTCTCCAACAGCTGGGCGGGGTACGTCTACTGGCACTGGATGTATGACTGTGGGAGAGCAAATGGAACGGCATTCCGCGCAATCCTTGATTACTTGGGCCAGGGACCGGATACCCGCTGCTACTATAAATATTTTGGGGCGTTCCAGTCATCAAGGGGGGATTATGCCAGTGACCGATATTATTGCAACAGCCGCAGCATTATCAACTACATCGTCCCCGAGAGAACAAGCTGGGATCAATGCCAGGGCGCAACCCGGTGGTTCCGCTTTGACTATTACCATTCAAGTTATAAAGATTACCAGAAGGTATATCACTATCTCGAAACAACAACCGGAGAAACCGAAGAGCAAAGCGCCATTCCAGCAAGAGCGAAAGACATAACGGAATATGTAAAATACCAGATCACTCTGCAAAGCTGCCCCACGCCGCGAATGAGCAAGCCATCAAACAGCAGCCTGTCTCCCGGCGAAAAGCTGACGATATCCTGCGACGCTGAAGAAGCGGTCATCTATTACGCCATTGCGGAGGGGGATGCCGCACCCGGCGAGTATCAGGTCTACGAAGGCCCGTTCGAGATACCCAACGCGGAGTACTTCCGAGTATATGTGTACGCGACAAAAACCGGAATGAGCGAGAGCGAACGGCTTGTTTTCAGCTATACAGTCGCGTCGGAACAGTCCGTTCCGGTGGTGATGACGCTGGAGGCGGACCATGTGACGGATACTTCAGCGGTTTTGCATGCGGATGTGCATAGCGACGCCGAGTTGATTTCCCTTTCCTTCCTGTATTTTGAAAAGAATAACAGCCGGTCGCGAAAAACCGTGGAGGCACTGGGGGAGAACCAGGTGCTGATTTCCGGGCTGACACCGGGCACTGAGTACCGCTTTCAGGCCATCGCCATGAACGAATTTGGACAGAGCAGCGGCAATGTACTCACCTTCAAGACCAACAGCACCGGATCGGATGAACCGGCGTCTATTGAGTTGACGCCGACGTATCTGGTGCTTAAGCCGGGTGAACAACGGCAGCTGCTTGTCACTGTACTCCCGGCCACGGCGGTCAGCGGTGTGTATTGGCACAGCGAAGACGAGGCGGTGGCCACGGTGAACCAGAACGGGGTGGTGACCGCCGCAGGTACAGGACAGACCAAAATCCGTGCCACGACGGTTTCCGGGCGGCTGAACGGGTACTGTACTGTGGAGGTGTTCAATCGGCCGGATGTGAGCGGCAACTACGATTTTTCTGAGCTGAATATGATCATGCGCACCAGTCTCTACAATGAGACGGGAGGTTTTGATTTCAAATATGACGTGGGCGGAAACGCGATCATGGCCTCTGCCTACCTCTCCCGCTGGGAGGGCACGGTTTCGGAAGAGATGGACCCCTACCCTGCTAACGGCGTGGTGTTGAATTATAACGCGCAGCGGGAGACGCCGGAAAACTACCATTTGCAGGAAATCCTGTATCTGCCCTGGCGCAGTGGTCCCGAGGATAATGACGAGATCAAAAGAGCGGTGATGAGCTACGGCGCGGTCTATACCGCCTTTCGTGTGCGCGCCGCGGATTTCAGCGCGGACAATACGGCATATTACCACGCGAGGGAGTATGCAAACGACCAGGGGCACGCTGTGGCGATCGTTGGATGGGATGATAACTTCCCCGCTTCCCGCTTTAAGACCATGCCGCCGGGAGACGGCGCGTTTCTGTGTAAAAACAGCTGGGGAGACGAGTGGGGGGAGAACGGATACTTCTATATCTCCTACTACGACGCTACCTTAGCGCGGGCGGCTTGCAGAGACACTAACGCCGTGTTCTATCACTTGCAGGCCAAGGAAAATTACAACAAAATCTACCAGTATGATATTCTGGGGCCAATCGCGAGTTACAACTTCACCGGCAAGACCGGATGGTACGCCAATGTGTATCCCAGCAGCGGGGAGACTTTGGCGGAATCCGAGGTGCTAAAGGCGGTATCGTTCTATACCGTCGCCCCGTCTACAGAGTATGAATTGTATGTTGTCAGGGATTACAAGGGGAGAAGTTCTTTTGAACAGTTGGGGCATCCCATTAAGTCGGGGACTATCGACTATGCGGGCTATCATACCATTGCGCTGAACGAGGCGCAGCGCCTTGCCGCCGGTACCCGGTTTGCCGTTGTGGTCAAAATCACTGCCCCAGGCGACAGGGCGAGTATCTTTGTGGAGACGCCCGTCACAGGTTTTTCAAGCCGGGCGCGGGCCGGACAGGATGAGTCCTACATCCGGGGACAGGACGGGTTGTGGACCGATATTACTACGATTCGCAAAGGCGAGAACACAAATGTCTGTCTGAAAGCGTTTACCAGCGCCGACCTGGACGCAAACCTGATGAATGCGTCGGCGTATCCATCCGGTGGGGACGAGACTGTGCATACCTTGGAAGAGCTGATGGAGGCCGGGTTTACCTTTAACCCCGCTTATGTGGAGAACCAGGCCAGTCTGTTTGAGATGGAAGAAAGCGAGTTCGCCACAGGGCTTTTTGACCCCATCGTCCTCCCCGACCTGTCCACCAGCTACAACTACGCTGAGGGCGGCCAATTTCCTGCGCTCTATGACCTGCGGAAAGAGGGCTTCGTGACGCCAGTGCGTGACCAGGGACGGCTGGGGAGCTGCTGGAGCTTCGCTGCATACGCGTCGCTGGAAAGCTCTGTGCTTCGGGCGGCGTCTTCCGAATATGCCGCCGTGGGTGGGCTTAACCAGGCAGTTGGGGGAAAGACGATTGACTTGAATATGAATGTCCCTGCCCTTATCCTTGCCACGGGCAGCAGCGTGCAGCTTACCGCCACGGTTAGGCCATTCGGCAACGAAGAAACTATTGTTTGGACAAGCAGCGATACGGACGTTGCCCTTGTCTCTTCTCGCGGCATCGTGACAGGTTGTGGTGTCGGCAGCGCGGAAATCACCGTGTCAACCCAGGACGGAGCAGCATCCGCCAGATGTACGATTATTGTCAGCGAGCCGGTCGCCGCCGCAGCTATCAGTCTGTACAGTCCGGCGGAAAATCTCCCGGTGGGGGGAGTAACCCTGATTAATTATGAGATTTATCCCAGCAATGCGCAGCGCGCCGGCCTGCTCTGGGAGAGCGATCACCCCGAGGTTGCTGCTATAGACGAGTACGGCATGGTAACCGGCGTTGGCCCTGGTACCGCGACCATTACCGCATACACCAGTGACCACAAGGTTGCCCAGTCGCTCCAGATTACTGTAGCAGGCGGGGCCGGGTTCAATACCAGCCTGCTGGATAGTGCCCTTGAAATGAAAGACGGCACACTCAAAGGATGTCTCACCGTCCAGGTTGAGAACCGCGGGGAAGAAGCGCAGGCATGTTCCTTTGTGCTGGCGTTTTACACCGGCGATGGACAGCTTGCCCATTGCGCCGTCATTGACCGTGAGATAGGCGGGAATGAAAGTGGAGAGGTCTCCTGGGAGGTAGACAAGAAAGTTCCGGAAAATACTGCAAGCTTCCAGGTCTTTTCCCTGCGGCAGGGAAGCAGCGAGCCGTTGACCCAGGCTCTGACCGGCTCCATTGCCGAGAGAATGTCGAGAACCGCCATTGATGTCAGTGCCGCGTATCCGTAACCCCGGCAGATTTGCCGCCGCCTGTCCGCAGGGGACGGAGATACAGAGGAGGGAGAAATTTATGATAAAACGTGCTGTCTCGTTCCTGACCGCGCTTATCCTGTTTTTAGCGCTCGTTCCGACCGTCTGGGCAGGCTACATCGACTCTGACTGGGTTTTGGAGAGCGACGCCCCGGAAGGTGCGGAGATTGTGGATGAGAAATGGGAAATCACCCGGACCACTTATGTAACCAAAGAGGGCGACCCGGAGAAGGATGAATTTGAAACCATCAAAACGGATTGGGTGCCAAAAGGGAGACCGGTGAACACATATTACGGCGATATCCCCGGCGGTTTTGATTCCTCCGATCAGTCATTCCGGAAATACAGGGAACACTGGGGCCAGCAGACAGGCTATACGCACGAAGCGGAAAAGGTAGAGGTCACAAACAGTTTCGAGACGTATATCTACTGGCACTGGATGTATGACTGCGGCGGAGCAAATGGACATTCAGGACGCGCAATCCTTGATTACCGGGGCACGGGACCGGATAACCGCTTTGGATACAGGTTTTTTGCCGCCTTTGCTTCCACAAGAGGAGACTATTCCGGGGACAGGTACTACTGCAACAGCCGGAATATCTACAATTACATTGTTCCGGAAAAAACGAGCTATGGCGAAACAAAGGGCGCGACACGATGGTTCCGCTTTAACGTGTACAGATCCTCTGCGCAGAAATATGTGAAAATGTACTATTGCAAGTCCGTTTCGACAGAGACCGAAATGAATCCCAATAAAGTTCCAAAAGACAAAGTCAGCACAGAATACACCGGCTCGGACGGCGACGAGAACAACAAGATTGTTACGTCATGGGAGCGGTATGTGCGCTACAAGATTGAGGCGGAGGATGTAGCCGCGCCCCAGGCAAACTTCCCCACCGGTTCGCAGCTGAGCCCAGACGACGAGATTACCCTCAGCTGCGCTACCCCGAACGCGACCATCCTTTATACCATCTCCGAAAATGTCGCCGACCCACAGCCTGCGGACGCCTATATTGCTCCATTCAAGGTGCTGGACAAGGAGAACTTCACTGTTGCGGCAAGGGCGGTCCGGAAGGGCATGGCGGACAGTGAAACGGTGTTCTTTACCTATCATATTGGCAACCTCCAGGGGTTTCCCACCGTCACAACAAACGAGGCGTTGGACATTGAGGAGACGTCCGCCCGACTCTCCTGCACGGTGGAAAGCGAGTCCCGTGTCTTGCAGACGCAGTTCGCCTATTATGAAAAGGGCGATAATATGCGGCAGTATGTTGTCAACGCGGACAGCAATGGGGAATATCTGTTGGAAAACCTGACCCCCGGTACGGAATATTGGTTCCAGGCCCGCGCTACCAACCTGTCCGGCTTCGCCAGCGGCAACGTGCGCTCTTTCCGCACAAAAGGCACACCCGGGCGCACACCCGCTTCCGTCTCGATCAGTCCATCCTATGTGGCCATTACGCCGGGAGGCACGCGTACACTGCTCGCTACCGTTCTGCCTGTCATGGCCAAACGGGATATTGTCTGGTCCAGCGAAGATGAATCGGTAGCCACTGTGGACAACCAGGGCAGGGTTACCGCCAAAGGAGTCGGGCTCACCACGATTATGGCAACGACGGTTTTGGGGAGAAAGCAGGCGGCCTGCAAGGTAGAGGTCTTTTCCAAACCGGATATCACTGGTAAATACGACTTTTCTGAGTTCAACATGATTATGGCTTGCAGCAGAAACAACACGGAGACCGGCTTTGACTTCCACGCTCTGCGCGGCGGGAACAGCCAGATGGCCAGCGCCTATCTGACCCGCTGGGATGGCGCTGTCGTGGAGGAGAACGACCCTTATCCGTCGGACATTATTGACCGGTATACCAAACTGAAAGGCGATTTCCATGTGCAGGAAATCCTCTATCTGCCCTGGCGCTCAGGTCCCCAGGACAACGATGAAATCAAGAACGCCGTGATGAATTACGGCGCGGTGTACGCGGCGCTGCGCACCGGATCAGACTACCGGAACAATAACGACAGGGATTTTTACTTGCCCGCGAACAGACGGGGTTCCAAAGGACATAGCCTCGCCGTGGTTGGCTGGGACGATACTTATCCCAGGTCCAATTTCTCCTTTACCCCGCCCGGCGACGGCGCGTTTATCTGCAAGAACAGCTGGGGCACACAGTCCGGGGAGGACGGGTTCTGCTATGTCTCCTATTATGACAGCTCCTTTGCCATGAAAGCCAGCGACGATGTCAACGCAGTGTTCTATTACGCCCAGACCTCTGACAACTACAACAAAATCTACCAGTATGATGAACTGGGCGCGGTGGATGTCTACGAGGACTTCGGAGGCGCTTCCGGCTGGTACGCCAACGTGTTCCCACGACAGGGGGAGGCCCTTACCAAAGCCGAAATCCTGAAAGCGGTGTCTTTTTACACCGTCTCCCCGGGAACCAGTTATGAGCTGTATATCGTCACCAACTACCAGGGACCCAATTCCCTGTGTCAACTGGGCCAGCCGATCAGGAGCGATTCAATTGACTACGCCGGGTATCACACGATTACCCTCAAAGAGCCAATCTCCCTTGCTGCCGGAACGCGTTTTGCCGTGGTGCTGCGCATCACAGACCAGACCGGAAACGCGTCGGTCTTTATCGAAGCACCCCGCGTGGGCATTTCCTCCAAGGCACGGGCGTGCGTGGGCGAGTCCTTCGTGCGCGGCGCGAACGGGCAGTGGCGGGACCTGACCACGCTGGTGGAAAATGCGAATCTCTGCGTGAAGGCGTTCACACTCGCGGATTCTGAAGAAGAGGCAGTGCTGAAGGGCGTTGCCCCGCTCTACGATGAAGGGCTGGAGTACACCGAGGCGGAATTGACAGAGATGAGCGCCGGTTTGAACCCCGCCTATCTCGCTTCGCTCTGCGGCAGCGGGGAGGAGGAGGAAGATCCGAATGAACCCGCGTCCGGTCTGGTGCCGCCATCCACCCTGCCAAACCTGAACAGCAGCTTCCACTATGCCGAAGGCGCGCAGTTCCGCGAGAAATTTGACCTGCGCACTGAGGGCGGCAAGGGCTATGTGACGCCGGTAAAATATCAGCACAAATTCCCCGCTTGCTGGGCCTTTTCCGCCTACGCTTCGCTGGAGAGCTGCATCTTGAAAGCGGCGGATTCGGGTTACAGCTTGGTGGGAGGACTGAACCAGGCCGGGGAAGAGGATATCTGTGTCTTGCTGGAAAACGACGAGTCCCTGAATAATATGCCGTTGGGCGCGATGCGGCAGCTCCTGGCCACCATCTACCCGTTTGACAGTGACGCGGTGCTGTTCTGGGAGAGCAGCGACAGCAGTGTTGCTTCCGTCTCCCCTCGCGGTACGGTCACCGCGAAAGCACCCGGCACGGCGCAGATTACGGTCAGCACCGAGGACAAAAATGTGTGCGCCTCCTGTACTGTTCAGGTATTGGAGACGGAGGGGCAGGCACCCCAATCCCTGTCCATTTCCATCCCGAAGGCGGTCATTGAAAGCGGGGATATGGTTTTGATGGAGCATTTCACCTATCCCGTACTGACGGACAGCGAAGAGCTTGTCTGGGAAAGCGACGACCCGACTGTGGCGCAGGTGGATGAGTTCGGCCTGCTCACCGCTGTCGGGCGCGGTATGACTACGATCCGTGCTTCTACAGCCGATGGGACCCTGCGCAGCGAGTGTACGATCAGCGTGGACGGCGGAGAGGAACTGGTGTGCGCCATTCTTTCCAACGAGCTGATTCGCCGCGACGGTATTGCCAACGGCACACTCTCTATGCTGGTGCGCAATCGCGGCGCGGCACGGAAAATGAGCATGGTATTGGCGTTCTACTCGCCGGAGGGACAGCTGCTGGACACCATGACGCAGGAGATTGACGCAGAGACGGGTGACAACAAAATCAGTTTCAGCGTCCCTGACTTCTCCTGCGAGGCCGGTGTTGTGTTCCGTCTGTTTTCCCTTAGCGGCGACAGCAGTATGAAACCCCTGGATTTTGTATTGGAAGGCTCTCTGGACAATGTGGAATAAAGGCAATTGCGTCCCTTACACATACATAGGAAATAGGAAGGAAAGTTGTTATGAAAAAAATACTGTCTTCGTTTCTGGCGTTCGTAATAGTACTCTCTTTCGTCCCGGTGCAAGTTGCTGAGGCAGCGGAGGTGTCCGCTCAGGTTGAAACGGAAGGCGTGGATGACGCGCTTTCAGCGCAGCTCTTTGGAGCGGGCAGCGACAGTGATTTTCAGATTTCCGCCATCGAGCCGCAGTCGCCGGATAACGTCCTCGTCACCTACACGGCGTCAGTGGACTGCACTTTGGTACTGACGGTGAGCAGCGATCCGGACGGGCAGCAGCTGGCAAAGGCAGAGGAGCCGGTTCCGACTGGCACAGGGCAGGTTGTCCTCTCTACCGGGCTGGAGGAGTTTCCCCGGTATTTCCGCCTGACTGCCAGTCTCTGCTCCGGGGACCGCGCCCTGAGCGATGAATATGTCAACTACGACTATACGCAGGAGCATGAGCAATTTCTTGCCATGACGCCGGATGACGAGACGTTTGAGGGGCAGACCGTTCTTGACCTGGGACCGGGCAGCGATGGGCGGAACAATTTTGCGGTGGTGCGGGAGGATGTCCATGTGGTCACTGTTTCCTCCATAGAGGATGTTTGCCTGGATGCAGTGCTGCTGGATGAGACCGGCGGCGAATACTTGCTTCCAGATGAGGGGGATGAGATTGCGGCGGGAGATAAAATCCTCATTCTGTCGGAGGACGATCGTTCAAGCGCCATCCCCCTGATTGCCGGTGAGGTAGAGCATACTATGTCGCTGCTGGACAGTTCCGGCAATGGCAATACGGTATCGGTTACACCAGCCAACGAGACGGCCGGCATGGAAGACTTCTACTCCTACGTGCGCATGAACGTGGATTTTTCGGCAGACACAGATGACCTGGATACATCCACCGTTGATCCCATTGTAGAGTTTGAGGATGTGCAGCTGTTCGGCAGCAACAATATAGGCTTCGATGGAAGCAAAACTTTTTCCATCCCGGAGCAAAACTTCGGCGGAATTCGCGTCAATGATTCGCTGACCCTTGCGGTAGATGGAAATGTGAGCATCGAATACTCCTGGAATGGGCTGAATAAGTTTGAGGTTTCCACTACGCTGAGCGCGACGAATGTGTTTACCATCAACGCCCAAAGCGATATCAAACCTATAGAGCGCAGCGTGCGTTTGGGAGAAATCCCCATCGGAGGGATTCCCGGACTCTGGCTGAGCATCCCAGTGGAAATGGTATTCCGCGCCGATTTCAATGCCAGTTTCAATTTCACCACAACCCAGAAGGCAAGCACCACGATTACAGCCGGTTACCGGTCCGGCGCGTGTTACTGCACGGCAACAAGCGAAGCCTCTTCCGGTCGGGAACTGAGGACAGAAGCGAGAGCCACCGCTTCTTTGGGCGTGAAAGCAGGGCTTGAAATCACCGCGCTGGACATTGTCAAAGCCGATGTCTCCGGTGAAGTGGGCGTTGAGGCGGTGGCTATCGCGCAATCCATCAACAGTACGGCCGACTACCAGCATATGTGCCGCGCCTGTATGGACGTCTCCCTCTA
>CANDKT010000071.1 GCA_947385365.1 uncultured Bacillota bacterium | reverse complement strand
AGATAGATGGGGGAGCGGGGGGAATCCACCTGCTCCCCCCCCTCTTTATCCATTATACACGATTCACGCGCAAATTCAATCCGGTTTTTGATAATCTTAGCGATTGAAACCGAAAGACTAAAACGGTAAAATATAAATAAGAATACATTCTCGTATCCGAAACGCCAGAGCTGCCGCGCGCAGCCCCTGTCCCCGCCGTACGGAACCAGAAACACGCAGCATTTCGGGGGCTGGGGCTTACGCCCCAGCGGGAGCCAAGAGGGCAGCGCCCCTTGGCGTTTCGGGTGACCGCTTGAAGGAGATCGATATGTCAGTTTTACGTTGCTATTCCGAAAAACGCCCCGGCTTTGATGTCGAGGCCCGCCAGCTGCTGCGCGACCTGTCCAGCCTGCTCGGCGTTTCCGCGCTGACCGGCGTACGCTACCTCTGCCGCTACGATGTGGAAGGCATCGACGGCGACGCCTACGAAGCCGCCAAGCATATCGTCTTTTCCGAACCCATGGCAGACGTGTGCTATGATGAAACCTTCCCGCTGCCCGAGGGCGCACACCGCGTGCTCGCTGTGGAAGCGCTGCCCGGCCAGTTCGACCAGCGCGCCGATTCCTGCGCCCAGTGCATCCAGCTGATGACGCGCGGCGAGCGCCCCACCGTCTCCGCCGCCAAAATCTATGTGCTGGAAGGGTGGCTTTCCGATACCGACCTTGACAAAATCCGCGGGTACCTGATTAACCCCGTGGAAGCGCGCGAAGCTTCCATGGACAAGCCCGGCACGCTCAAAGCCGTTTATGAAATCCCGACCGCCGTGCGCACCATTGACGGGTTTACCGCCATGGATGAGGGGGCGCTCTCCGCGCTGCTGCGTGAGATGGGGCTTGCCATGGATTTGGACGACCTGAAATTTTTGCAGGGCTATTTCGCGCGTGACGAAAAGCGCGACCCCACCATTACCGAGGTCCGCATGGTGGACACTTATTGGTCAGACCATTGCCGCCATACCACCTTTTTGACCGAGATTGACCATGTGACGCTCGACGACCCCATGGTGCAGGAGGCTTTCGACCGCTACCTCGACGCGCGCGTTGAAGTCTACGGCAAGGAAAAAGCGGAAACGCGCCCCGTAACGCTGATGGATATTGCCACAGCCGCCGCAAAGGTGCTCAAAAAGCGCGGCTTCCTCCGCAACCTGGACGAAAGCGAAGAAATCAACGCCTGCTCCATCAAGGTCAAAGCCAAGGTGGACGGCAGGCTTCAGGATTGGCTGCTGATGTTCAAAAACGAAACGCACAACCATCCCACCGAAATCGAACCGTTTGGCGGCGCGGCAACCTGCCTTGGCGGCGCGATCCGTGACCCGCTGTCCGGGCGCTCCTACGTCTACCAGGCCATGCGCGTGACCGGCGCGGGCGACCCCACCGTCCCGCTGCATGACACCCTCGAACACAAGCTGCCCCAGCGCAAGCTGTGCACCACCGCCGCCGCCGGGTATGCCTCCTACGGCAACCAGATTGGCCTCGCAACCGGCCTGGTACACGAGATTTACCACCCCGGCTATATCGCCAAGCGCATGGAAATCGGCGCGGTTGTGGGCGCTGCCCCCGCCGGGAACGTCATCCGTGAAGTACCCGATCCGGGCGATATCGTGATTTTGCTCGGCGGCAAGACCGGCCGCGACGGCTGCGGCGGCGCAACCGGCTCCTCCAAGAGCCACACCGCCGAATCCCTCGAAACCTGCGGCGCAGAGGTGCAAAAGGGCAATCCCGCCGAAGAACGCAAGCTCCAGCGCCTGTTCCGTGACCCGGCGGTCACCCGCATGATCCGCCGGTGCAACGACTTCGGCGCGGGCGGCGTGTCCGTCGCCATCGGCGAGCTGGCGGACGGGCTGGAAATCGACCTGGACGCCGTGCGCAAAAAATACGACGGGCTGGACGGCACCGAATTGGCCATCTCCGAAAGTCAGGAGCGTATGGCTGTGGTCGTCGCCCCCGAGGACGCCCCGAAATTCATCGCCGCCGCCCAGCGGGAGAACCTGGAAGCATACCAAGTCGCCGTCGTCACCGAACGCCCCCGCATGGTCATGCGCTGGAACGGTACGGTGATCGCCGACCTGTCCCGCGCCTTCCTCAACACCAACGGCGCGGTGAAACACGCCTCCGTCAAAGTGCCGGACGGACTCGACTCGATTGTGGAAATCCGCGAGGAACTGTTCCACTCCCTGCGGGAAATGGCCGCCAGCCTGCGCTGCGCCAGCCGCCGGGGCTTGACCGAACGCTTCGACGCCTCCATCGGCGCGGGAACCATCCTGATGCCCTTCGGCGGGAAAACCCAGACCTCCCCCGCCCAGGCAATGGCCGCACTGCTGCCGGTCCTGCCAGGACAGGAAACCGATCAGGCCAGCGTCATGGCTTGGGGCTGCGACCCCGACGCCTTGGCAATCTTCCCCTACGAGGGCGCGTACCAGGCCGTGGTCGCCTCCCTGAGCAAGCTCGTCGCCGCCGGTGCCGATTACCGTCAGGCGTACCTCTCCCTTCAGGAGTTCTTCGAAAAACTGCGGGACGAACCCCTCCGCTGGGGCAAACCCTTCCAAGCCCTGCTGGGCGCCATGTGCGCCCAACTGGACTACGGCGCCGCCGCCATCGGCGGGAAGGATTCCATGTCCGGCTCCTTCCTGGACCGGGACGTGCCCCCGACCTTGATCTCCTTCGCCATCGCCCCGATCCAAGCCGGTCAGGTCCTCACGCCGGAGTTCAAACAACCCGGCCACCCCGTCTACCTCTTCTGCCCGGAAGGCGCAGAACGCGGCTTCGAACAAAGCCAGAAGGACCTCTGGGAGGACTTCCTGGAACTGCACCGTCAGGGGAAAGTCTGCGCGGCTTACGCCGCCGAAAACGGCATCGCCAACGCCATCATGAATATGTCCTTCGGCAACAACATCGGCTTCCGGGCCGTCACAAATCCAATGTGGTTCCAGTCCCGCCCCGACGAAATCGTTGCGGAACTGAACGAGTTCTACGGCGAAGGCCGCTGCCGGGCGGATCTGTTTCTCCTGGGCTACACCACCGAGGAACCCGTGATCTCCCTGCACAACGAAACCGTCTCCATCGAAGAACTTCGCCGCCTCAACGAGGGCGTCCTGGAGTCCGTCTACCCCACCCGCGCCGGTCGTACCGAACCAGTCCCGGCCATCTCCTGGGACCACCGTTCCCCCGCCGTGTGCCGCTACAAATCCGCCCACCCGAAAGCCATCATCCCGGTCTTCCCCGGCACCAACTGCGAGTACGACACCGCCAAAGCCTGCCTCCGCGCCGGAATCGACCCCGAAATCGTCGTCGTGCGGAACCTCTCCCCAGACCTGCTGGCCCAGTCCGCGCAAGCCTTGGAGAAAGCTATCCTCAACGCCCAAATGGTCGTCCTCCCCGGCGGCTTCTCCGGCGGCGACGAACCGGAAGGGTCCGGGAAATTCATCGCCTCCTTCCTGCGCAGCCCCGCTATCCAAGACGCCATCATGGACCTGCTGAACCATCGCGACGGCTTGATGCTGGGGATCTGCAACGGCTTCCAAGCCCTGGTGAAACTGGGCCTGCTCCCCTACGGCGAGATACGCGCCGTAGACGAGAACTGCCCTACGCTGACCTACAACCTCATCGGCCGCCACCAGAGCCGCTACGTCACCACCCGCGTGGCCTCCGTGCAATCCCCTTGGATGCTCCGCTGCCGCGTGGGCGACCTCCACACCATCCCAATCTCCCACGGCGAAGGCCGCTTCCTCGCTCCCGAACCCGTGATCGCCAGCCTCATCGCCAAAGGACAGGTCGCAACACAGTATGTGGACGCCAACGGTACGCCTACTATGGACATCCAGGCCAACCCTAACGGCTCCATCGCCGCCATCGAAGGGATCTTCTCCCCCGACGGCCGGGTGTTCGGCAAAATGGGCCACCTGGAACGCCGCGGGCCTTACGTCGCCGCCAATGTCCCCGGCGAAAAACATCAGCTCCTGTTCGAAAGCGGCGCGGAATACTTCCAATAACCGACCCGCTCCCCTGGTAAGCGAAAACGTCCCGATTTTTGCAGTCCCCGCCCCGTTCGGGGCGAGGACTGCACTAAATCCGCGCCCAAAGAAAAAAGAGGAATTTTTTCAAAATACCTGTTGACAAGACCGCCAAAATCCGCTATACTAACCCTTGCCCTGCAAATCAGCGCGGCTTATGGCGGCATAGCTCAGTTGGCTAGAGCATACGGTTCATACCCGTAGTGTCCCCGGTTCAAATCCAGGTGCCGCTACCAAAAATTACGGGGAACCTTCCCCGATTCCGATATTTCGTTTCGCTCCTGCAAAACGGCCCGGTGGTCAAGCGGTTAAGACTCCGCCCTTTCACGGCGGCAACACGGGTTCAAATCCCGTCCGGGTCACCACCTCTCTTTCGCCGTTCCATACGGAGGCATAGCTCAGCCGGTAGAGCGTCCGCCTCACACGCGGAAGGTCACAGATTCGAGTTCTGTTGTCTCCACCACACTTGAGAAATCCGAACCTGATCCCGATAGGGAATGGGTTCGGATTTTTCGTTTCTATCAAAGATATCGGAGAAATTTGACATATTATAAAGATGCTCCTATAATAACAGAAAACAGAATGTATCGCTTTGTGGTTAGATAGAAATCAGTGACAGGAGACCGTTTATGACACAGGAAATAGACAAGCTGCAAGTTGAGCTTATCCCTTATAACTGTGAAGCATCAAAAGATATCTATGATTTAGACAAAATCATTTACGACCTTGACAGCAAAATTCAACTATTGTCAAGCCGAGCGGATGGGTTGGATTACTTAGTTTCTGTTGCCTCCGGGGTGCTTTGCGGAGCAATGGACATTTTATGGGTCGGCGAGTTTGATTTGATGCGAGGACGGAATTGGGCCAGTAAACAGACCGATGAATTTGTCAGGAAAACTGCCAAGCTGCTCGGCTGCAAAAAGGACGATTTAACATCCGCCGTTCAGTTTCTGGAGAAAAAGTTTCCCATCCCCAGCGATGGCAATACGCCTGACTTTGGCGGTGGCCTTCAGCATCATCTTCGGGATTTTGCGCACCACCCCACAATTGTTGGGCTGATGTTTTCTCTGCTTACTCAATTTACTTATAAATCTTACGGGACTGATGTAAAAGGCAATTTCATTGTTGTGGATGTACCAGAAGTCAGCAAGGCTTTTATCGGAGAGGATATGCCTCAAAAAATACTGTTTGGAACCATTACATGGTTTTTCCATTTGGTAAGCGATATGGCTGGATCAAGCAGTACCGCAGGGAAGAGCGGCGGAACAGGTATCCCTGGACCTATACTGGCACTGGCAAAAGAACTGTCTGTCCTTCCGTTTTTCAGGAAAATGCAAATCGGGGATACGTCGTTTTCAGTTTTCTTGTCCAAGACTTTCAATGGAACATTGTTGATGAAACGAGATGAAAACGGCAATATCATGAAAGATACTGTGATAAAATTTGATTTGCGCGGAGAACTGGGCGTTGCTGCGGAACTGGGCAGGCAGGCAATACCAGTCGCCGCAAACGAGTGTATCGTAAGAGGCTTCTACTTCATCCGCCGCCTTGCAATGGAAATCAAGGAGAAAAATATCACGTCCATTGACGCAATGAAGCAAATTGACTGGGAATGCGTCAAGCCAGCAAACAATCCGACCATTGACCGGATGCTTCTGGTTGCAGCGGGAGTTTTTACAACTATTGATGTGGGGAGCGCCGTTATTTCACAGAAGTATATGGTATCGGTCAATTACACCGGCGTAGGGCGCTTTGCAGTCGCGATTGGCGAAGATGTCGCATGGTGTCTGAAGGCGCGGAATATCAAAAAAATCCGGCATATGTATATCGACATGAAACGCTTTTTGTTTGCGAAAGAAGATGATCGGATCTACGAAAGGATTGGCCGCGATATGGAAATAGGACAGTTAGGGCTGACCGTTGAACAAACAGAGATTTTGTATAACCTGGAATATCACAAAACGCTTCATGATATTCATAGCACAAAAAAGTTGATTCACAACGACCAGATACAACAGCTGAAACAGGAATGGCTTGCTGAATGGCGCGGCTATATGACGAATGGTTTTTCTAGCTTCCTTCAAATCGAACATGAGGAGCTTCATTGGTACACGGAAGAAGAACTGCTTCAAAAAATTGCTGAAAACAATCCAGGAGGGACGTGGTTCCGCTTGGCCCTGCTGGAGACTATGCTCTTTGAGCCATACTATCCTTTACGCCTTGAACAGGACAAAAAGGGGAATGAGATTCCTTGCACAAAATATAAGGCCATCCAGGATTCTTGTAAAAAAGGTGAAAATGATAAATATTTAGACACAGTATTTGCGGCTCGTATGGGATTTTCAGGCTACATAAAACGGCTTCGTACATGCTATGGAAAAGTCTTGCGCGAGCTGAACGAAGTATTAAAAACAGCGCTTGTTTCGCTGGTCATTACAGGTGTAATAGCAATTGCTGCCATCGCCACGGCAGGTGTATTTGCACCAACCATTGCAGTTGCGCTGGTCGGCTCCAGCTTCCCGGGATTGAGCGGAGCCGCATTGACGAGTGCGTGTCTGGCCTACTTGGGCGGCGGAGCCATTGCAGCAGGCGGTCTTGGAATGGCAGGCGGTACAGCAGCAATCGTTGGCGGCGGTGCTATTTTGGGACTTGGCGTCGGTGCGGGGGCAGGCGGTATGGTTGGCGCTGCCAGTCTGGCTGGTAAAGAAACAACTATCCTACAGTCTGCTAAACTTCTCGTTTCTGTCAGAGAGATATTCCTTAATGATGAGCATGACGCCGCGTATTCCAATCGCATCTATGAAATATACGTCCAGAATATTATGGAAATTGAAAAAGGAATTGTTGAATTGAGACTACAAGCAGATGTGGCAGAAGGCAAAAAAAAGAAGCAGCTTAAAGCAGAGATCAAAAGAGCGGAAGAAACGGTTAATGCTATGAAACTTGCCAGGAAAAGCATGAATAAGTTTATAAGTTCTTTCGAGATTGGCTTAGAGCAAAGGTAAATAGTTACAGCGAGACTAACACAAAAAAGTCGGAATCCTCGTGTTGGTAGGAGTCGCTGCACGTACAGATGGCGCCGCCGTATTTGCCGCGATGGTGGCATACCGGCGGCTGCTTACGGGATGACGCTGCTCCGCACCGTCGAAGGGGTTGAACTGAGTGGTCTTCACCGAGATCCGGAGATCGTCTGTGTTCGGGTCGAAGCTGGTGACGATGCAATCTAGCTCCTCGCCAGGGTGGTACTCATTTCGGAGATCAGAGATCGCGGTATAGTGCAGGTCCCGCTGAGTCCGGTTGATGTCGTGACCGTAGCACTCCACTAAACAGCGCCGGAAGACTACCGCTACACCGTTTTCTCTGTCCACCTTCATTTCTGCGACTCTCATAAGGGTCCCCTTCAAGCACTTTGTTTGAATAAAAAAGTTGATTTTTGAGCCACTTAGGTTTATAATGATTTAACAGGGAATGAAGTTCTCCCTTGGATGGCCTAATGCCTCCTAAACCGCTTCGAAAAGCTGATGACTTCTGCGACTAATGTAACGCAGAAAGTATCAGCTTTTCTGCGTATATTAAGGAGGATTTTTATGCTGATTAGTATTGCTGTCATTTTGATTTTTGGTCTATCAATGGGATATGTTTGTAAAAAGGCAAAATTTCCCGCTCTATCTGGCATGATTCTTTCCGGAATCCTTATGGGGCCCTATGTATTGAATTTGCTTGATAGCAGCGTTCTCGCAATTTCCATCGAATTGCGGCGTATTGCCTTAATCATTATTCTGATTCGTGCGGGATTGAAATTAGATTTTTTCGATTTGAAAAAAGTGGGACGCCCAGCAATCTTGTTATGCTTTCTTCCCGCCTGTTTTGAGATATTGGGCATGATTGTCCTTGCACCAAGACTTCTGAGGCTATCATACTTGGAAGCAGCAATCCTTGGAGCGGTAGTGGGAGCGGTCTCCCCAGCTGTTGTCGTTCCAAGAATGATTAAACTGATGGATAGCGGTTACGGAACGAAAAAGGGGATTCCGCAGATGATACTAGCAGGTGCTTCTGTGGATGACGTCTTTGTCATCGTGCTGTTTACAACCTTTACCAGTCTTGCTCAAGGAGAAATCATTTTTTGGATAAACTTTATAAAAATACCGTTTTCTATTGTTATTGGAGCTTTAGTTGGTATATTGGTTGGAATACTTTGCACAATACTGTTTGAAACATTCCATATTTCTTCAGTAGTACAGACTATCATACTTTTTTCTGCCGCGCTCCTATTGGATTGGGTAGAATCTACTTTCCCAATTCTCCCATTTGCTGGGTTGATTGCAGTTATGGCGATGGGGAGTGAAATGAGAAAAAAGAATCAGGAGATTGCAGTCAAGCTCTCTGGCATTTTTAATCAACTATGGGTTCCAGCTGAAATATTCCTGTTTGTACTGGTCGGTGCGTCTGTTGCAATAGATAGCTTAAAAACATCTATCGTTGACGCAGTATTTCTTATTTTGGGAGTGCTGATTTTCCGTATGATTGGTGTGTATTGCTGTTTGGCCGCAACATCACTGACTATCCGAGAAAAAATATTTTGTATGTTGGCCTATACTCCCAAAGCAACGGTACAGGCAGCAATCGGAGGACTCCCACTCGCTATGGGATTGCCTTGTGGGGCAATCGTTCTGACCGTATCCGTGATTGCTATTCTACTTACCGCTCCGCTTGGAGCTTTTGCCATAGACTTGACATATAAAAGGATGCTCGAACAATCTAAGCCTGTTCCAGAAGACAGATAAAAGCCATGCGTCGCTGTTACTGTCCCAACGGGCTGTCCGCTTCGTCATCGGTATCATCGTCTCCCTGCACCCCGCTCATGTCGATCATCCCCAGGCCCCCGCCGGACTTGGGAGACTCCTCAACGCGGTACTCCAGACTCTGGGCTGGGTTGACGGTCCTGAAAAAGGATACACACCAACAACCTGCGCTTACAGGTACTCATGCCAAACATAAACCAACATGGTGAAGCAACTATATCGGCGTTGCTCCTCCCATGTCGACTGGCACGGTTCGATTGATTCCTTCCCGATAGCCACTCTCCAAACATAGGGGTGTGGCTATTTCTTAACACTCCATACCCACCAACTGTCAATTTCACTCCACTCTTTTAGCGTGATACTGTACTACCCCAATCATTATTACAGAAAACTCGGCACACAAATAGAATAATAGGAAAAAGATAGGATAGCGCCACAAACCGACCCCGATATGATATGTAATATCTTTAACTAGAAAATGAGAAAACGGAATAATCGGTTCCTCCCAGAAAAAAGCAGAATTAAACTGGATGTAATGAAAGTAATTGTTAATAACACAGACCAGAGATATAAAAATAAGTGAAGCGAAAGCGCAAAAAAGATGACGAAACACCCGCCGTTTACCCCAGCAAGCACTGGTGTACAAAAAAATTGTTAAAATAACTACCCCTAATTCTATGTAGCAAACTATTTCCATAAGTGTCAAAGAACGACTTAGATAACTACCTGTCAGGTACTGGGATCGGATGAAATAAAAATTTGTAAAAAAGGCCAGTGTAAAAATCAGAAAACAAGAAACATAATAAAATATCCGGCGCATAAAACTCCTCCCTTTCGATTGCTCAATCCAGATATTCGTCTAGCCCATATAAAAATGTAACACCAGATTCCTATAAAGCCGTTGAATATTGCAAAATCGACAACTTATATAAATTATATAACGAAGTTATGCTAATTGCAAGTCTTGTAAATTGACCAAACGGCGTTCTTATGCTATACTATTTGCAGCTAAGAGAGAAACGGAGCGCTGCCCTATGCCAAAACAGTATACGATTACCCCACTCAGTGAACTGCCTCTGCGGAATGATTTTATGTTCGGTCAGGTCATGCGCACAGAGAAGATTTGTAAGCTGTTCTTAGAGGCGCTGCTGTACATAGAAATCCAGCAGATCAAGTTCCTCGACCGGCAGAAGGATTTCACCGATAGTTACGAGTATCACGGCATCCGACTGGACGTATATCTGAAAGACGAGAAGGGTACTGTGTTCAATGTGGAGATTCAGGCGGACCGGCGGGATGATCTGCCCCGACGGGTCAGGTTTTACCAGAGCGGCATCGACCGCGGCGAATTGCCTAAGGGAGCGGACTACGCCGACCTCTCCGAGAGTTACATCATTTTCGTCTGTGACTTTGATTGTTTCCATATCGGGAAAGCGGTAGGGGAACGGGTTTCTTTCCTGAAAGATACTGACGTTCCCTATGAGGACGGCTCCCATGTGTTTTTCCTCAACAGCCGCTACACGGAAGCCAACGCCAGCAAACCAATTTTGGAGTTTCTGGACTTGATCCGCACAAACGACATGGAAAAGCCGTATGAGACGCCCCTGGGACAAATGGCGCGGGAACGGATACAAGAGGTGCGCAGTGACAAGGTATTGGAGGTGTCATACATGACGTATGCGCAGAAAATGATGGATGAACGCCGGATAGGCTATATGGATGGCTTGGTGGAAGGGCGCGAGGAAGGACGGGAAGAAGGACGTAAAGAGGGCCGCATGGAAGGACGGGAAGAAGGACGCGAGGAAGGACGTAAAGAAGGACGCATGGAAGGACAAGAAGAAGGGCGTAAAGAAGGCCGTGAGGAAGAGTTTATTTTAACGGTGCAGCGGATGCGGCAGGCGGGTTTCGATGATAAAATCATATCGTTAAGCACCGGCCGAAGTATGGAAGCCGTTCGGATGGTTCCTAAAAACACCTGACATATTTCATGTTAGGACTCGGCGGCAGCATTCCGCCACCTTCCAGCTCTGTGCTATTATGACAAAATGGGAGGGACCTTTACCAAATGCGCCGTAAAGCCCCTGCCTTTCGGCCTCCCCCTTGCTGTGAGAGATTGTTTCCTCCCCAATGGAAGAAGGCATAGGCAACCTTCCGCTGCCCATGCCTTCTTATTGTGTCATGATCTCTTATTTTCGGGTGTTCTCCCCGCCTCCGGCGGAGAGAACACAACTTTGTTTTTTAGTGACAGCCGCGGCAGTTTCCGCAGTCGCCGTTACAGCCTCCGCTGGATTTATGAGACTTCCACAGAGAGCGGATCGCCAGCGCGGCAACAGCGACTAATACGGCAATCACAATGATATCTCCTAATATCGCGGACATGGCCAGACACTCCTTTCCAATCCGCTTACCTTGCGGCGGCAGCCACAGAACTCAGACGGCGGGACGGTTCCTCACCCTGATAGCCCTTGCGGAATAACAGGTAGATGATGCCAGCCAGACAAATTACCGCCGCAATCGTGCCTGCGCCGAAAGCGACCTCGCCCATAATGACCCCGCCGAGCTGATAGACGATCAGCGCCAGCACATAGGCCCACAGGCACATATAGCCGATAGCGGCCCAGGTCCATTTGGCGTTGTTCATCTCCCGCTTGATCGCGCCCATTGCGGCAAAACAGGGGGCGCACAGCAAGTTGAAGATCATAAAGGAATAGGCGGTCAGGCCGGTAAAGATCGTGCCAACCTCCGCAGTCAGATTACCCGGATACAGCACGCCCATAGTAGCCGGGACTTCCTCCTTGGCGATGAGGCCGGTGATGGTGGCCACAGTGGCCTGCCAGTTGCCAAAGCCCAGCGGGGAGAAGATCCAGCAGATGGCCCCGCCAATGGCGGCCAGGATGGAGGCATTGGAGTCCTCTACCAGCCGGAGGCCCTCAGAGGTGAAACCAAAGCCCTGGAGGAACCAGAGAACGATGGTAGACAGCAGGATCACCGTCCCGGCCCTCTTGATGAAGGACCAGCCCCGCTCCCAGGTGGCCCGCAGAACGTTGCCGGCCGAGGGGGCGTGGTAGGCAGGCAGTTCCATGACGAAGGGGGCGGGTTCCCCGGCGAAAACCTTGAACTTCTTCAGCATGATGCCGGAGACAATCACGGAGCCGATGCCGATGAAGTAGGCGGAGGCGGCCACCACAGGGGAGTGTCCGAACAGCGCCCCTGCGAACAGGGCAATGATGGGCAGCTTGGCGCCGCAAGGCATGAAGGTGGTCGTCATGATGGTCATCTTCCGGTCACGGTCCTGTTCAATGGTCCGGGAGGCCATGATGCCGGGGATGCCGCAGCCGGTGGCCACCAGCATGGGGATGAAGCTCTTGCCGGACAGGCCAAACCGGCGGAAGATACGGTCCATGATGAAAGCAATCCGGGCCATGTAGCCCACATCCTCCAGAATGGCCAGCAGCAGGAACAGCACCAACATCTGGGGCACAAAGCCCAGCACGGCGCCCACGCCGCCCACGATACCGTCCAGGATCAGACTGGTCAGAACCTCGCCGCAGTTCGCGGCCTCCAGCCAACCGCCGAGGATGGCGGGGATGCCGGGCACCCATGTGCCGTAGTCGTGGGGATCGGGTTCGGCCACGGCCAGGGCCTCGTTGTAGACCTCCTCGTTCAGCTCGACCGTCTCGGTATCGCCGGTCTCATCGTCATAGAAGTATACCTCGCTGTCGCCGGCCTCGTAGCCCTCAATGATGGCCCCGGCGTTCTCAAACTCGCCCAGGGCATCCGCATAGCCGTCCGCGTCGGAGACAAAGGGGACCAGCCAGCCGTCGCCAAACAGCCCGTCGTTGGCCCAGTCGGTGAGCGCGGTGCCAATGGAAACCTTCCAGCCGCCCATAGCAATGGCGTACACCAGGAACATCACGCAAACGAAAATGGGGAGCGCGGCGATCCGGTTGGTGACGATTTGGTCGATCTTGTCGGAGGTGGACAAGCTGTGCTTGGCCGCCTTCTTTTTCACCGATTTGGACACCACGCCGCTGATGTAGGAGTAGCGTTGGTTGGTGATGATGGACTCCGCGTCGTCGTCCAATTCCTTTTCGCAGTCGGCGATGTGCTGTTCCAGATGGGCTTTCAGGTCGGAGGGGAGATCCAGCTCCTCCAAAACCTTCTCGTCCCGTTCAAAGAGCTTGATGGCGTACCAGCGCAGAAAACGGTCCGCTACCTTCCCCTGAATCGACTCCTCAATGTGAGCCAGGGCGTGTTCCACGCTGCCGGTGAACACGTGGGGCAGTTCCCCGGTCTGCTTCTCTTGCGCCAGAGCAACCGCCTTCTCCGCGGCGGCCATACCGCCCTCGCCCTTGAGGGCGGACATCTCCACCACCTCGCAGCCCAGAGCGGTCCCCAGCTTGGCAAGGTCGATGGTATCGCCGTTTTTCCGTACCAGATCAATCATGTTCACCGCCACCACCACAGGCAGGCCCAGCTCGATGAGCTGGGTGGTGAGGTAAAGGTTCCGCTCGATATTGGTGCCGTCCACAATGTTGAGGATGGCGTCCGGCTTCTCGTTCACCAGATAGCTGCGCGCCACCACTTCCTCCAGCGTATAGGGGGACAGAGAGTAGATGCCGGGCAGGTCCTGAATGACCACATCCTTATGCCCTTTCAGCTTGCCTTCCTTTTTCTCCACCGTGACCCCCGGCCAGTTGCCCACATACTGACTGGAGCCGGTCAGGGCGTTGAACAGCGTGGTTTTGCCGCAGTTCGGATTGCCCGCCAGGGCAATTTTGATGTCCATTTGGT
>CANDKT010000070.1 GCA_947385365.1 uncultured Bacillota bacterium | reverse complement strand
TGCAAAGACAGCTCCGCCGGTCTCGGGTAGACGGTCGGGTCGTGCCGAACCTCTACGCCCGGAACTTCACACCCGGCAAAAAGATCGTTGTTGCAGTGAATGTACAAGTTCTCCTTCGCCCGCGTCATGCCTACATAAAGTTTCCGGCGGTCCTCGTCGCCGCGTACCAAAACCCGATCCAGCAGCATATACACGTTGTCAAATTCGCGCCCCTTCGCCTTATGGATGGTTGAAACACAGACCGTTTCCAGATCTTCGCTGTAAAAGTCTTCGTACTGGGACTCCTTGATGAACTCCTCCAAATCAGTCCGGTATTTGGATACACGATTGACACGTTCGAACTCCTCCATCAGGTTCAGGCAGACCTCCAGACAGAGACTGCCTTGATAGACGCTCCGGAGCTGCCGCTTCGCGTCCTCCCAAAGCTCCGGGCTGATGACCGGCGTCCTCAAACGCTGGTCGATGTACTTCAAAAGAAACCGGATCTCCGCCAAATTATACAGCCAGAACCCGTCCATCGATTGGATCAGCTTCGCCTGCACCCCCTTCCGCGTCAGAAGCCCCAATACGCAAAGCGCTTCCTCATTGGTGTTCGTCAGAATACACGCCGTGCCGCTATGATAGGTCGCCGTCAGGTGATCGACCACCGGCTGTTCCAGATTGCCGCCCGTGTGCCGCACAATCTGCACGACGCCTGGACGAGTCTGCATGGATTCGATGTCCTGAGTCTTCATCCGGTCCTGTATCGTCCGCGCAAAGGCGTTGGCAAACTCCACAATCGTACCGCAACTGCGGTAATTTTCGGTCAGCTCGTACTTCTGCGCGCCAAGTTCCTCCACCATAGCACGCATATACTTCGCGTCCGAACCCCGGAACGCGTAGATGTTCTGATCGTCGTCCCCCACGGCAATCACACGCATCTCTTCATTGCAGCGCATCAGCGCGCGGATCAGCGCGTATTCGTTCTCGTCCATATCCTGCGCCTCGTCGATCACCAAAACCGTCTTCGCAGTCCGGCCAGGCTCCACCTCGCCGCGGTCAATCAAACTTGCAGCGTCTCGGACCACATTGTCCGCCCCCTCTAAACTCCCGATTTTGCCCAGCAAGTCGAAACAGTAGGAGTGGAACGTCTTGATCTCCACGAAATTCGCCGCGTTCTGAATCAAATCAATCAGCCGCTTCTTGAACTCCGTGGCCGCAGAACGGGAGAACGTCACCATCAGAAGCTGCTCGTGTTTGACGTCCTCCAAAAGCAGCAGCGACGCCAGTTTATGCACCAGAACCCGCGTCTTCCCACTGCCTGGCCCCGCCGCTACCACAATGTATTTGGACTCCGAATCGTTGATGATCTGTAACTGCGTTTTCGACAGCGTCCCGAAAAGCTGCCGGAATTTCCCCGGCGTGATGTTCCGGTCAATCTCCTTCGCCCGCTCCCCCTTGAAGTACTTGGAAACAAATCTCCGAATGTCCATCTGAAAGTAGTCCTGCACAAATTGCAGCGCGGCATTGTAATCCCGCGCCATCAGATTGGCGTATTCGCCGACGATGTGAATCTGCTGGACCTTCTGCTTGTAGTACTCCCGCAGCGTCTTGTAGTCGTCCGCTTTGTAGCGGATCTTGTTGTCCAGAATCAAACGCTTCAGCTCCATGCCGTTGTAGAGGACCAGAAAACCACCCTCCAACTTCATCGCGCCGATCTTGGACAGGTACAAGAGCGCGTCCTCTACATCGGAGAGCGATGCCTCGGAAGCAGACGGCGCGATCTTCGGCTCCGAGAGGTAGTCCTGATGCAGACCTACCAGCGAAAATTGGACCACAGCTTCCCCATGCGCCTCGCTTTGCCCCTGCGCCGCATGGCGGTACAGCTCCTCCAACGCAAACCGGCAGATCTCAACCCGCTTCTCAAAGTTTTCCAGCAGCCGGTCCGACTCCATTTCCGGCGTCACTGTGACCTGCTGGTTCCCCGCGGATTCCGACTTCGTGACGTATCCCTTGATGGCCAGATAATACAAAAGCGTGCGGATGTTCTTCACCGAGGAATGCGCGATGCCTTGCTCCAACGCCTCTTCGTTCCACTTCTTCAGAGAAAAACTTCCGCCCTCCGATCCGATCCGCTCCAAAAGAAACCGTTCCAGCTTCGCAAAACGGTCCAGAATCAGCGTGGAACGGTTTTGCGTGTCGTTCTTGAAGAGAAAGGCGGACATATCCCTGGAATCCGCCAAAAGTCCATCCTGCCGCATGAGATTGATGCAGTCTATGACCGTCTTCTTCTCAATCCCCAGCGTGTCCGCCAAATAATCCACGCGGGATTCCGCGTCGTCGTTCCCCGCGGCGGCAATGCTCCGGCTGGAAATCAACGCGCTGACAATCCGCTTGGCGTCCTGCTTCCGCGCCTGCGGCAGTAACCGGGAACGGTCGATCATCCCACCCGCTTCCTCCATATTCCGGGCGTGGATGCTGGTGGCGTAGACGTGAGGCACGTTGTGCCCGCGCTTCACGTACCCCGCGTTCTCCAACGCGGCAATCGCCGTCTTTACACGGGTCTCAATGTCGTTCACCGAATCGTCCCAGCCCGCTTTGCGGGCAATCTCCAGCGGAGAACAACAGACCGTCGGTCTATACCGGGTCAGTTCCTTCACCGCACGCCACACCTGCTGGATCTCGTTGATGCTCAGCTTGGTCTGGTTCAGAAGAATGAAGTGCTTGTCCAAATCGTCGTCCCGGAAGAGAACGTAACATTCCGCTTGCAGCGCGGGATCGCGCCCGGCCCGGCCCGCCTCCTGAACGTAGTTCTCAAGAGAATCCGAAATGTCGTAGTGAATGACTAACCCTACGTCCTTCTTGTCTACGCCCATGCCAAACGCCGATGTGGCAACCATCACCTGCACGGCGTCGCGTAAAAAAGCCTCCTGGTTGGTCACCTTATCCTTCGCGTCCATTTTCCCGTTGTAGGGCAGCGCTGGAAAACCGTCGCTGGTCAGCTTCTGCGCCAGCTCCACCGTGCGCCTGGTCCGCGAGACGTAAACAATTGCAGGACAGTCCCTCTGCTCGATCAGAGACCGGAGCGTGTTGTATTTTTCTTCCTCCGTCTCCTGACGCAGCACCGCGTAACGTAGATTTTCCCGCGCCGCAGAAGAAGCGAAAAGTTCCAGTTCCAATCCCAGCTTGTCCTTGAAATACTCCTGGATGTCCCGGATCACTTTCTGCTTCGCCGTCGCCGTGAAACAGGAAACCGGTATCGCTTCCTTCCGCTCCTTGCTCCGCTGAAGCTCCCGGATGAAATCGCCAATGTACAGATAATCAACCCGGAAATCTTGCCCCCACGCAGAAAAACAGTGCGCCTCATCAATGACAAAACGAACCACGTTACGGGAACGCAACAGGTTCCCTATCGTGCGCGAACGAAGCTGCTCCGGGGAGATGTACAACAGCGTCGCTAACCCGTTGGAAACCCGTTCCAGCGCGTCCGCCCGCTCCAAAGGACTGAGCAGCCCGTTGACCGTGACCGCGTCTACTAACCCCATCTCGTTCAAATGATCTACCTGATCCTTCATCAGAGATTGCAGCGGCGAAATGACCACCGTCAGACCATGCTCCGTCTGCCCCGCCATCAGAGCAGGCAGCTGGAACGTCAGCGATTTCCCTCCGCCCGTGGGAAATACCGCTAAAAGCGATTTCCCGTCTACCGCCGCTTGCGCCGCACGCCCCTGTAACGGCTCGTTCCCGTAGGTGCGAAACTCATCAAACCCAAAAAATTCCTTCAGGTTCCGGTGTATGCTCAACGCCTCCGCACAGTACGCGCAGCGTGCCGCACAGGGCTTGCTGCGGAGCTGCCGCATGACCGGCGTCAGATCCGGGTAACGGTGCAGTAGCCACGGCGGCGTGATCGAATGCCGGTCCTCTGTGCCAATCAAAGCCAGCGCATAGGCCAGCTCTACAGGATACAACCCAATCAGCTCCGCAAGGTCCGCGTTTTCACAGATCCTGCCGGAAAATTCCTCCCGGATGACCTCCGGGAGCGTCTTCAGCAAAGGACGATACGCTATGTACGAGAAAAATCCCCGAAATTCCTCGACCTCCCCCAATAGCCCAAAGTAAATCTGCTTGACGTTAGCCGACAACACCGAAAACGCGTTTACTTCATCGTAAAATAAACGCATCGCTTTTTCCGCGTCGTTCAGCGGATTGTTCAGCTCTTCCGACTGGAGCTTGTCGTTCTTCAACAGAGCGTGGTAGGGCCGCTCCGGAAACAGCAGCGGCGATAGATACAACGTGTCAATCACTCCCGCTTGAACCGGCGCCTCGCCCTCCGGACAGAGGTACTTCAAATCGTGATGGATCACGTTGTGCCCGCATAGAAAATCCGCCCCGGAAAGAAAGTCCCAGAAATCTCGGACCGACGCCGAATGAAACACCGCACCGTCCTCCTTGACCGCCCCAAGATCCTGAATCGCCTTGTCCTCGATCCCAATCTCACTGTCAATAAACGCTATCGTCGCCATAACTTTTCCCCCAAAATTCCCAAGTTTCTCCCCCGATTATAACCCTTGCGCCATGTGTAAGTCAACTTCTCCCAAAATAAAAACCAGGGAGCGGTACCAGTCCGCTCCCTCGGAAAGCCCTCCGGGTTTGAGCCGAAACG
This sequence comes from uncultured Bacillota bacterium, assembly GCA_947385365.1. Classification (GTDB taxonomy): domain Bacteria; phylum Bacillota; class Clostridia; order Oscillospirales; family Oscillospiraceae; genus Lawsonibacter. The sequence continues at coordinate 9,205 of CANDKT010000070.1, read as the reverse complement.
TCTCCAAACAGTCAACTGTCTCGCCGCATCAGACGCCACAGGCAGAACGCCGAAATCAAAAACATCACCCCTTCCGCAAGCGGAACCGCAAGCCATACGCCTGTCACACCTAGAAATCCCGGAAGCAAAATTATCCCGCCAGATAAAAACCCAAACGTCCTCAGAAAAGAGAGTAACGCTGAAACTCGCCCGTTGGACAGAGCCGTGAACATCGCCGAAACAAAAACGTTCCATCCGCAAAATAAAAAGCTGTACGAGAAAATCGCAAACCCCTCTTCCGCCAGCCGGCAGACCTCCGGTACACCAGCCGCAAATAACCGCGCAATCTCCGGCCCGCCTAGCTTCGCGGTCAGAAAAACTGCCGCGGATACCACCGCGATAAACCGTATGCTACTCCGAAATACGCGCCTCTGCCTCACAACGTCCCCGTTCCCAAACAGAAAGCCTACCACAGGCGCTACCCCCATCGAATAGCCTATGTACACCGTGTTGAGCAGAAATTGCGCGTAGATGAGTATGGTGATCGCCGCTACTCCGTCCTCCCCGCGCAATTCCAGCATCGCCGCGTTGAACAGAAACGTGGTCACAGCTGACGCCAGCTGACTCACCAGTTCCGAGGAACCGTTCAGACAGCTTTCCCAAAGTACCCGCCTCCACCATTTCAGCCCCGTGAACCGAAGCACTCCCCTGCTCTTCGCAAAAAAAATCACCCCAGCCGCCGCCGGGATCAAATAACTGAAACCTGTCCCTAACGCCGCCCCGCCTATGCCGAAACCGCACAGCTCAAGAAACACGTAGTCTAACCCTATGTTCACCGCCCCGGACAACGCCGATAACCCAAACCCAAACCCCGGCTTCCCAGCCGTCACAAATAAATTCGCAAACAGCGTTTGCAGAACGTTTGCCGGTACAAACCAGAACCAGACCGCAAGATATTCCCTGCAATAGGGAAAAAGCCGCTCGCTGGCTCCCAAAATCCGCACGATCCGCTCCAACCAAAGCGTTCCCAGCAGACCTATCAGAACCCCTAACGCCGCCCCCGTCCACACAAGCAACGTGAAATCCTCCCTGGCCCTCTTACATGCCCCCGTTCCCATTTCCCGGGAGATAACCGCGTTCCCGCCCGCCGCAAGCATCGTCCCGAATCCTACCGTCAGATTGACCACCGGACACACGATGTTGACCGCAGACAACGCGTCCGTGTTTACAAAACGCGCTACAAAAATCGTGTCGGTCAACGTGTACAGCCCCATCAAAAGCATCATCACCATCGTCGGAAAGGAGAACTTCAGGAGCGTAACCGTATCCCATTCCCGGTCCAGAACGTTCTTACCCATCCGCACGTCCCCCTCTACCCGGAAGCAAAACCATCCGCTGCGTCGGATAGCCGAACTCCGTGAGAAGCTCCGCCTCCACAAATCCAAGCCGCTCGTAACACGCCCGCTGCCCCGTGTCCGCCTTGTCCCCCGCCCGGAACGTCGTTATGCTCAGCGTCCGCTCCGCGGAACGTTCCAAACATGGAAGCAACGCCTCCGTTACCCCTAAACGGCGGTACTGCGGGTGCGCCGCCAGAAAGTTGATCGCCCCCGTTTCCGCACAAAAAACCGCCCCGCCTACAATCGCCCCGCTATCCCGTACCACAAGTACCTGCTCCCGGAGAATGCTCCGCCGAATCTGCGCCCGGTGTGCCTCCAACTCCAAACCTGGAAAGCCGTCGATCACCAGAACCGCAAACGATACCCAACGGTCCAGATCCTCCAACACCGCACGGGAAACTTCCCACGAAATCGCCTCCGGCGCTTCCCTTAGAGTAAGCTCCAATTGCAACGGGTAGAAAATCCCCCCACGCCGGTACGCCGCCGGCGTCTTTTTGTACATCGCCTTGAACATGAAATCGAACGCCTGCTGGCTCCCGTAACCGGACAGCTGCGCAATCTCCGTGACCGGTTTCCGCGTGCCTACCAGTAACCGCGCCGCTTCACTCAACCGCCGCCGTTGAACGTAACTGCGGGGCGTCAGCCCCAGAACCTCCGTGAATACCCGGTGCAGATGGTACTTCGAATAGCTCGCCGCCTCCGCAATGGACGCCAGATCCAGCTTCTCAAAAAGATGCGCCTCAATGTACCCAATAGCCGCCGCTGCCGCCGCCGTCTTCCCTCCGTGCATCGTTCCTCACCTCTCCCCTATTGTAGCAGAATCTCCCTCGCTCCGCTTCCTGATTCTTGCTCTTTTTTGCAAACGAAAATCTATACAAAAAATCGTCGCGGAAATTGGAGAGTCTGCCAGAAAAACCCGGCCCAGCTTGACAATGCCGTCCCATTATATTACGATGGTCGAAAATCAAGCGCGTCGACAGAACCGCGCCAAAAGGAGATTGGACGATGGAAATCAAACAAGTCTGCCTGCTCTTCTTCAGCCCTACCGGCGGTACCGAGAAGATCGCCCGCCTCGTTACCCAAACACTGGCCGAAAAACTGAACGCTGAAACCGCTGTCTTCGATTTCACCCGACCGGAAAATCGACAGACCGAATACCACTTCAACACAAACGACCTGCTCGTGATGGCCTCCCCGGTCTACGCCGGACGCCTGCCCAATAAGCTCTTGCCCGAATACAAAACCCGTATCTTCGGAAATCATACCCCCGCCGTCCCCCTCTGCGTCTTCGGCAACCGCAGCCCCGACGAGGCCCTGCGGGAATTGGTCCTGCTGCTGGAACAGAACGGCTTCCAAATCGCCGCCGCCGCCGCGCTCGCCGGACGCCACGCCTTCTCCGATCAGGTCGGCGCAGGTCGGCCCGATGAGTCCGATTGCACCCAAATCGTTCAATTCGCCGCCCAAGCCGCAGAAAAATTGGCCCAGCCAAACCTGCCCCCTCTGGATATGGACCGGAGCGAGATCGGTCCCTACTACACCCCCCTCAAAGAGGACGGGACCCCCGCCAAATTCCTCAAAGCCCGCCCCCTCACAGATCCGGATAAGTGCGTCCGCTGCGGCCTGTGCGCCCGCTCCTGCCCAATGGGCAGTATCGACAAAACTTCTATGGAAGCCGTCGGCCTGTGCGTCAAATGCCAAGCCTGCGTCCGCCGTTGCCCCAAAGGCGCGAAGTACTTCACAGACCCCGACTTCCTCTCCCACGTCGCTATGCTGGAGCAGAACTATACCAGACGCGCCGAAAATACCTTCCTGCTCTGAGCGAACGGCTTCCAATCAAACCGCCAGAAAAAGAGACTGCGCTGTTCTGCGCGGTCTCTTTCCGATTCTTGGTGATTTCGGCCAAAATCGCCCCTTATATTTTAGCCAAAAGGGCGAAAAATACTTTTTCGGTTGACTTTCCCGTTGGTCAGTTGTATAGTAGCTTTAGCGATTATGTCGGACATAGGACAAATGACAATATTCTATGAAGGATGTATCGGAGGAACTCATGTATGAAGTATAGCAAAGCGATCACTACCGTGCTGCTGAGCGCCGCCCTCCTGACCGCCAGCTTGTCCGGCTGCGGCAGCGAAGGAAGTACTCCCAACAGCAACAGCGATTACGAAAAAGTGAACCTGTCTATGGCCGTCAACGGAACCGATACCCAAATTGACTCCCTCGTGGCGAACCACTTCGCCGAACTGGTCGCGGAACGCTCCGGCGGGAACGTGGTCATCGACGTGTTCCCCAACGATACCCTGGCCGGAGGCAACAGCACCAAAGGCGTGGAGTATATCGCTGTGGGCGGCTCCGACTTGGGCGCTTACGCCACCAGCGTCCTGGCCAACCTGGAACCGAAAATTTCCGTGGCTACCCTGCCCTGGTCCTTCACCTCCTACCAGCAGGCCCGCGAGATCATCGACACCACCGGCGGCGAATACTACGCCCAATTGCTGGAAGCCAAAGGCATCACCTACCTGGGTTCCTTCCACAACGGCTTCCGCCAGCTCACCAACAGCAAACGCCCCGTCACAACTCCCGAGGATATCAAAAATCTGAAAATCCGCGTCCCCGGCTCCGCCGTCTATATGAACGTATTCAACGCCCTGGGCGCAAGCCCTACCTCCATGAGCTGGAGCGAGGTCTTCACCGCGATCCAACAGGGTACCATCGACGGACAGGAAAACGGCTGCTCCATCACAAAATCTGCCAAAATGGACGAGATCCAAGACTACATGACCATCTGGAACTACAGCTATGAGAACGACCTCTTCGTCGCCAACACCAAAATCTGGGAGAGCTTGGAGGAGAATACCCGCGAGCTGCTCCAGACGTGCGCCACCGAGTCCTGCAACTGGGGCCGGGACCAGCTGGAAGCCGATGAGGAACGCTTGATCCAAGGCTTCCGGGACGCCGGAATGCGGGTCGACATCCTGACTGAAGAACAGCTGATCCCCTTCCAGGAAGCTGTGGCCGACGCGGTCGCCGCCCTGAAAGAAAACTACGGCAAGGACGCCTGCGCCGCGTTCGGTATGGAATAGGAGGAGCTTATGTTAGAAAAAATCGAAAAGTTCGTGGCCTGCGCCTGCGTCTCCGTCATGGCTGTGCTGGTCTTCGCCAACGTCATCGCCCGCTACGTCTTCAATAACTCCCTGGCGGTCTCCGACGAGATGTCTACCTACCTCTTCGTCCTCATGAGCTTCATGGGTACCGCGATCGCCGCCCGGCGCAGAGCCCATCTGGGCTTGTCCATCGTCACCGACCGCGTCAGCCCCCGCGCCCGCCTGGTCATCCAAATGATTATGTACGCCGTCTCTGCCCTGTTCTGCCTCCTGATCGTCATCTTCGGCGTCCAAATGGTCATAAGCCAGTACCAAATGGGTCAGGAAACCGCTACCATGCAGTGGCCCGAGTGGATCTATGGCTCCTTCGTCCCCGTCGGAGCCGCCTTCTCCATGATCGCCTTCCTGGAAGGCATCGCGGATATGGCAAAAGAATATCGCTCGCAGGAGGGTAAGTAAATGGTTGGAATCGTATTATTGGGCGTTTTTGTGTTCCTGTTGGCGTTCGGCGCGCCCATCGCCGTCTGTCTGGGTATGTCCAGCGTCACCGCCATCCTCGTCCAAGGCGCGGGCAAACCCATCGAAGCCATCATGAGCGTCTTGCCCCGCCTGTGTTCCTCCGCCAGCAGTAAGTTCGTCCTGCTCGCAATCCCCTTCTTCATCCTCTCCGGCAACGTCATGGAAAAAGCCGGTATCTCCGGCCGCCTCATCAACCTGGCCGAAAAGTGCCTGGGCCACATCAAAGGCGGAATGGCTATCGTCTGCGTGGCCGTGTCCTGCTTCTTCGCCGCAATCTCCGGCTCCGGCCCCGCCACCGTCGCCGCCTTGGGACTCATCATGATCCCCGCCCTCGTCAAAGCAGGCTACTCCGCACCCTTCGCCTGCGCCTTGATGGCCGCGGGCGGCGCAATCGGCGTCGTCATTCCTCCCTCCATCACCTTCGTCGTCTACGGCTCCATCGCGGACGCCTCCATCACCGACCTCTTCCTCTCCGGCTTGGTCCCCGGCCTGCTCATGGGCGCGGGCTTGATCGCCGCCGCCCTCGTCTTAGGCCGCAAAATGGACCTGAACGTCATGCCAAAAGCTTCCGCTCAGGAGCGTTGGCTGGCCCTGAAAGACGCCTTCTGGGGCCTGCTCATGCCCGTCATCATCCTGGGCGGAATCTACGGCAGCATCTTTACCCCTACCGAAGCCGCCGCCGTCTCCGTCTTCTACGGCCTCCTCGTCGGCGTATTCATCTACCGCGAGATCAATTTCAAAAAAATGCTCGATATCCTCATCGACTCTTGCAGTACTACCGCCACCGTCATGTTCATCACAATGGGCGCGACCCTCTTCGGCTACGTCCTTACCCGCGCACGGCTGGACCTGGCTATCAAAGACTTCATGCTCGGCGTCACCGGCGGGAACTGGATCGTCTTCTTTATCATCGTCAACGTCGTGCTGCTCATCGCCGGCTGCTTCCTGGACTCCACCTCCGCACTGTATATCTTTACCCCTCTCTTCGCCCCCGTCGCCGCCGCACTCGGCATCAGCCCTATCCACCTGGGCGTCGTCATGATCGTCAACCTCGCAATCGGACTGTTTACCCCACCGGTCGGCGTCAACCTCTACGTCGCCTGCGGGATCGGCGACATCAAAATCGAAGAGATCTCCAAAGGCATCGTCCCCTGCCTCATCGCGGAACTCGCCGTCCTGCTCCTGGTCACTTACGTCCCCGCTATTTCTACCATGTTCGTAGGCGGCTGATCCCACCCGTTCCGGGCAGGTCATCCCTGCCCGGAACCAGAACTGACCGTCATTGACTTTGTCAGACAAAGCGCTATACTGTAATTGCCATTTGTCCGACATACTACATACGGCCAAGCTTAATCTTACTATGAGGTGATTCATCGTGAAAGACATTTCCATCCAGGAACTGAAAAATACAGCGACCCATATGCGCATCAAAGTCGTCGACATGATCTACAAAGCGCAGTCCGGCCATCCGGGCGGGTCCCTCTCGGCTGCGGACTTCGTCACCGCCTGCTACTTCAAGTACATGAACCTCGACCCCAAAAATCCCCGCTGGGAAGACCGGGACCGTATGGTCCTCTCCAAAGGCCACGTCTGCCCCATCCAGTACGCCTGCCTGGCCTCCGTCGGCTTCTTCCCCGAGTCCGAACTGGATACCCTCCGCAAGGAAGGCTCCATCCTCCAAGGCCACCCCTCCATGAACAAATGCCCCGGCATCGATATCTCCACCGGTTCCCTGGGTCAGGGCCTGGCCTGCGCCGTGGGTATGGCTATGGCCGCCAAAATGGATCAGAAAACTTACCGCGTCTTCTGCGTCGTCGGCGACGGCGAAGCCCAGGAAGGCGAAATCTGGGAGGCCGCCAACACCGCTCACAAGTACGCCTTGGATAACCTCATCACCTTCGTGGACTTCAACAACCTCCAGCTGGACGGCACCTGCGACGAGGTCATGCCGAACGGCGACTTGGGCGATAAGTTCAAAGCCTTCGGCTGGGAGGTCATCGAAATCGACGGCCACAGTATGGAAGAGATCGTCGCCGCGCTGGATAAGTGCTACGCTTCCAAAAACGGCAAGCCTAAGTGTATTTACGCCCACACCGTCAAGGGCAAGGGCGTGTCCTTCATGGAAAACCAGTGCGGCTGGCACGGCGTGGCTCCCAATCAGCAACAGTATGAGCAGGCTATGGCTGAGCTGAACGCTCAGCTGATCTGAACAGGAGGGTACAGCAATGAGTGACAAGAAAATGATCGCTACCCGTGACGGCTTCGGCCGGGAGATCGTGGAGCTGGGCCGGGAGAACCCTAACCTCCTGGTCGTGGATATCGACATCGGCAAGAGCTGCAAGACCGGCGACTTCCGCAAAACTTTGCCGGATCAGTACATCAACGTGGGCATCGCTGAACAGAACGGCGCGGGCGTCGCCGCCGGATTGGCTACCTGCGGCAAGGTCCCCTTCGTGGTCACTTACGCCGTCTTCGGCTCCCTCCGGATGTGCGAGATGATCCGTCAGGAAGTCTGCTACCCTAACCTCAACGTCAAAATCGCTTGCTCCCACGGCGGCGTCACCCCCGCCAATGACGGCGCGTCTCACCAGTCCATCGAGGATATGGGCGTGTTGCGCACCATCCCCAATATGACCGTCATCATGCCCGCCGATTACAACTCCGCCCGGAAATTGGTCCGTCAGGCCGCCGAGACCTACGGCCCCATGTACCTCCGCTTCACCCGCGACGCTGTGCCGCAGATCTACGACGAGAATGTGGAGTTCACCATCGGCAAAGCCCACCAGCTTCGGGAAGGAAAGGACGTCACCATCATCGCCAACGGCGATACCGTCCGCTTGGCTATAGAAGCCGCTGAGACACTGGCTCAGGAAGGTATCTCCGCCCGCGTGCTGGATATGCACACCATCAAACCCCTCGACGTAGAAGCCGTCTCCGCCGCCATCCACGACACCGGCAAGATCATCACCGTCGAAGATCACAATATCCTTAACGGCCTCGGCTCCGCCGTCTGCGAGGTCGCCGCCGAAATGGGCCGCGGTATCGTCAAACGCGTAGGCATCCAGGACCAGTTCGGTCAGTCCGCCCCCTATGAACGCCTGCTGGCTATCAACGGCGTGACCGTGGAGAACATCGTCCGCATCGCAAAAAAACTCTAACCTAACGCTACGTTCCCCGACTCCTTTTTGACCTGCCCGCGTCCGCACAACTGCGGACCGCGGATGCGGGCAGCTTCACAAAGCGGTCTTCACTCCTTTCTTACCGGCCCGCGCCTGCTTCGCGACGCGCCGTAGGCGCGGGTCACTACTTTTTTATGGAGGTTTTTGATATGTTCGATTTTCATGGTCAGGTCGTTTTAATCACCGGCGCTGGTTCCCCCCGCGGTATGGGCCGCGTCTTCGCACGCTCCTTCGCCGAGCTGGGCGCGAAAGTCGTCCTGTGCGACATCAACAAAGAAGGCGTCGACGCCAATGTGAAAGAACTCCAGGACGCCGGGTTCGAAGCCGCCGGTTACGCCGCGAACCTGTGCGACGAAACCGCCGTGGACAATATGGTCAAGTCTATCGTGGACCTGTACGGCCGCATCGACGTGCTGATTAACAACGCCGGTATCTCCCAGAAAGTCACCGTGGCCGATATGACCCTGGCCGATATGCAGAAAATCTTCTCCGTCAACATGTTCGGTCTCTTCCTGCTGACCAAGGCCGTCTGCGAGGTCATGAAAAAACAGAACTATGGCCGCATCGTCCACCTGTCCTCCGTCTCCGGAAAACGCGGCGGCGGCGTCTTCGGCGGCGCCCACTACTCCGCTTCCAAAGCCGCCGTGTTGGGCTTCTCCAAAAACTTGGCCCGGGAAGTCTCCCAGTACAACATCACCACCAACTGCGTCTGCCCCGGTCTCATCAATACCGATATCTGGAAGAGTATGTCCCCCGAACAGGCAAAACCCGTCATCGACGCCATCCCTATGGGCCGCCCCGGCGAACCCGAGGAAGTCGCCGCTCCCATCGTCTTCCTGGCCTCCAAAGAGGCGAGCTATATCACCGGCGAGGAGATCGACATCAACGGCGGTTCCCACATGGACTGATCCCTTCCCCCCACTCAGACAATCCAGCGGACGGTAAACTTACGTTTGCCGTCCGCTCCGTTTTGCCGCAAGTTTCCCTTGACGCGGAACCCGATTTGTATTATGTTATACATATGTCAAAT